>NZ_JBEZYA010000003.1:0-479542 GCF_040638295.1 Actinoplanes sp. NPDC026619
TCCGCATTTTAGTGTGTAGCTTCAGCGCAGAGTGATTTGGCGCTCGGCGTGATATGGCCATCACCTGGCCAAGATCGGGTGCACTCTCGTGCCGCAGACAATGGCCGCCGGACGCTCGGGCCCGACCTGGAGATTAGGGTGCCGCTGTGATGGCTGAACCTCCCGGACTCGGACGCCCGCCAGCACGTTCTGCTGCTCGCTCGTGAATTTCGACTGGCCACTCGATTTGGTCAGGCTGCCGGTCAATGAAACCAAGATCAATTATCGGGAGCAGAGCTGTTGTCGGGAATTGGCGTCGCGTTGACTTCCTCGGCCGGGCCGGTCCGAATGAAGGCGAGCCGTGCACCGCTGGCCTGAAGGGTGAGCAGCTTTGGGGTCGCGGCGAGGACGGTGACGTGCACGGGCGATGCTTCGGAATCGATGGGCGGTGCGCCGGAAGCAATGGGTGGCGCGCCGGAAGCGTCGGGTGATGCGGTCCATTCGGGCGGTGGGCCGTACATAAGCAGACCCATTCCGCTCTCGGCGGCAAGCACGCCGGGGTCGTTACCGCCGTACCCGGCTAGGGTCGTCGGCCCGCCGTAGATGTCGAAGCCGGAGCTGGTGGCTTTGAACGTCCCGTTGATCGTGTTGACGCCGTCAGAGGTCAACACCGTGCCGTCCGTCGCCAACTCCAGCGACGCGTCGATTGACGTGGGAATCGCTGTGGTAACGCTTCCTTCGGTCACCGCGGTCAGGCGCCAGTGGCTCTCCACATAGCTGGAGCTGACGACCCCGGGCGACGCGGACGGCAGCGCGTCACCGGCCGGCGCGGAGTTGTCCCGATGGGTACGCACAAGAACAACGCCGACCGCGATAACGGCGGCGACGCCCGTAGCGGCGACGAGTGGAAAGAGCCGTCGGCTCGGCTTTTTAGGCGCAGGAGAGTCGGTCACATTCAGTTAAAAGGCACATACCCGCCGAGGTTGCGGCGACCGCATCTATCGCCGGAAGCCGACGACCTTCGGTCTGAACGACGAACAGCTGAGCGAATTAACATGCCGCGTTCCGGCCGCTACGGAACGTGACGCTGGTCCTGAGCCGTATCCGCCCGGATGCATAGTGGGACAACCCAGCTTGGTCGAAGTCGTGGCACTCGGGCGTTCGGGCCGTTCAGCCTCATGAATCGTCGAGGCGCAACTTCACCTGGTGATTGTGCTCCGCGTAGCCGATCACGCTGCATCGGACGATGGCGCCGACTGACGGGAGTACGGCATCGCGCGGCATCGACGTGATCTCGGCCAAGCCGATCGCCTCCGGTGTGCCGCTGATGTCCACGAACACGCCGAAGGGCTGCCGGCCGATTACGCGACCTGTCACCCGGCTGCCCTCGGGGAGCGCTTCAACCGTTGCCGCCCAACTCTGGGCAGCAGTTTTGGCCCGACGTTCACCTTTGTCCGGCCAGGAGTACTCAGCCACGGAAGAAGTATGCCGGTGCCCTGGGCGAAGGCGCATTGTCATGCCGCTGTGCGCGCGCGGTCAGCCAAGCACGGCGTCCAGTCGCTCGGGCCAGTCATCGTGGGCGAGCTGGGCCGCCACCAGAACGTCGCGCCAGTCCTGTTGAGCCATCCTCAATACTTCGAGGAATCGCTGACTGTCCCCGTCGGAAAGCAGGACTACCGCGGCCTGGACTCGCTCGATGCCATCCGCGGAATCGCCCGGCTCTTGGGGCACGGCGTCGGTAAGCAGACTCAGGATCGCCTCTGCCTCTTCCGGCCGGAAGCCTCGGCGAACGAACGTCCGGAGCCGGTAGCTGACCATAAGTCGTCAGTATGCCGTCGCCATGCCACGAGAGTCGGAAGGCGCATCGGTTCGTCTGACCTCGACGCACGGATCTGCCGCCGATCGTGCGTGCAGACTCCGTGGGCGGCCTACGTCGGTAGTCTCGCGGACATGCAGATCCGGCTCGGACGTGGTGATGACGCCACTGGCGTCATCGTGACCGAACCGACCCCGGTGGTGCGGCAGACGGTCGTAACCATGGTGGAAGCCGGCGACTGGGCGGTGGGAGCTCACCGAGCCTTTGACGTTGGAAGCCGACGACTACATCTGGATACGCGGCGCCGCCGTCTTTGTGCAGCATCCGAACGGCGGCCTCGTGTGCCATGAAGGAGAAGGTGTCTGGCTTTGCCGATAGCCGGTGGAACGAGCCCGGCTCTGCCGGTCGACATCCTGATATGCCGCGAACCGCGCCCTGGCACGCGTCAGCCGATAGCCCAGGGTAATCGTGGAAGAGGCCTGCGCGGTGGGGACGAGGGCTCCCCGGGCTTCGTCCCTGCGCCCGCGAGTGGTGTTTCAAGCTTTCTTCTGCCGGCTTCACGGCCGCGGCGGGTCTGGCCGCCTTGCCGGCCAGACCCGCCTGAGATAAAGCCGCCTTGGCTGCTCCCAGAAACACCGGCCGTGTGCCCTCGAGATGGAGCCGCCTCGGGAGCATCACCCCGACCATGAAGATCGAAATGGCCGCTTTGCTATAACGGTTGGTGTTCCCCTGGGCTGCCTGGCGCCAACCACCGCTTCCCGTCGCCCTCTCTAGACGTATCGGCCGGGAGCAGGAGTAGGAGTGCGGAGTCAAAGGGTCGACTGGAGTCCATATGGTGTCCCGCGTGAACGACGGATTCGATCTCTACTCCGAACTTGTCGAGGGGGCGCGCGATGCTGCCGCGGCTCGGCGATTCATCCGGCGGTTCGCTGCGCGCTACGCGAGTCCGGTCGTCGCGGGTGACGGCTGGGACGAGGAAGAATTGCGGGCCGCGGAAGACCGGCTGGGTTTCCCATTGCCAGTGGCGCTTCGTGAGGTCTACGCGCTGATCGGCCGGCGTCTGGACTTGACCCGCAGCCAGGACCTTCTCCTTGCTCCGCATCGGATCAGCGTCGAGACGGGCCGGGTGCTGGTCTTCCGCTGGGAATGTCAGCACGTCGCCGAGTGGGGTGTCCCGCTGTCGGCGGTGACCGAATCTGACCCGCCGGTTGTCTCGCGGCACGCCGGGGAACAGGGCTGGCATCCGTTCCTTGACCGGGTCTCCTTAGCGTGTGTGGAGATGGTCCTGTCGGAGTGGCTGGCCACCGGCGACGCGTTCGGCGCCAACCTTCACCTGGACGACGAGACCGTTGCGTTGCTGGAGAATCAGTTCCGTCGGCTGCCGCTACCTGACTATCCACGGTGGGCTGATATGCCGCCAGTACGGTGGTTCGAGGGGCTGGGGGCGATTCTCCGCGAGGATGCCGGGACGTCGCTGTGGGTCCGCGCGCCGTCGGCGGACGCGATTACCGCAGTGCAGCGCGCATTGCCCGGAGACTGGTCGACCGACGAGGGATAGCGCAATGGCAGCCGCGTTGAGATCAGCGTCCTGATGCGGCGAGGCAGGATGCGCTACGCGTTCGCCGGCGTTGTCATCGCCGCCTGGTCGGCTCCTCCCGATCGGCGGCGCTCAGCTCATGTCGATGGCGTACGCCTCGTCGCGCACCTCTGCGTCCGGGTGCCGCCGCAGTCCGATCAGCAGGTCCCGCCATGGTGTCTTCCAGCCGAAGCCGGCCCCGTGCCGGACCATCGCCACCGCGAACAATCCGCCGGCCAGGTCGCCGCGCCCCGCAAGCCGCGCGACGGTGCCGGCGAGGACCGCCGGGTCGGGCCAGTCGCGCAGGCCTCGCAGGCGCGCGCCGACGTGTTCGGCGGTCCGGATTGCGAGGACTGGCCGGCCCGCACATAGTCCGGCAATCTCGTCCAGATTGTCCAGCCGACCAAGGTCGACCAAGAGCCCTGCGGCCGTACCGGCGAAGCTGGGATGACCGGCGAGCCACCGCGCCGATTCGACCAGCGCGGTCCGGTCGGCATCGGTCGGCCGACTTCCGGACCGGATGATCGCGCCCCGCGCCAGCAGGTTGATGCGGCGCCGGGCCGGGCGGTCGGAGGCCGGGCCGCCGGGATGGTCGTCGGCCAAGTCGCGGTCCACGAGCCGGGCCCACGCCGCGCCGAGTAACGCGTCGCCGCCGGCCTTGAGCAGGTTGGCAACCTCGATGTGCACCATCGTCTCGCCGAGGTCGGTGACCCGGTCCACGACCATCTCGGTGACCCCAGTGAGCCATGGCGACCATTCCCCGAGCTGGCCGAACGCGGCCCGCCGGACCTCCCGGTCGGCTGTCCTGCACGCCTTGACGACGAACGCGCCGTACCGCGGGCGGTGCCGTTCCGGGATCGCGTACGGGTACGCACCGAGTACCGCGCGGCGCTCTTCCCGGCTACCGTCGACGGCGGTCTGCAGGATGGTCCAGCTCGCTTCGGTCTGCAGCCGTTGCCGGGCGGCGCCAACGATCGCCGCGCGCAGGTCGCGGTGCGCGTCCGGGTTCGTGTACGCGTCGAGCAGCGTCCCCATCACCCGCGGCGGCCCGTAGCGGGCCAGCAGTCGGGCAGCCTCCTTCCGGCTGGTGATCTTCGCGGGACCGGTCAGCACCGCGCCGAGCACCTCGGGCAGCTGAGACGGCGGCGTGTGCCGGGCCGCCCGGCCGGCCGCGTACAGCGCGACCCGCGCCCGGTCCCCGTCGGCGTACCGCAGCAGCACCGGCAGTGCCGCGTCCGGCCGGTCGGTCCATACCAGTGCCCCCAGCGCCGCCTCGGCGATCGGCACCTCCCGGGCGTCGAGGTGGCGCAGCACGAGCTCACGGCCTGCGCCGGGAACACCCGCAGCGGCCCGGATCGCCGCAGCCCGCTGCCACACACCCTGCTCGGTGTCGGCGACGATCAGCTCTTGCAGGTCCACGAAACGGGCCTGTTGGCGTGGCAACCAGCGCTCGGCGTGCAACGCCCACCCGGGCACCCAGTGCGTCCCTGCTTCCACGAACCGGCCGCGTGGGCGGCTGTTCAGCACCCGATCGAGCAGATCGGTGCGGGAGGAGCAGATGGTCGTCCACACTGGGTGGATCGTCACCGCCGACGGGTCGGCCGCAAGCACTTCGGCGACCCGAACTGAGCGGGTTCGCGGGTCGTCGAGCCACAGCCCGATCGCCGTGCGAGCCACCGACGGCAGCGTGTGCGGGCCGACCGCCTGGCGCAGGAGGTCCTGCAGCTCCGGCAGCTGCCAGGCCCGCTTGCCGAGCGCGTGGGTGAACGCGAACAGCGGACCGTACCGACCGCGGGCAATGGCCGCCTCGACCCAGCCACTCAGCCGCTCGAAGACCATCGCCTCCTGTCCTCGGCGCAACACCGTGTCGAAACGGCGCAGCACCGGCACCTGCGCGCCGCTGCTCACCAGGTCGATCGTGAGCAGCGCCCACTCGCGCAGCTGCGGCACAGCGACATGGTGCTGCAGGACGTCGGCGGCGAGCGTGCTCAACGCGGTCGTCGTGGCGGCGGACGCGTCCCGGGCGTCAACCGCGTCCGTGGTCAGCTGCGTAAGCCCGGCCGCCGTGTCCGCGGTGAGCAGCGGCACCACCTTCGCCAGCGCCCGGAGCGCGGCCGCGCGTACCGGATCCTGCTCGTTACGTAGCCGACCAAGCCGGACGATTACCTCGGCGACGGCCTGCGGGTCGCGCGAGCGGCGGGCAGCCCCCACCAGCAGCGCATAGCCGGATGCCCGGTCGTCGGCGTCACCCGAGCGGAGCGCGACCGCCAACGCCGCGGATGCGTCCGGCCACGCCAGGTACGCGCTCCACGCCAGCACCTGAGCTTCCCGCTCCTGGGTTTTTGCCAGGCCCAGCACCCGGATCGCCTCGCGGATCCGGACCGCGGCCGGCAGCACTTCCATGATCTCGGCAGCCGGAATCAGCGATGCCGTGTCGGCCTCGGCCAGTGCCCGGTCGTACAGCTCCCCGCGCCGGGCCGGTGCAACCGCATCGAGCAACGCCGCCAAAGCGCGGCTGTGCTCACGGAACCCGCCGGCCAGCACCACCAGTTCGTCGGTGGGCAACGCCGCGAGGCGGCGCAGCAAAGTCGGCGGCAGCACGGTTCGCTGCAGCCAGGCCGCACGGCCGCGCGCGGTGAGCAGGCGAACGACGCGACTCGCATCATGTGCAGCGAGGATCCCGTACGCGACAAGCGGGCCGGGCAGCGACTCCCGCGGCGCATACCGTTCCAGCAGGTCGAGCGCCTGCGCCGGGTCACACCGCAGCACCACGCCGGCGGCATCGCCCCAGACCCGGCCACGTAGCTCGGCCGGAGCCGCGGACAACCGCTCACGGACCCGGTCCAGCAGCGGGCCGGGGTGCCGCCGGACGAGCCGCTCAAGGTTGAGCCCATGCTCAAGGTCGGGCAGCAACGCGCGCACCGTATCGGCGCCGCAGGCCGGCAGCAGCGCGGCAGCCTCCTCATCACCGAACTCGGCACGGACCACACCGATCAGCGCATCGGCGACACCCGGCACATGCCGGCGGCGCAAGGCCCGATAAACCCGCCGCCGATCCACCGCCGGCCGATCGACATGATCACCCGGCAGAACCCCGACACGCACCGACGCAGTGAGCGCGGCACCCCTGATCGACGGCTGCGGATCACCCGCCGCGGCGACGATCCCCTCGGCGTCCCGGGCCACCATCGCGGCGACTAGAGCAAGATGCCGCTCGTAAGGGCCCTGCTCGCGCAGGTCGGCGCAGACCTGCACACGGTCGGACGCGGTACGCGCCCATTGCGTGAGCCGACCCATACGCTGGCGGCACGACAACGGATCCAGCGACGTCAGCAGCGTTTCGGTGGCGGTGAGCACGGCGTACATTGTGCCCGCGAACCCACCGTGACGAGATCGAATATCGCGTGCCCGTCGGCCTCGGACGGCCTCCAATCAGAAGAAGCGATCACCGACGTCGCAAGACGCCATCTCGACCACTCCTGCCACCGAGTAGCGGTCAGATGGAGGGTGAACGCTCGGGAGAGAACACTCCCGCAACGGAGGAGAGGTCCGGGAACAGACGTAGTAGGGCGCTCACGCTCTACTACGCTCTTGACCTGCGTAAACGTGCTCTTCGACGCTGTTGGGCGCTGTTCGTGGAGCGCTCCTGTGTGAAAGTGGTGGGCGCAAGCCTCCGACCAGCACAAACGCAAGTATTTGAGGGTGAGAGGACGCTGCTGGGCGCTGTTCGGCGCGCTTCGGAACCACCCGCCGCCGCCGGTGACAACCCCCCCACTGCTCCCCCGCCGACCACGGTTTTGGGGAGCAGCACCGCATGGATCACGCCGCACGCCCCGAATTCACCGTGACGGTGCTCCCCACGGCCATCCGTGATAGCCACCGAACAGGTAAAACAGGCTCTCCTGCACAACCGGGCGTTGCTCCCCGCGTCGCGCCCGGCGGGTCACCCTCGCGATGCTGGCTGCTCCCCGAGTGACGCCGACCAAGAACCCCCGAGACAGGGCCACCTCGGGAATACAGCGCCGTCACGAAGATCGAAATGGCCGCCCTACTATGACGATGCTCCCCGGCTGGTCGGCACAACGACCGCTTCCCGTCGCCCCTCCCGCATCCACACTCGACCATGAGCACGTGCGCGGGGGTCTGCCGTGAACAGTGTGCGATGTCCTGCCCTGCGGTCCGAATGGCCTGCGGCATGGAGGCCGGGTAGCCCTTCTTGCCCGACGCCATGCGTCACCAAGATCACACAGCTCGCTCAAGACTTGCGTCCGCCTTGGGCGGCTTTGGTGGCAACTGAGGGGACAGCGCGCGTCCTATAGATGCCCTAACGTCTCGGTCACTGTCTGCGCGTTGAACGGAGACGCTATGTGGCGGAGGCTTCTGCCTGGCCTTTCGGTTGCGGGCCTGGTCGTCGGGTTGCTCGCCGTGCCGCTCGTCGCGGAGGCGGCCGCCGCTGCTGCTCGGCTGCCGGTCCCGGTCGCCCACTGGGGGCTCGAGATATATCCGGGCATAACCGCATCAAGCGCGCTCGCCGACCAGGTGGCGGCGCCGACCGACTCCCCACTCACCCCGGCCGGCGTGAGCTGGCCCAGCGACGTACGCCGCAGAGGGGCGCAGACCGCTACTTTCGACGGTGCATCGTCCGCCGCCACCACCGAGTCCGCCGTGGTCGACACGACCGGCTCGTTCAGCGTCGGCGGGTGGGTACGCCTCGGCGCCAGGCCGGCGACGGACATCACGTTCGCCACCCAGGAGGCCGCCGACGCCCCCGGGTTCGAGATCGGCATCCGCCGATCCGGCAGGCCTGCTGTGCCACATTGGTCGTTCGCCATGAAGAACACCGCCGCGCAGTCGAGCACCACCGTCGTCGCCGCGGCGCCGGCCGCAATCACCGCGGCGGACGCGGGCCTGTGGACGCACGTCGCCGGAAGCTTCGATGCGGCGCAGATGAAGCTCCGCCTCTATGTCGACGGGGTGCTGGTGTCCGAGGTCGACCGCACGGCCACGCCGTGGGCGGCGAGCGGCAAGTTCGCGGTGGGCCGCGGCTTCGCCGGCGGGGTGGCCACCGGCTGGTGGAACGGCTCCATCGCGGACGTACGGGTCTACGATCGCGTACTCGCGCCGGAAGACTTCACCGGCCAAGTGGTCGACGGCTTCAACGAGCCGGGCATCCTCGGGCCGGTCCGGGTCGGCAGATGGGACTTCGAGACGGCCACGCCCTGCTTCGTCGCCGACCTGCGAGACACCTGCGAAGCGCCGGACATGTCGATCTTCGAGCGCACGCTTGCCCTGACTCTCGGTGCGGACGTGGGCCCCGGCCATACGGCTGGCGGCCAGGCACTGTGGCTGGACTCGGAATACTTCCCGGACGGTGGCACGCCGGCCGGCGAGGCAACTCAGGAATACGGACGCAGCGCGATCAGGACCGGCACCACGGCACCGGACGCCGACGGCAACGAGTTCACCATCTGGCAGGACGCACCTGTTCTGCTCACCGACCAGTCGTTCACGGTCTCGGCGTGGGTGAAGCTCGACGCGGTCGAGGCCGGCGGGAGTCCCGCCGTCCTGGCCCAGGCCGGCGTTCATGAGAGCGCGACCTGGCTGCGGTACGACTCCGGCACCGGTGCGTGGGAGTTCGCGGTGTTCGCCGCGGACGCGTCCACCGCGACGACACACTCGCCGACACGACGGCACGCACGGACGGCAGCGTATGCCAGGGCCACCGACACCGCGGAACTGGACGAATGGACGCACCTGACGGGCGTGTTCGACGCCAGCCACCACGAGGCGCGGCTGTACGTCAACGGGACGCGCGTGGCGACGCGGGCGGTACCGTTCACGCCGATGGCGTCCGACGGAACGCTGCTGGTCGGCCGGACCCGCCAGCACGACCAGTTGCTCGACAAGTGGTCAGGCGGCATCGACGACCTGACGATCTACCAGGGCCCGCTGACCGACGCCGCAGTCTCCGCCATGTATACCGCGCAGGCAACCAGCTCCTGATCAGTGCCATCCGGCCCCCTCGGACGCGACACTTCGGGGCGGTACACGCAAACGTCAGCCGCTTCAGCCTGAACGGCGAAAACCCTCGGACCGCAGCCACCCCTCGTCGCGTTCAACGTGCCGGCGGACGCAGATTTCGCCGCGATCAAGCATCTACTCATGGAGGGCTCCTCGAACGGTTGGCGGCATTTCGAACTCGGATGCCCGACCGCCCGTTGGTGGAACGCCGAGACCGCTGGTGACAGCTTGGGACACGGGCCGGGTCGGATCTGCGGAGCATCTCAAGGAGCCGCCTATGGGCGTCGGCGTAGGCCGACTATCGAACCAGTGACCTCTCCGGTGTGAAGGTGGTGCTCTTCCTCAACGGCGGCGGCGTTTGCTGGGACGCGACGAGCTGCGCATTCACCGGTGACCAGAGCGAGAACGACTTCTACGACTGGAGCCTGGCGAACACGGATCCGGGGAACCGCACCGGAATATTCGACACCACCCAGGTCGTGGTGGTCGGCAAGACCGCGGGTTCGATCGCCGCCCCGGTCTACGGCGGACTCGTCGCCGATCGGCTCCCCACGGCGAAGGTCATCGTGTTCGGCGGCCAGTCCGGCGCGTGGCCGGACAGCACCGCCTTCGCCACCGAGATCCTCGACGGGCAGTGGGGCGCCCGCGATTTCGGGCCGACCGTCCCCCGCTTCTGGGTCCAGGCCGGACTGCGCCATCCCGGCCTGGTGCTGGCTCGTTTCGACTTCGCCTACGACCCGCACGCGGCGCCCGAGGTGACCAGGTGGATGACCGGGAGCCTGCTCGAGACGATCGACCGCAACGAGGCGGCGATCGAGGCCGCCGGGGTGCCGCTGCACAGCTGCACCGCGCCCGGCGCCGAACACCAGATCTTCGAGACCGACGAGTTGTTCTACGGGACCGACGTGAGCGGGGTCCGCCTGGTCGACTGGCTCCGGCAGCTGATCACCGGCGACCCGCCGGCGGACGTCCACTGTGCTGACTGCGGCCCGTGACCGGCGGTCAGGAGCCGGCTCGCAGCACCTCACCGAGCCCCTGGCGGCGGCGCACGACGGCCTCGGCGGCCACCACCGCGACCAGGGTGCCGGCCAGCACGACCGCGCCGGCCCCGGCGAACCACCACGGCACCACGGTCGCCGGGTCGGCGGTCTGGCCGGTGAGGGTGCTCAACCCGAGCGGCCCGAACGTCAGCTTCACCAGCAGGAACGCCAGCAGCGGCCCGCACACCGCGGCAGCCAGCACCGGCGGCAGCAGCTCACCGGCGGCGACGCGGTGGGTGTCGCGGGGCCGCAGTCCGAGCGTCCGCAGCCGGGCGAGGGTCTCCCAACGGGCCGGCGCGCTGGCCGCCGCGGCCAGCGCGAACCCGAGCATGCCGAGCAGGAGCAGCACCACGGCGGCGGCCCGTTCGAGGGCGGCCAGCCCCGAGTTCAGCGGGAGGGAGCGGCGGTCGGCGAGCACGTCGGCGCGCACCAGGACGTGGCCGCCGCCGGCCGCGGCCGTGACGGCGCGGCCCGCGCCGGGGCCGGTCGCCCAGACCGTGTCCGGCTTGTAGGGCAGCCCCGACCCGGCGTCCACCACGATCACGTCGGTGGCCGTGCCGACCTGTGGCGCGATGCCGACGGCGGTGAGCTCGACCGGCTTGGTGTCCGGCAGGCGCACGTCCAGGGCCATGCCCGGGCGGAGGCTGCCGTCGGCGGAGCGGACCAGGGCGCGCATGCCACCTCCGCTCAGCTTTGTCAGGTCCGGGGCGTCGGGCAGCGGGGTGGCGGCGAGCAGCCGCTGGAACTCGGTGGCGTCGACGAGCACCAGGGCCGGCGTCAGGGAGTTGCCGCCGGCGATCACCCGGACGCCCGCGAAGACCTGGGCGGCGACCGCCTGGGTGACGCCGGGCGCGGAGGCGATCCGTTCGGTCGGGGCGGTGGTGTCCGGGCCGACGTCGAGGCGGGCGTCGGCGCCGACGGTCTGCCAGGCGCCGTCGGCCATGCCACGGGCGGTGGTCGTGTCGAGGGTGACCGCGAACCCGGCGAGCGCGACCGTCGTGGTCAGCACGAGCAGCGGCAGCACACGGGTGGAGGTGGCGGCGGCGCGGGCGGCCCCGAAGACGGCGAGGGGCCGCCGGGAGCGCAGCGACTGCCGCAGGGCGAGGCCGGTGCCGGCCGGCATGAGCCGCAGCAGCAGGAGCGTGCCGGCGACGACGCCGAGGGTGGGCGCGCCGGCCGGCAGCGCGGTGTCCGCCCCGGCGCTGATGCCGCGCTGGCGCAGGGCGACGATCGCGCCGGCCGCGGCGGCCAGCACCGCGGCGTCGATCGCGGCCCGGCGCAGTTGGGCGGTGCGGTGCTGCCAGAGCCGGGCCGAGCGGTTCGCGGGCGCCCGCCGGTCCCGGGTGGCCCGCGCGGCCGCGAGGATGCCGAAGGCCGGGCTGGCCGCGAGCGCGCACACGACGACCGGTGTGGCCCAGGGCAGGGCCGCTCCCCCGGCCAGCGCCCACGAGAGCAGGAGCCCGATCGCCGCGGCGGGCACGGTCACGGCGACGGATTCGAGCAGCAGCTCGGCCGCGAGGGCAGGCAGGCCGGCGCCGCGCTGCCGGGCCGCGGTCAGCGCCGGGTTGCGGCGGCGGGCGAGCAGGTCGGCGGCGAGCAGCAGCACCAGCACCGCCCCGGCGAGGACCGCGATCAGCAGCACCGACGCCTGTGCCTCGGCCGCGTCGACCTGGGCGCGGACGTCGCGCAGCACACCGTCGAGCTGGGTGTCCCACTTGAGCGAGTCGTCGCGTTCCCCGGAGGAGGCGGAGGTGCCCTTGAGCTCGGCGACGGTGGCGGCCAGCCGCTGGGCCGATTCCCAGGTGACCTGGTCCGGGTCGGCGCTGAACCAGACGGTGCGGCGCAGCTGGTCCGGCAGGAACGCCAGCCGGCCGTCGGGAAGCGAGTCGGCCGTCATCAGGCCACCGAGCCGGGTGCTGCCGGCGCCGTCCACGTCGGCGACCGGCCCCAGCACCCACGGCACCGTCAGCCAGGCCGGATCGGCCGGATCCACCGGCCGGAAAATGCCACTGACCAGCACGTTGTACGGCGTACGCAGGTCGTCCTGCACCGGCACGTGGTCGCCCGGCCGCAGCTTCAGCGCGGCCGCCTCCACCTCGGACAGACCGACCTGGACCTCCCACTTGGGCCCGTTGAGCGGGATCTCCACCCCGCCGGTCACGGTGCCGGCCGGCGCGTGCCCGATCACCCAGGTGACGGCCGGCCCGCCGTGGTCGTTCTGCACGTAGTCGACCTGGAAGTGCCGCTGCACGCTGCCGTCGGTGACCTGCAGCGTGACCGCGGAGACGGTGGTGACCGGCGGTTTGAGCACGGCGCGCAGGCCCGGGTCGAGGGCGTCCTCGGCCCGGGTCCGGAAGTCGTCGACGTCCTCGGCGAGCGCCGGGGAGCGCAGCCGGCCGCCGTTCGGGCCGTAGTCGTCCTCCCAGCGGGCCTGCACCTGCACGGCGGCGTCGGTTCCGGCCCGGCGGATCGCTTCCCGGGCCGCCTGGTCGGCAGTGGTCCGCATCAGCGGCGGCACGGCCGCGGCGAGCAGCGTGACGACCAGCACGACCCCGGCGACCAGCAGCAGCGGCCCGAGATCGGCACGGGCGCGGCCCCGGATGCTGGGCCAATGCAGCGGAATCACGAGCTCACCCGCAGATGGGCGGCGTCGGCCCGGCGCGCCTGCACGGTGACGACGGCGAACACGGCCAGCCCGGCGCCGATGATCAGGAGGGCGAGCAGCGCCCCCTCCGCCGCGAGGGGCCACTGGGCGGCCGCGGGTGGCACCGGCGCGGCGCCGGTGTCGGAGCGGATCAGCAGCGGCGCAACCGCCCAGGTCGCGATGGCGCCGATGAGCGCGCCCGCGACGATCAGCGGCAGGAGCACGGCGGCGTGTTCGAACAGCAGCGCGGCCCGGATGTCGCGCCGGGACATGCCGAGGCCGCGCAGCCGGGCGACCTCGAGCGCGCGCAGCTGAACGTCGTAGGCCACGTGCAGGACGACGCCGCCGAGCAGCAGCGCGAGGGCCGCGGCGACGAGCACCTTGAGGACAGCGGGCAGCGAGGCGCGCAGCGGGCTGCCGACCAGGCGCGCGGTCTCCGCCGTACGCGTGCTGACCGAACCCAGATGCAGGCGGCCGGCCGCCGCCGCGGCCCCGTCGCGGGGGTTGGCGGCCCACCAGGCGGTGACCGGCGAGTCGAAGTCGCCCTGCGCGACCAGGGCCCGGGAGAGGATGTCCAGATCGGCCAGGGCGGCGGGCTCACCGGGCGCGGACGGGACGACCGGCACGATCGTGGTGACCACGGCGGCGATCGGCGAGAGGCCGAAGGTGAGGCTGAGTTCTGCGCCGGGCTTGGCGTTGACGTCGTGCGCGAAACGCTCGGAGACGGCCAGCGGCACCGGCCCCGGATCGTCGAAGGTGGTCGCGACCAGCACCCGGCTGAGGTCGGCCGGATCGGCGAACTGCACGTTCGCGCGCAGCCGCAGCCGGTTACCGGTGGCCGCGACGGAGGGCTGGGTGAGCTGGGCCGCCTCCGGCGAGGCGGCGCGGGCGGTCCACGGCGCGGCAGCCGGGCCGGGCAGCATGATCGTGACGTCGATGCCACTGTTCGGCTGCCCCTCCCAGTCCGCGGTGACCGGCAAGGCGACCGCGACCAGCCGAAGGCCTTTCGAAAACGTGCAGTCGGTGATCGGGTGCGGGCGGCCGTCCAGCGCCATCGGCAGCCCGGCGCACGCGGTCCGCAGCCCGGTGTCGTCCTGCAGCAGCAGGCGCGGCGTCACGAAGACCGGCGTGTCCCGGGTCGCGGTGCCGGCGATCGTCGGGGCCCCGGCGAGCAACGGGCCGGTCACCGTGCCCGACGGCGCGATCCCGTCCGCCACCGTCGCCGATCCGCGGCCGCGCAGCAGCGCCGAGGCCCGCCGGGTGTCGACGGCAATCAAGCGTGGCGACGCGCCGGACCCGCCGAGCCACTGCCCGACCGCGATGTTGTGGTCGGCGACCGGGCTGAGCACCCCGCCGGTGGCCGCCGCGACCGCCGCGCTCTGCCCGGCCACCGGCGGCGCGTCCAGGGTGACCGCGAGGTCGGTGCCGACGGACAGGTCGGCCTGGTCGTGCTGCGACTGGTTCCAGGTGGCCCCGAACGCGGCGCCGAACGTGGCGGAGGCGCAGGCGAGCCCGATCAGCAGCCCGGCCGCGAACGCCTGCGGCCGGCGGGCGGCCTGGAACGCGGCGAGCGGAAGGACCAGCCCGCGGGCCCGTCCGGCGAGCCGTTCGGCCCGCCGCAGCAGCGGCGGCAGCAGGCGCAGGGTCAGCGCGACACCGGCGGCCAGGAGCAGAGCAGGAGCCAGCACGCGTACGACGTCAGCCCGCGACCCGGCGCCCGCGGGTTGCGCCCGCAGCTGCCACCAGCCGACCGCGGCCAGGGCGAAGAGCAACACGTCCGCGCCGGAGCGGGCGAGCAGCTCCCGGCGCCCGCGGTGACCGCCGGCCGTCGCGGGCCGCACGGCCAGCCCCACGTGCAGCGCGGCGAGGGCCAGCGCGCCGCCGGCGATCGCGAGCACCTGGGCGGGGGTGACGGCCGGCCGGGTGGCGAGCCCCGCGCCGGACAGCGGCGCCAGGTGGGTGAGCAGGGCGTGCAGCGCGGACGAGGCCGGCACGGCCAGGGCGGCGGCGAGCACGGCGAGCACCGCCGCCTCGACCGCGGCGACGGCGGCGAGCTGGCCACGACCGGCGCCGAGCGCGCTGAACAGCTCACTCTCCCCGGCCCGTACGCCGGTGGCGAGCCGCCCGGCCAGGGCCAGCGCGATCGCGGTCAGCAGGATGCCGATCAGGGCGAGGGCGAGCACCGACCCGGCGGTGAGTTCCTGCTGGTTGCGGGCGTCGAGGAGGGTCTGCGGCAGCGGCGAGGAGACCCGTTCGATCTCCACCCGGTCGCCGAGCGTGCCTCCGAGCCGCCGGTCGGCGCCGATCAGCGAGGCGGTCAGCCGGTCGAGAGCGGGCCCGGTCGGCGCGGACAGGTCGGGCCGGGCGGTGACCTCGAGCCGGTCGAGGGCGGAGCCGCTGGCGAGCAGATCGTCGAGCCCGACCAGGAACGGCCCGTACGCGTTGACGTCCTGGGCGTACACCGCGTCCTTGGGGTCGGGGTCGTAGCCGGCGCCGCCGAGCGGATCCCGGTCCCAGCCGGCGTCGGGCAGCGGGTGCACCAGCCCGACGACGATCACGTCCATCGGCGGGGCCGGGTCGCGCCCGATCTCGGCGCCGAGGTGGACCCGGCTGCCCACCTTCAGCCCGAGCAGGCGCGCGGTGTTGTCGAGCAGGGCCGTCTCGATCGGCCCGCCGGCGTCCGACCGGCCCTGCGGCCACCGCCCGGCGACCAGGCTCGCCTTGTCCGCCAGCCGGTCCATCCCGGAGAGGTAGACCTCGCTGAGCAGGCTCCGCGCGTCGTCCGTGTGCGACGGCAGCTTGCGCATCACCGACGACGCCCGGGTGGACATGGTCGCGGTGAACGGCGCCACCGAGGAGGCGAGCACCGACCGGGTGTCGGCCGCGACCGACCGGGTGTCGGCCGCCGCGATCGTCACGGTGTACGCGGTGACCTGGACGTCGTCCGGTTCGGCCCGGGACGCCGCGACCTCGACCGCGCGCTCCGAGGTGCGGGTCACCAGCAGCGCGGACACCCCGAGCAGGGTGGCGCCGAGGGTGAGGACGGTGAGCAGGCTGAGCAGGAGCGGCCACTGGGCGCGCGCACGCCGCCGGAGCAGCGCGATCACGTGGCCAGCTGTCCGTCCGCGATGTGGATGACCCGGTCGGCGAGCGCCATCATCACCGGGTCGTGGGTGGACACCAGCGCGGTGACGCCTTCGGACTCGACGACGCCGCGCAGCAGCGCCATGACCGACCGGCCGGTCTCGGCGTCGAGCTGGCCGGTCGGCTCGTCGGCGATGAGCAGCCGGGGCGACGCGGCGAGCGCCCGGGCGATCGCGACCCGCTGCTGCTGACCGCCGGAGAGCTCGCCGGGCCGCTGCCGGGCGTGGCCTTCCAGGCCGACCAGCCGCAGCAGCAGGTCGACGCGCTGTTCCCGCTCCGGGGCGGCGGCCCGGGCGAGACGCAGCGGCACGCCGACGTTCTCCGCCGCCGACAGGACCGGGATCAGACCAAAACTCTGGAAGATGTACGAGACCCGGGCCCGCCGCAAATCGGATAGGGCTGTCTCGTCCATGGCGGTCACGTCGAGGCCGTCCACCGTCACGGTGCCGTCGTCGGGCCGGTCGAGACCCCCGATGATGTTGAGCAGGGTGGTTTTGCCCGACCCGGAGCGACCGACGAGCGCGACCATCGTGCCCGCCTCGACCTCGAACGAGATGTCCCGCAGCGCGTGCACGGCGGCCGGCCCCTCGCCGAACGTCCGGTGCACACCGCTTACCGTCAAAATGCTCATGCCGCGCTCACCTTTCGCATGCCCTTCTGGCCCTCGCCTGCGAGGCCGTCGAAGGGTGCGGCTGGGTGCCGCTCGGTGCAGGCGGTCATGCGTCCGGCCGGATCGTGACGTGGTCCGGCTCGAGAGCGAGCCGGACGCGGCGGGTCAGGGCGAGGACCTCGCGGTAGTCGCGCGGGATCTGCACCCGGCCGGCCCGGTCCATCACCGCGTACTCCTCGGCGATCACGTGGGTGTCGCCGTTGTCGGCGGTGGCGGTGCGGCGCAGCACCTCGCTGCTGGTGCGCCCGTCCCGGATCGCCACGGTGCGCTCCACCTGGCCGCTCACCGCCGGGTCGTGGGTGACGACCACGACCGTGACGCCGAGCTCGCGGTTGACGTCGCGCATCGCCCCGAACACCTCGGCCGCGGTGGCGGAGTCCAGCTCGCCGGTCGGCTCGTCGGCGAACAGCACGCGCGGCTCGTTGGCGAGCGCCACCGCGATCGCGACCCGCTGCTGCTGGCCGCCGGAGAGCTGCCCCGGCCGCCGGTCGGCGCAGTCGGCGACGCCGAGCAGGCCGAGAAGCTCGATGCTGCGCGCCGAGCGGGTCTTCGGCGTGACCCGGGCGGCGGTCATCGGCAGGTCGACCATCTGCCGCGCGGTCAGATAGGAGACCAGGTTGCTGGCGGTCTGCTGGCGAACGAAGCCGACCGTGTGCCGCCTATACCGCACCCGGTCGGCGCGGGACATCGCCAGCAGGTCCCACGTGTCGACCCGGGCCCGCCCGGCGGTGGGCGCGTCGATGCCGGCGAGGATGGACAGCAGGGTCGACTTGCCCGACCCGGACGCCCCGACCACGGCGACCATCTCGCCGCTGTCGACGATCAGGTCGAGCCCCTGCAGCGCCTGGACCTCGATCGGCCCGGTCTGATAGATCCGGACGAGGCTCTCGCACACGATCAGCGCGTCGGCCCCGAACTCGGGCGCGGGCGGCGGCGCGGCGGGCAGGGACAGTGGTGTCGCCGACATCGCTCCTCCTCCGGCCCGCCGTGACGGCGCTCACCATACAACCGGTCGGCCAGCGGAGATCAAGTCATCCGGAGAGATGGGCCGCGTCGAGGGCCGCCTGCAGCGATTCGAGGTAGCCGTCGCTGGTGACGGTAGCCCCGGAGACGGTGTCGATGTCGGCGCTCTGCGCGTCCAGGGTCTCCTGCCGCAGGATCGGCAGCGCCCGCGCGTTGATCTCCACGTCGCGGCCGTTCTCGCTGGGATAGGTCGGCACCGCGACATCGGTGATCTTCTTGCCGGACACCGTGATACTGACCTGGACCGGCCCCCAGCGGGTCTGCGCCACCGAGCCGGTGAAGGTCTGCCCACTCCCGGACGAACCGGCGCTGGGCGAACCGGCGCTGGGCGAACCGGCGCTGGGCGAACCGGCATCGGGCGACGTCGTGGGGCCGGCGGCCGGAGCCACCGCGGCCACCGACGCCGGGCCGCCGCCGTTCGTGCTGGTCCGGTAGCTGAACAGCAGGACCACGGCGGCCACCGTGGAGAACAGCCACAGCGTTATGCGGCGCATCCGATTCCCTCCCGGGTCACCATGAGAAGACCTCGGTGTGCAGGCGCGCGTCGGGCACCCCGGCATCACGGCAGGCCGTGCGGGCAGCCGCCGTCCACGCGTCCGGCCCGCACAGATAGACCTGGGACCGGGCCACGTCCGGCGCGATCTGCGCCGCCGTGAGATCAGCCTGCCGGGCCGGCAGCCAGGAGTCGCCTCGCGGCCCGAGCAGGAAGATCACCCGGACGCCGCGCTGCCTGGCGAACCACTCCAGCTCCTCGCGGAACGCGACCTCCGCCTCGCTGCGCGCCCGGTAGACGAAGGTCGCCTCCCCCGGCCGGTACGGCAACTCACCGAGCAGCGACAGCAGCGGCGTGACACCGATTCCGCAGCCGAGGAGCGTGACCGGTCCCCCGCCGTACGTCTCGGAGGTCAGTTTGCCGTACGGGCCCTCGATGATGGCTCGCGTCCCGGGCCGCAGCCCGGCGACGCGAGCGCTCCCGTCGCCCAGCTCCTTGATCGTGATGCGCAGCATCCCGCCGTGCGGGGTCGCCGAGAGCGAGTAGGGATGGGCGCGTGACCAGCCGGGCCCGTCGAGGAAGCGCCATTGGAAGAACTGCCCGGCCCGCACCGGCATCTGCCCCAGCGCACGCCCGGTCAGGTAGACCGAGATCAACCCCGGCCCTTCCGGGACCACCCGCGAGACCACCAGGCGGTGCCGCCAGTTGCGCCAGGCAGGCAGCATGATCCGGTACGCGATGACCGCCCCGGCCGAAACCGCGTAGAGCGTCCACCAGTACGCCGTGGCCCCCGGCGAGGCCAGGAAATCCGCCCCGGTCCACAGCTGATGCGGCAACGCGAGCCCGACGCCGAGGTAGGCGTAGAGGTGCATCAGGTGCCACGACTCGTAGCGCAGGCGCCGTCGCGCGGCCCGCACCGACGTCACCACCACCATGATCAGCGCGAGCGTCCCGGCCACGGCCAGGAGCATGCCGGGGTAATCCCAGGTCAGGTCCCACAGCTCGGCGAGCACATCGGCGTGGTCGGCGCCCGCGTAGCCGAGAGTGATCAGCACGATGTGCGCCACCATCAGCCAGAACGAGGAGAAGCCCGCCCACCGGTGCCAGCGCGCCAGCCGGTCCTGCCCGAACGCCCGCTCGGCGATCGGGATCCGGGCCATCAGCAGGACCTGGAGCAGCAGCAGGTCGGCAGCCCACAGCCCGGTCAGCCGCCCGATCGAGGTGATCCGATCGGCGTTCTGAATGCCGCCCGCACCCACCCACAGCGTGGTGACCACGAGCAGCGAGGTGCCGGCCGCCACCCCGGCCAGGTCGGACCACCACCGGGGCGCGGCGATCAGCGCCCGCGCGGTGGTCGTCATGCCGTCAACGATCGGCCCGCCCGGTAAAAATCAGCGTCGTCCTGTCTAGGAACTTCGTAAGAAACAGGGTCAGGCGCTGATCGGCTTCTCCCCGCGGTCGAAGGGCTTGCTGATCAGATCCCAGGCGCCGGCGAGCCCGGCGCCGACGCCGCTGAGCAGCCGGTCGCCGGCGATCGCCCACTCGGCGACCAGCGACGCCGCCCGGTCCATCGTCCGCCGCGCCTGCTCGAAGTCGTCCGGCTCGTTGCGCAGCTCCCACAGGTGCCGCCCCTGGTCCCAGGCGTGCGCCCGGGTCGCCCGCACCAGGATCCGCTGCGACCAGTCGTCGAGCGGGCCGACGAGCACGTCGAGCTCGTTCTGCCAGCGGGTGGAGAAGCCGCGCCGCAGCGGCGGGATCTCCTCGTAGAAGATCTCGTTGACCAGCAGGTAGTCGGGGTGGATGACGTCGTCGACCGGCGCGCCCACCTCGTTCCACGTGCCGATCAGCGCGAGCGCCAGGTCGTGGTTGATGTGCGCGTTGACGCCGAGCATCGCCGCGGCCAGCCGCGACATGCGCACGTCGTGGCTGCGCTTGAACAGCACCTCCCACACGTCGGGGGTGGCCTCGTCGTCGCAGTTCCACAGGTCGAGGGCGGCGAAGTAGCGCTTCGCGAACTCGATGTCGAGCAGTTCCAGGAAGGCGGGTTCGTTGGCGTTGGTGGTCAGCGCCAGGTCGACCCGCCGGGTGATCGTCAGGTAGAGCGAGTTGAACGCCGAGACCCGGTTGGCGGTGGGGCTGGGCGGCAGCTCGTCGAAGATCTCCTGGGTGATCACCAGTTTCTTGATCACCCCGGCGATGCCCTGCGGATGATCCGCGAGGCACTCGCCCATCCGGTCCCGCAGCGGGTCCCAGCCGCGGCCCGGCGGGATCCCGAGCGCGGAGAATTCCTGCCGCTTCTCCTTGAACAGGTCGGCGCTGCCGCGCACGAGCTCCCGGTCGAACGTTGTCGTCATGTCAAACAGGGTGAGCACGGCGCCCCCGCGGAACCAGCACCTTGTCGGCAACCTGTCCGCGGGAGATCCGACACATCCCTGTACGTGCTGAACCGGTCACTATCCGAGTCGATCACAACGGAAAAGTCAGACCAAGCTTGGGATTTCGAAGGATCCGGTGGTTCAGTCCGGCGCCACCGTCAGCGTGCCGATGCCGCCCACCGCGTCGATGCCGAATCCACCCGATTCGACCCCGTCGCCGCCGTCGACGTTCAGCTGGGCGTTGCGTTTGAGCCCGTTGCTCGTCTTGCCGTTGAGCGTCACCTTGCCGGCGCCGTCGCGCAGCAGAACCTTGAGCGGCACCTTGTCGGCGGTGGTGATCTGCCAGTTGTTCACCCCGCCGTACATCTTGATCGGCATCGTCTCGCCGGGGGTCGGCAGCGTCATCGCGATCCGGGAGGCGCCGCCGACCAGGTCGATGCGCCGCAGTTTGGCGCCGGTCAGGGCGAAGTTCCCCCGGGTCACTCCGCCGCCCATCCGGATCGACCAGGTGACCTTCCCGTTGAGCTGCACGTCCACCCGCCCGTTGCCCTCGCTGCCGTCCGGTTTCGGGTCCAGTTTCACCGTGCCGCCGTCCCGGCTGAGCTGCGGCTTCAACCCGCTGCCGGCCGGCGTGCTGAACCGCACCGGCTCGTTGCCGAGGTCGGCGATGCTGACGTTCAGCTCGATGACGTTGCCGCTCAGCTCGAAGGTGCCCGACGTGAACGGCAACGCGGTCGCGGTCGGCGTCGCGCTCACCGCCGCGCTCGGGGCAACGGTCGCACTCGGCGCCGGCTGCACCGACACCGGCGCGTTCGGCTGGTCCGGCACGGCGCCGTCGGGCTGCTGCGTCGCCGGCTGGGCGGTCACGCCGGCCGGCGGCGACGGCGCCGGGCGCAGCACCAGCCGGGCCAGTGCCAGCGCGCTGCCACCGACGAAGACCAGGACGGCGAGCGCCGCGAGCAGCACGCGCAGGCCGCGCCGCCGCGCGCGAGGCGGCGGGCTGATCAGCTGCGTCGGTTGTGGTTCCTGGGTGTACGGCGGGGAGGCCGCCCCCGCCGGTTCGGCCTGATCCGGATACCAGTCGGCGGCCGGCCCCATCCGGTGCGGCGCGTCCGGCCAGTAGTCGGCGATGTTGGGCAGCCCCTCCGGCGCGGGGTCGGGGTCGGGAACCGGGGTGTCGAGATCACTCGATGCGGAGCCGTCCACGCGATCGTCTCCCTGGTACGGCCGGGCATCCCCTGTGTCCGGCTGCGTATGGCGTCGATCGTCAATACGCAGAGACACCACCTGTCGGTTCGATTTCCCGAGGAGACGTTCAGGACGAAGCTAAAGATGGGCTTAAGCCGCACCCTTGCCATTCGAGTCTTTCGCCGCAAGAATGCCTTTTCGAGAGTTTAAGAGTGGCTTAGGCCCGCCGGCGCAGGAGCGGATGTTAGATGCCCGACGAGGACGAGCTGAATGATCTACGGATCGGCGGCTGGTTCCAGGAACCCCGGCCCGAAGTCCCATCGACCGCCCTGACTCCGTACCGTCCGAGGTTGCCGGTCCGTCCGCCGGCCCGTCCGGCCGAGACCTCCGCGCAGGCCCGCCGGGTGCTGCTCACCTGCGGCGCCGCGGTCGTCGCCGGCGTGGCCGGCGTGATGGCCCTGCTGGTCACGACGGCCGGCGACGAGCCGCCCGGCACGACCGCCCAGGAACTCGCCTTCCCGACGCTGGCGCCGCTGACCCCGGTTTCCCTGCTGCCCGCCCCGGCCAGCAGTTCCGCGGCCCCGCCCCCGGTGGTCATCGCGACCACCACGACCCCGGTCGCCGCACACTCCACCCGCCCGGCCTGGCCGTCACCGACCCGCACCACCAAGCCGGCGGTCCCGGCCGTCGCCCTCGTCGCCGGCGCCCGGGTCGGCCTGTCGATCGACGGCGATCCGGGGCTGCGCCTGCGGCACCGCAACTTCGTCGCCCGCGCCGACCGGATCGGCTCGTCGAGCAGCGCCCTCGACAAGGCCGACTCCAGCTTCGTGGTCCGCACCGGACTGACCGGCCGCGGTTGCATTTCGTTCGAATCCGTTAATTATCCGGGCTATTTCCTGCGACATCGCGACTTCGTGCTCCGCTTGGAGCAGCGCAACCGGCGGGAAAGCCCGGAATTGTTCGGCAAGGACGCCACGTTCTGCCCGGCGTCCACGCACGGCGGCGCGGCCGTCTTTCTGGAATCCATCAATTATCCGGGCCGGGCCCTGCATCTGGACAGCGGCGGCATCGTCCACCTCGACGAGGGCGCCGGCACGGCCTTCGTGACACGGGCGGCCCTGGGTTAGTCAGGCGCCGGCCGCGTCCAGGCGGTCGAGCTGGTCGCCGGTCAGCTTCACGTCGAGGGCCGGCAGCGCGTCCTCGAACTGGGCCGTCGTGCGCGGCCCGATCAGCGGCAGCACCCGCGGCGCGCTCTGGTGCATCAGCCACGCCAGCACCAACTGATTCGGCGTGACCCCGGCCTCGCCGGCCACCTGCTCGACGGCGGCGATCCGGGCGTCGGCGTCCGGTCCGGCGTAGTTGGCCATCATCCAGTGCCCGGTGCGCTTGGCCGCCGAGTCGTAGACGCCCTTGACGATCGGCGAGTAGGCCACCAGCGTCTGGTCGTCGTGGTCGCGCAGATAGTCGAGCTGCTCGGCGCCGACGATCGAGGCGGTGTCCAGGCCGGCCTTGGGCCGCAGATAGGAGTGCTGCTGCTGGATCGCCACCGGCAGCGGCCACCCGTTGCGCTCGCACAACCCGCGGATCCGCTCGAGCCGCCACGTGCGCACGTTGGACCAGCCCAGGTAACGCACCTTGCCGGCCTCGACGAACCCGGCGAGCGCCTCGAAGGTCTCCTCGAGCGGCGTCGCCCTGTCGTCGACGTGGATGTAATAGAGGTCGACGTGGTCGGTGCCGAGCCGGCGCAGGCTCCCGTCGAGCGCGTCGCGCAGCGTCTTCGCCCCCGCCCCGGCGAACGTGCGCCCCGCCAGCTCCCAGTCCGGCGTGCCGTCGGCCGCCCACAGGTCGGGCGAGTAATGCGGCAGAGCGCTGCCCTTGGTGGCGAGGAAGACCTCGTCCCGCCGGTTGCCGGCACGCAGCCAGCGCCCCAGCAACTCCTCGCTCTCCCCGCCCCGGCTCTCCCGGCGCGCCCACCACTCATAACAGTCGGCGGTGTCGATGAACGAGCCGCCGACCTCGCGGTAGCGGTCGAGGATCCGGATCGAGTCCGGCTCGCTGGTCGCGTTGCCCATCTGCATCGCGCCCAAGGCGAGCTTGCTGACCTGCGTTCCGGTACGTCCGAGTTCGATCGTCTGCATGAATCCCACGCTATGACCTGGAGCGCACTCCAGGTCAACGCCGCTTTCCGCGGCCCGTAAGGTGCGATTTCATGGAGGCACGGGAGCGGTTGCTGGTCGCGGCGCTCGACCTGTTCGCCACGTACGGCGTCAGCGGCACGTCGCTGCAGATGATCGCCGACCGGCTGGGCGTCACCAAGGCCGCCGTCTACCACCAGTTCCCGAGCAAGGACGACATCGTGCTCGCGGTGCTCTCTCCGGCGCTGGACCGCTTCGGCCCGATCGCCGACCACGCCGAGTCCCAGCGCGGCAACCCGGCCCGCCGCGAGGCGGTGCTGGCCGGCGTGGTCGACCTGATCGTCGAGTTCCGCCGGGTGTCATCGACGCTGAGCTTCGACCCGGTGGTGATCCGCCTGCTGCGCTCGCACCCGTCGCTGCGCAACCTGCAGCGCATCCGCCGCCTGCTCGGCGGCACCGCCCCCGACCCGGGCAGCCGGGTGCGCATGGCGGTGATCAGCGCCGGCCTGATGATGGCCGGCGCCGACCCGGCCGTGGCCGGCCTCGACGACGAGGACTTCCGCGACCACCTGCTGGCCGCCGCCCGCCGCATCCTCACCGGTTAATGCCTTGTCGTGGTCCGCGCCTGGCGGATCCGCCCGATTCGTAGCATCGTCGCAGTCATGAAACGATCTCGGACCTGGCGCTCCGCAGTGACGGCGGCAATGCTCGCGGTGACCTTCGCCCTGCCTGCGGCCTGCGGCAAGTCGTCGTCCGGCGGCTCCTGGCAGGCCGACCAGGGCTCCTCGGCCGCGCCGTCCGCCGGATCGTCCGCCGACGTGCCGGCCTCGCCGTCGGCGCCGGCCGGCAAGCCGGTGCACGTGCGGCTGCTGGAGGGCGACGGATCCACCTGGGGCGTGGGCATGCCGATCATCGCCTATCTCTCGAAGAAGATCACCGACGCGCACGCGTTCGCGGCCGCCACGACCGTCACGGTCAACGGCGAGCCGGCCGGGGGCGCCTGGTTCTTCCAGAAGTCCGCGATCTACGCCGACTACCCGCTCGAGGCGCACTACCGCCCCGAGAAATACTGGCCCGCACACGCCAAGATCCACATGGACCTGGCCACGAAGGGTCAGCCGGCCGGCACCGACCTGGCGTTCGACAACAGCCTCACCCTCGACATGAACACCGGCGCCGCGAACATCACCAAGGTCGACGGCCACACCGAGCGCATGGTCGTCACCTCGGACGGCAAGCAGGTGCTCAGCTTCCCGGTCTCGCTCGGCAAGGCCAGCACCCCCACGTTCAGCGGCACCAAAGTCGTGATGCAGAAGGTCAAGGTCCAACGCATGACCGGCCCGGGGTACGACGAGAAGGTCCCGTGGTCGGTCCGCATCACCAACTCCGGCGAGTTCTTCCACGCCGCCAGCTGGAACGGCGGCAACATCGGCGAGCGCAGCACCTCGCACGGCTGCACCAACCTCAACGTCGCCGACGCCCAGCGCTACTTCAACTTCGCCCAGGTCGGCGACGTGTCCGTCTTCACCAACACCGGCGGCCCGACGATGCCGAGCTGGGACGGTTACGGCGACTGGAACCTGCCGTGGAGCACCTGGTCGGCCGGCGGCCTGCTGAAGACCGCCTAGACTCCGAACGCCCGCGCCATCAGGGCGTCGAACGCCCGGTCCGGCAACAACCGCCGGGCCAGCAGCAGTGGCCGCGCCCCGGTCCCGGCCGCATACCGGGTCAGCGGCCGCCGCGCCCGCACCGCCTGGATCACCACCTCACCGACCGTCTCCGGCGAGGAGGTGATCCGCGGGTTGTCGGCGGCCGACGTGTGCGAGGCAGCCAGCGCCTTGGCCTGCTCGCCGTAGGGCCCCGACCCGGACGTGGCCAACAAGCCTGCCAGAGCCACCGACCCCCAGCCGGTACGGGTGGAGCCCGGCTCGACCACGACGACATCGATCCCGAACGGCGCCAACTCCATCCGCAGACAGTCGCTGAGCCCTTCGACCGCGAACTTCGACGCGTGGTACCACCCACCAAGCGGCTCGTAGATCCGCCCGCCGACCGACGTGACGTTGACGATCCGCCCGCGCCCGCGCTTGCGCATGTGCGGCACGACGAGCTGGGTGAGCCGCGCCGGCCCGAACACATTGACCTCGAACTGCCGCCGGGCTTCCTCGGCCGGCACTTCCTCGACGGAGCCGAACGCCCCGTACCCCGCGTTGTTGACCAGCACGTCGATCCGCCCGGTCTCGCCGGCCGCCCGCCCGACCAGATCCTCCAGCGACGCCGGGTCGGTGCAGTCGGCATGCACCGCGACGACCCCGGGCGCCCGGGGCACCTCATCGACCCGCCGAGCCGCCGCATAAACCGCGAAGCCCATCTCCCCCAACCGGCGCGCAACCACCGCACCGATCCCGCTGGACGCACCCGTGACCACCACAGTCCTTCGCGACATGCGGCGATTATCGACAGTGACCAC
Source organism: Actinoplanes sp. NPDC026619 (assembly GCF_040638295.1). Taxonomy (NCBI): domain Bacteria; kingdom Bacillati; phylum Actinomycetota; class Actinomycetes; order Micromonosporales; family Micromonosporaceae; genus Actinoplanes; species Actinoplanes sp. NPDC026619. The sequence continues at coordinate 26,575 of NZ_JBEZYA010000003.1, forward strand.
CCCACCGCGAACCGTGCCGGTCGCCTTTCCGACCCCCCGTCACCCGATCGTGCGCCTCAGGCAATGCTCGCGAGGGCGGGCGGATCAGGCTCGGCTTCGGGCGGGAAGAAGCGGGCGAGGTCCGGGAATTCCGGGCGCTTCTCGTGCACGATGGCGCGGAACAGCGGGCTCTGCGCCATCGACTCGGCGACCGGGGTCCAGTCGCCGGCGAGGTCGTCCGGGAAGCGCTCGCCGACCCGCAGGGCGTGGTCGACCGCTCCGGCCATCTGGTCGGCGACGATCAGCGCCCGCGCGAGGTCCGCCCCGTCGAGGTCGAGCGGCTTCCGGTCGAAGGCGTACGGCCGGAGCTCCGGGCGCTCGAACAGCATGGCCAGCCCGGCGTCGTAGCGCTCGCTCGCGTGGTTCAGCGCCTCGTACCGGTTGAACAGGTTCGTGAGGTTGAGCTGCTTCTGCAGTTTTCTGGTCTGCATAGCGCTGAAATACAACGCCACCAGCACCGCGACCAGACCCACCACCTGCACCACGTTGCCGGCCATAAGCCATGTCCTCTGATCGATGGGCCGAGGTCACGGTAAGCCTGCCGGGCAAACGGAAATCCCCGGCCGTGCCTGAGCACGACCGGGGATCACCTGAGGAAACTGCGTCAGTGGGCCATTGCCTTCGGGGCGTCGGGGTCGATGTCGAGCGGGCCGCTGCGGAACGTCACCGCCGACACGAGGGCGACCACCAGGAAGAAGCCGACCGACCACCAGAACACGGTGTGGTAGCTGGCCAGCTGAGCCTGCGCCTGGACCAGCGCCGTCGGCGCCTTGCCGACCATGTAGTTCGTGGCCGCGCTGGCCGCGAACGAGCTCAGCAGCGCGGTGCCGATCGAGCCGCCGATCTGCTGGACCGTGTTGATCATTGCCGAGGCGACGCCCGCGTCGTGGTGGTCGACGCCGCTGGTGGCGGCGTTCTGCGTCGGGGCGAAGATCAGGCCCATGCCGAGGCCCATGATCATCAGGCCGGGCAGGACGCCGGACGCGTACGACGAGTCCAGGTCCAGGCGGGTCATGTAGGCCATGCCGGCCGCCGCGATCAGGCCGCCGGCCGGGACCAGCGGGCGCGGGCCGATCTTCGGGGTCAGCAGCGCGCCGAGCGTGGTCGCGGACAGCATGATCGCGGCGAGCATCGGCAGGAACGCGAGGCCGGTCTGGATCGGGCTGAAGCCGAGGAACGCGACCAGGTAGTAGGTCAGGAACAGGAAGACACCGAACATGCCGGCGCCGGCGACGCCGATCGAGATGTACGAGCCGCCGCGGTTGCGGTCGAGCACGACGCGCAGCGGCAGCAGCGGGTGCGGCACGCGCATCTCGATGAGCACGAAGGCGATCAGCACGACCAGGCCGCCGATCATCGGGATCAGGGTGATCGGGGCGCTCCAGCCGTCGGTCTCCGCCTTACCGAGGCCGAACACCAGGCCGACGAGGCCGGCGATGGCGGTGATCGCGCCGGGGATGTCGATCCGGTCGCGGTTGGCGATCTTCTCGTCCTGCAGCTTGCGCGTCGCGCCGATGAACGCGACGACCGCGAAGAGCAGGTTGACGTAGAGGCACCAGCGCCACGACAGGTACTCGGTCAGGACGCCGCCCAGCAGCAGGCCGACCGCGCCGCCGGCGCCGGAGATGGCGCCGAAGATGCCGAACGCCTTGCCGCGGTCGGCCGGGTCGGTGAACGTGGTGGACAGCAGCGACAGGGCGGCCGGGGCCAGCGCCGCGCCGAACGCACCCTGCAGGGCGCGCGCAAAGATCAGCATCTCGAGGCCGTTGGCGGCGCCGCCGAGCGCGGACGCGAGCGCGAAACCGGTCAGGCCGATGAGGAACATCCGCTTACGGCCGAAGAAGTCACTGAGCCGGCCACCGAGCAGCAGCAGGCTGCCGAAGGCGAGGGCGTAACCGGTGACGACCCACTGCCGGTCGGCGGTGGAGAACCCGAGGTCCTGCTGGGCGCTGGGCAGCGCGATGTTCACGATCGTGGCGTCCAGCACCACCATGAGCTGGGCCATGGCCAGGACGACGAGTGACCACCAGCGGCCGGAACCGCCGGGCGTGGCGGCGGGCGGCGGCGTGGCCGGACGGGACAGTTCGGTTGCGGTACTCAATCGAGCGCCTTTCCAGAGAGCGGCGAGAGGGGCCTTCCCCGTGGGCTTCGGCTCTGGGGCGCACGAACTGATGGGGGGCGCTCACGCGCCCCCCATTTGCAACCGACGGCTCAGCGAGCAGGCCAGAAAAGCCCATGTCCGTACGGGTAGAGCGGGTGTGCCGTGTCGTTCGGCACGTCCTCGCGTGACGCCTCGACCTCGGCCATCGACGAGGGCAGCTCGAACGGCAGCGTCCCGGTGGCGGCCGCGCGCCCGAACAGCACGTCGAGCATCGCCTCGTCGCTGACCCCGAACGTGCCGACCAGCCCGGCCACCTTGCTGTCGAGCCGGGTGAGCACGGCCGGCCGGTCGAGCATCACGTCCACCACGGTCGGCAGCTTCCCGGCCAGGTCGAGCAGCGACGCGATCTCGCCGTCGGTCCAGTCGAGCCGGCCGGCGTGGAAGAACGCCTCGAACCCCTGGCCGCGGGTGTTGTCGTAGGCGGCGCCCCGCCGGACGATCGCCACGTCGGCCTCGGCCGGGTCGTCGACGATCTTGGCGTAGCGCCCGGCCACGACCGGGTCGACCCCGTCGATGTAGGCCGCGATGCCCTCGGCCAGCGGCAGGTTCTCCGCCGACAGCACGACGACCGAGCGGCGCTGGGCCTCCAGGCCGGCCGCCAGGAAGGCGGGCGTGCCCACGGTGGTGGCGGTCGCCGCGGCGTCGACGTAGCGCCGGTCGTCGAACAGGCCCAGGCGGAACTTGTCCCGCAGGATGCGGCGGGCCGAGACGTCGATCCGCTCCTCGCTGACCCGGCCCCGCTCGACCAGCTCCACCACCAGCTCCGGGCAGAACTCGCCGCCGAACTGGTCGGCGCCGGCGTCGATGATCCGCTGCATCCGGGTGAGCCGGTCGAGGTCCTCCACGCCCCAGGCGCGGGCCGGCATCGGCGCGCCCATCACGTCGTCGGCGTCGGTGATCAGGCCCCAGTCGGTGCAGACGACGCCGTCGAAGCCGTAGCGCTCGCGCAGCAGCCCGGTGATGATCCCCTTGTTGAAGCCGAAGCCGACCTCTTCGTGCTCGGTGTCGACCGGCATGCCGTAATAGGGCATGACCTGCGCGACCCCGGCGTCGAAGGCGGCCTCGAACGGCTTCAGGTGATCATCCCAGCGCCCGCCCGGGTAGACCTGCTCCCGCCCGTACGGGAAATGGGCGTCTTCTCCGTCTTTCTGGGGTCCGGCGCCCGGGAAGTGCTTGACCATCGCAACGACGCTGTCCGGGCCGAGGGCATCGCCTTGGAGGCCCTTCACGTAGGCGGCGACCAATTCGGCGACCAGTGCAGGATCCGAGCCCAACGTGCCGCTCGTGCGGGCCCAGCGCGGCTCGGTGGCGAGGTCGGCCATCGGGTGCAGGGCGACCCGGATGCCGGTGGCCAGGTATTCGCGGCGTACTACGTCGGCGAACTCCCGAACCAGCTGTGGGTCTTTACTGGCACCCAGGCCGATCGGCTCCGGCCAGGCGGAGAAGCCGCCCGCCGCGGCCGAGGCCGCCGGGTTGTCGATGGTGCCGTTCCGGGGGTCGGTGGAGATCGTCATCGGGATGCCGAGGCGGTTGCCGGCGGCGAGCTCCTGGATCCGGTTGTGCCACTCGGCGATCTTCTGCGGCGGCACCGGCGCCAACGTGAGGATGTTGAGGTGGGTGATCAGCTTGTCGCTGACCAGCCATTTCGTCGAGGGGAACATGCCGCCTGCGGAAGCCGGCTCGTGCAGCGTGCCGTCCGGGTTGACCGCCACCATGGTGTGGAACATCAGGCCGGCCTTCTCCGCCAGGGTCATCCGGGCGAGCAGGTCGGAGACGCGCTCCTCGAGCGGAAGGGCCGGGTTCTCGTACTTGTTCATGATCTTGACCTTTCAGCGTGCGCCGCGGACCATGCGGACCAGCGTCGACCCGACGACCGCCACGACGGCGCCGAGCAGGAACAACAGCTTGTAGTTGGAGGCCGTACCGGCGCCGATGGCGAGGATCGGGGCGGCCAGGATCGGGACGAGCGACTGCGGGAGGGCGTTCGCGATGTTCAGCACGCCCATGTCCTTGGCGGCGTCGTCCGGGTTGGGCAGCACCTCGGTGGCCAGGGCCAGGTCGACAGCCAGGTAGACACCCTCGCCGAGACCGAAGATCAGGGCTGCCACCAGGAACAGCCCGAAGCTCTGGGCGAACGCGGTGAGCGCCAGGGCAACGGCCACCACCAGACCGGCGCCGAGCACGTACGGGCGGCGGGCGCCGGAACGGTCCGAGAACCAGCCGCCGATGCTCGAGCCGACGACCAGGCCGCCCGTGGTGACCAGGGTCGAGATCAGGACGCCGGTGGCCACGTTGTCGGTGGTGTAACCGAACCGGTCGATCAGCAGGTACGCCTGGTAGGTGGTGAGGCAGCTGAGGCCCGTCCAGATCAGGAAGCGGCTCAGCAGGTTCCAGGTGAAGTCCGGGTGCAGGCGCGGGTTGACGTAGAACGTGCGCACGAACTCCTTGAACGTGTACCGCCCGAAGACCCCCGGCGCGGCCGGCCGATCCTTGAGGACCACCACCAGCACGATCATGGTGAGTACGCCGACGGCGGCCGGGACCATGAACATCAGCAGGGTACGGCCGGAGAGCGCGGCCGCGAGGGCGGTGCCGCCGAGGATGGCCACCGAGGTCATCAGGCCGAGGATGCCGCCGACCCGGCCGCGCTGACGTGCCGGGATCTGGTCGGGCATCAGGGCGGTCAGCGTCGACAGGGTGGCGTTGACGCCGAGCTGGGCGAGGGCCCAGCCGAACGTCAGCGTCGCGATGTTCGAGCCGGTGGCGACCACGAGCAGACCCAGGAAGCCGGCCACCATGCCGCCGATCAGCCACGGGCGGCGGCGGCCCATGCGGGCGGTGGTGCGGTCGGACATGGCGCCGAAGAACGGGTTGCCGATCAGCGCCAGAAGCGCGCCGACGGAGAGCACCGTGCTCAGCGCGGACGTCTTGCTGTCCGGCGCGATCTGGGCGACCCGGATGGAGAGCGTCACCACGACCGGGGTCAGGATCGTGAGGTAGGCGCCGAACTGTGCGAGGGCCATCGCCGCGATGAGGCGGGCCGGGGCGTTCGGCGGGGTGTTTTCATCGGCCACGGGGGCGGGGGCGGTTTGCCGGGCCCGGCCGGTTTCGACAGCGGTCATCGCACACCTCTTCGGTTAGCGCTTGGAGAACTGTCAGGTTTCGCGGCGCCGGCTGCTCGTTACCACCTGATACAGCGAAGGTATCGAGCGGATTAACGCCAAACCAGCGCCCGAAAGCCCTTATTCGACCCCTGATTCGGCTCGACGTGGTGATCATCACGCGAGCTTTGCCGGTTTTGCGACTCTGGTTCCTGTGAATCGAACGGAGTAATGTCTAAACCCAGCAAAATGGGGGGCGTGATGCAGCACCGGGACCTCATCCTGGCCGCCGTCCGCGAGGCCGGCCGGGCCGGGCGCACCGAGCTGGTCCGGCGCACCGGCATGGCCCGCGCCACCGTCAACGCGCTGGTGACCGAGCTGCTCGACGAGGACGTTCTCGCCGAGGAGGAGGCGTCGGCCGACGGAGGCCGGCCGGGCCGTCCGGCCCGATCACTCACCCTGGGCGCGAACGCGGGCGTCGTGGTGGGCGCGGTGGTTGCCGCTTCGGGTGTACGCGTGGCAGCCGCCGACCTGACCGGGCAGATCCTGGCCGAACGCGACGCCGGCGAAGCCACCCTGGACGCCCTCGCCACTCTGATCGCCGAGGTGGTCGCCGGCCGCCGGGTCTGGGCCGCCATGGCCGGCCTGTCCGCCCCGATCGCCGGCGGCGTCGTGCAGCCCAGCAGCGTGCTGCCCGGCTGGGCCGGCCTGCATCCCGCCGCTCTTCTCAAGGAGCGCCTCGGCTACCCGGTCGGTATCCGCAACGACGCCGATCTGGCCCTCATCGGCGAGCTGCGGCACGGCGTCGCCGACGGCCGCCGCGACGTGCTCTACCTGCGCATCGCCACCGGCATCGGCTGCGGCCTGCTGCTCGACGGCGTCGTCCAGCACGGCGCCAGCGGCGTGGCCGGCGAGATCGGCCACGTGCAGGTCGACGAGACCGGCACGCTGTGCCGCTGCGGCAACCGCGGCTGCCTGGAGACCATCGCGTCACCGCGCGAGATCCTGGCGTCCCTCACCGAGATGTACGGCGAGGAGGTCACCGCCGTCCGCGCCGTCCAGCTGGCCGCGAACGACGCGATCGCCGAGCGGGTCCTCGCCGACGCCGGCCGCATGATCGGCCGGGTGGTCGCCGACCTGGCCAACACCGTCAACCCGGCCCTGGTCGTGCTGGACGGCCCACTGATCACCGAACACGGCCCGCTGGTCGCCGGCGTCGCCGACTCGGTCCGCCGCTACGCCCAGCCGGAGGTGGCCGAGTCCCTGGAGGTGCGAGCCGGCGAGCTCGGCGACCGGGCCGCCCTGATCGGCGCGGTGACCGCCGCCCTGCACGGCACCGCGGTTGCCCGCGGCGTCTCGGCCACCACCCACGAGCGCGACCACCGCCGCGACGCCGTCCTCGACCTGCTGCGCCGCCGCGGCGTCCTGCCCCGCAGCGACATCGCCCGCGTCACCCGCCTGCCCCGGTCCGCCGTCGCCGACCTCCTCGACACCCTGGTCACCGACCAGTTGGTCGAACAATGCGACCCGCCGCCCGGCGAGGGCCGCTCCGGCCGCCCCTCCCCGCACTTCCGGGTCGTGACGGCGCCCGGCCTGCTCGCCGGCCTGGCCGTCCGCCCCGACGGCGTCCAGGCGATCATCACCGACATGGCCGGCACCCGCCTCCACTCGGCGTTCCAGCCCCAGCCGATGTCCCTGTCCGGCCAGCCGCCCATCCGCACCGCCGCCGAACTGGCCCGTTCCCTGCTCGCCGAGCACGGCCTGTCCGGCCTGAAAGCCGCGGCGGTGAGCGTGCCCTCCCCCGTACACCCGCGCACCGGTCTCTTCGGCCCGCGCGGCGTCCTGCCGATGTTCGCCGGCTTCTCCCCCGCCGAACAGGTCGCCGAGGTCCTGGGCGTGCCGGCCACCGCCGGCAACAACGCCCACCTGGCCGCCCTGGGCGAAACCCGCCGGGGCGCCGCCCGGGACGCCCGCGACGTGCTGTACCTGCGCGCCGACCAGTACACCGGCGGCGGCATCCTGGCCGGCGGCCGGATGTACCGAGGCGCCATCGGCTACGCCGGCGAGGTCGGCCACCTGAACGTGCGCGAGGTCGGCCCGCTGTGCATCTGCGGCAGCCGCGGCTGCCTCTCGACCTACCTGTCCCCGCGCTACTTCCTGCCGCTGGGCGGCCCACCGTCGGAGGAGCGTTTCCTGCAACTGGTAGCCGCCGGCGACCGCCCCGCCCAGCGCGCCCTGCTGGACGCCGGCCGCCTGATCGGCCGCACCGTAGCCCCCCTGTGCAACGCCCTGAACCCGCAGGTCGTGGTGGTGGGCGGCCGCTTCATCGAGGCCGGCCCCCACGTGGTCGACGGCATCCGCGAGTCCCTGCACCGCCACTGCGCCCCCGCCGCGGCCGCCGCCCTGACCGTCCGCCCCGCCGAACTGGGTGCCGACGCCGAGATCATCGGCGCGGTGGAATCCCTCATCTGATCAGGGCCGCACCGATCTGGCGGCATGTCGGCCGCGGTGGTCAACCGCGCATCATCGAGCGGGACAGAGGGGTGAACCAGGGTCAGGAATCCTGCTCCTGAACCCGGCGAGCGGCCTCGATGAGCAGCTCACGGGGGATTTCGACGAGCAGCTCGCCGTCCGGGACGGCGATGCCGGTGACCGCGCTGCCCTGCACCAGGACGGTGTCGCGATCGGTGGAGTAGACGGTCGGACATGTACCGCCGCCGCACAGGGTGATCACCAGGCGCGAGGTGGGCTCCGGGGTGGCCGGCGGACCCTCGGCCGCGACCGTGAAGTCGGCGTCCTTGTGGTTCGTCATGACTCCACCGTAGAAACACCGGCGAAACCGGGCAAGCACCGAAAATTTCAGCTCGCCTGCGAGTTCGACAGCAACATCCGCACGTAATGCGTCTGGTAACGGTTGAGGAGATCGCTGACGTCGGTCACCGCCACCCCCTCGAGCGCATCGAAGACCCGCCGGAACGAGTGAATGATCTTGCGACCCTTGGAGATCACACTGGAGTCGAAGAGATCAGCACTGACCCAGCGATCATCGGCGACGTAGAACCCGTGATAGGGCGCGACCGGCAACTCGGCGTCGTCCGCGATGATGCGCAACTGGATGTTCGGATAGGCGGCCAGCTCACGAAGGCGGGCGATCTGCGCGACCATGGCCGCCGGCTCGCAGACCCGGTTGCGCAGCACCTGCTCGGTCAACAGGAAGTGGAACGTGCGCCCCGGCTGGCTGAGGATCTCGGCGCGCCGCATGCGCTCACTGACCGCCTCGGACACCGCGGCCGGCGAGTCGGCGATCTCCGAGTCGTCCAGCTCGTCCTTGAGCGCGGAGAGGATCGCGCGGGCGTATTCGCTGGTCTGCGCCAAACCAGGCACGACCGCCGGCTGGAAGACCCGGATCTCGGTCGCCTGCTCCTCGATCTTGCCGGTCTGCTTCTGCCGATCGGCCAGACCCGGCTGAATGGAGTTCCAGTCGGTGAGCCGGTTGTCCGCGCTCTCGGCGAGCGCGACGACCCGCTCCACGTCGCCGGCCGGCATGCCGAGCGCCTCGGCCAGCAGCTTGACGTCAACCGGATCGGCGGCAACCACACCGTTCTCCAGGCGTGAGATCTTGGCCTGGCTCATGCCGACCAGATCACCGAGCGCCTGCCCGGTCAGCCCTTTGCGCCGTCGCCATCGGGCGAGAACCACTCCGACCGACTCGATAGGCTGATCTGCGGAAGAGAGCGAGTCAGCCACGACCTCCGCCCCCTTCCGACCCGATCTGAGATCCCTATTATTCGCCCGCCTGCATAGCCGCGGCCAGCAGCTCGGCGGGAATCTCCACCAGCTGCTCACCGGCGGGAAGATCGACGTCAACGTCGTTGGCCGTGACCGTGTATCCCTGCACGACCAGCGTGCCCCGGTCGGTCCGGTAAACGGTCGGGCAGCTGCCCCCGCCGCAGAGAGTCGTCACGAGGGTCAGCTTCGGCGCGGGAACCACAGTGTCCGACGCGCCCAGATTGTCGAAGTTCACACGCGACAGAATAGGCGCTTCGTCAAGTCGATCGTCGAATATTCCGGTGCGCCGCCCACCTAACCACACCGACGGCCGACACGATAGACCTTCTGACTACCCAACGAGACAAAAGTGCCGTTCTTGCATACGCATTGTGACGAAGCACGAGGAATGAAATTCTCTCATGAGCATGAGGATTGCATCCGAGCGCATAGGAGTGCATATTCAGAGAAGAGGGTCACGGAGAGGTAACAGAACCGCTGGATTAGCGAACCTGCGGTGATCGTGGATCTTGGACACTGTGGTCATGGCCCTCATCGGTGCATATGCGCGGCGATCCCGCGCTGACACCCCCGGAGGTCAGCCATGTCCTTCCTCAACCCCGGCGCGGCGTGGACGCATCAGCCGGCCACCTACCTGGTTCTCGCGGCAGTCTGCCTGCTGATCATCCTACGTTTCCTCAAACGAGCGATGGCGCCGATGTCCGGCCTGATCCGGGCGGCCACGGCCGCGGCCGTCGTCGCGTTCGCCGCCGTCCTGGCCCTCGCGATGCTGGTGCTCGCGGCTTTCACGTCGGCGCGCTGAGCAGCCGTCCGAACTCGACACGACCGGAGGGACTCCTCATGACCAGCTACCTCGCGATCGTCGCCATGGGCGTACTGGCGCTGCTGATCCTCACCGAAATCGTCGCCGCCGCCCTACCGGTGATCATCATCATCGTGGCGGTTCCGCCGGAGGAGCGGGAGGCCCTGGCCAAACTCTTGGCCGCCTGCGACAGCTCCCGCAAACTCCGCCTGTGGCCGGCCCTGCGGCTCGCGGTCCGGGCGCGCCGCCAGGAAACGAAGGCTCCGACGCACGCGGAACCGAGTGGCGAACCACTGGAATACCCGGAGCCTCCGAGCCAGACCGTCCTGAGCGGCGCCGCGCCGTCGGGCGGTGAGTTATTCCGGTGACCGTCGCGGCCGTCGCTGGCACCATGGCCGGGTGACAGCCGAGGACACCGCGCCGTTTCGCTGGGACCTGGTCACGCCCAGCCAGTTGGGCAGCCTGCTCGACGGCGCCGCCCCGCCCGACCTGTGGTTCGTCGACGACCTGGTCGAGTGTGCCGGCAAGGTGCTCGCCCGCAGCGGCAACGGGGATCTCGTCTTCGTCGGCCGCTCGCTCGACTCGATGTTCGACCTTCTCGGCGGGGCGCTCGGCGGCCACCCGGACCGGCGGCGACTGCTGCGGCTGCCGTTTTCCTTCCAGCGGGGCGGCGCCGGTTCCGGCCGGCGCTGGCGGCGGCGCCCGCTCACCGGCGCCGAAGTGTCCGAGGCCCGGCGCATCATGGCCGCGGTCGGGCTGACGCCCCATGCGCTCGCGCGGCGGGATCGGCCGGTCACCTTCGTCGATGTGGTCTACGAGGGCGGCACCTTCACCGAACTGTTCGCCCTGATCCGCGACTGGGTCGAGCAGGAGCGCGAAACCTGGCCGGCGATCCGGCGCAAGCTGCGCTTCGTCGGCGTCACCGTGCGGCGCGAGACCAGCCCGCACACCTACCGCTGGCAGCAGCACACGCCGTGGACCCGGCAACTGCCGGCCAAGGCCGTGGTCAACGTTTCGCTGGAGCCGTCCGTGTGGGCGTACCTCGGCGAATACCAGCCGAAACTGACCCGCTCGTTCCGGCCCGAGCACTGGGTGGCCGAAACGCCCGGCCCGAACCGCGACGAACGCACCGGGCCGGCCCTGGCCGAGGCGGCGGCCCTGGTCGCCCGTGGCCGCGACCGCGCCGGGCGGCGAGCGCTGGCCCGCGCCATCGGCAACGAGCCGGCGCTCGCCCAGCCGTGGCTGCGCGCCCTCGTCACCGAACTCAACAACGGCTAGACCCGTTCGCATCGGCCACGCGTCATCCGGAGGCTCACGAAGGCCCGATTTCAAGAAAAGCGGCCTCTCCCGGGCAACACGAAGGCCCTACTTGCAGGAAAGCGGCCTCTCCTACCCCGAGGCCCGCCGACCGCGTGGTGCGGCCGGTCCGGTGAGGTTGCCGTGGCCCGTGCGGAAACGATCTGGCTTGATCACCGTGGCCCACCGCCGCCGACAGGTCCCTGGGGCTGAGGGGTCTGCCGCGGCGTCGCGCGTTTCGCCCATGCTCTCTTTTCGCGTACGCGCTGCCCCACTCCCGTGCCAGCCGGTCCCGGCAGGTGCAACTCACCCTCCGCGCGCCCGCTACGGGCGGGCCCGGCCCCAACGCCCTCCCGACTACCGGCGGACCTCGGCGAACACCATTTTCGGCGGCACGTGCCCATCTTGCACCGCGGTGCTGATGGTCGGGTGAGGGCAGAGATCAGCCGTTGGGGCGGTAGTCGACCGCCTGCAGGGACCACCGGTTGCCGTCGGGGTCGTGGAAGTGGACGAAGTTTCCCGTGGCTGGGTGTCGATGTCGCTCCCCTCGACGCCGGCCGCCAGCAGGTGCTTGCGGGCCTGCTCGGGCGTCGGCGACCACCACCTGGATCTCCTGGGTGCCGGGGGTCAGAATCCGGCCGCAATCAGCCGGCGCGGACGATGGCGGCGTAGGCAGCGGCGCTCGGTTTCGGGGTGCGGGCGAAGGTTTCCCGGTCGACCGTGTGCAGGCCGAGCCTGGTCTCGTAGCCGAAGATCCACTCGAAGTTGTCCATCAGGGTCCAGTGCAGGTAGCCGAGCACCGGCAAGCCCTCGTCGACGACGGTGCGCAGGCCGGCCAGCGAGTCGGTGATGAACGGGACTCGCCTGGTGTCGTCGTCGGTGGCCATGCCGTGCTCGGTGACCAGGACCGGGACGCCGGTGGCGGCGTGTGCGTAGCGGACGGTCTCGGCCAGCGAGCGTGGGTCGACGCCGGAATAGAGGCCGGTGTCGCCGACCGGGCCGGTCGCGTCGTAGTAGAGGCGCTCGTAGTTCTGCACGCCGATGAAGTCGTCCTCGGCGGCCAGGGTCAGCCAGCGGCCGTAGACCTCGGCGCGCTTGCGGTCGCGGACCGTCGGGTCGTCGCCGGCGACCTGGTCGTCGACCAGGGCGAGGGAGAAGCCGACCGGCAGCTCCGGGCGGCGGGCCTTGATGGCGGCGCGGGCCGCCCGGTGGCCGGCCGTCATTCCGTCGGCCATCGCGTCCATCTCCGCCGGGAGCAGGACGTTGGACAGGCGGTAGCGGGGCACGCCGCCGGCCTTGCTCGCGGCTTCGAGGGTGGCGCGCTCCAGGTCCCGTACGAAATCGGGAATGGGCATCCAGGTCAGCAGGCGCGGGAGATTGGGCTCGTTGAGCGTGAGCGCCATCGCGATCCGGTCGCCGAAGGCGGCCATCACCCGGTCGCAGTAGCGGGCGAACAGCTCCGGCGCGGCCGGGTCGAGCCAGCCGGCCCGCTCGGCGAACCAGTGCGGCGAGGTGAAGTGGTTGAACGTGACGATCGGCGCCATGCCGTGCTCGAGGCAGCGGTCGGCGACCGCCGCGTAGTGGGCCAGCGCGTCGTCGTCGAACTTGCCCTCGGACGGCTCGACCCGGGCCCACTCGACCGAGAAGCGGTAGGCGTTCAGGCCCAGGCCGGCCGCCAGGTCGACGTCGTCGCGCCACAGCTCGTAGCCGTTGCAGGCCCGGCCGGACGGCTCGCGGAAGACGGTCGGCGAGACGTGCTCGGCGAACCAGGTGTCGCTGCCGGTGTTGTCGCCCTCGATCTGGTGGCCGGCGGCTGCCACGCCCCAGAGGAAGCCGGGCCTCATCCGCGGAGGAAGGCGACGGATCGCCGGATCAGGGTCATGGTGGCCTCGTCATCCAATTCCGGGAACATGTGGGTGGCGCCGGGGATCAGCTCGACGGTCGCCTCGCCGCCGGCGGCTTGCAGAGCAGCGGCCAGGCGTTCGCTCTGGCGCGGCGGGACGGCCAGGTCGGCGGTGCCGTGCAGGAACAGGAACGGTGGCGGGCCGGCGTGCACGTGCTGGACCGGCGAAGCCGCGGCGGCCAGGTCGGGGCGCTCGTCGATGGCGGCGCCGATCAGCTGGCCCTCGCGGGAGTCGGCGCTGCGGTCGCCGGTGCCGCCGGCCTCCTCGATGTCCTTGGCGAGGGCGTCGAAATCGGTCGGCGGGTACCAGCAGACGGCCGCGTCGACATTCAGCGAAGGGTCCAGGGCGGCCAGAGCGGCCAGGTGCCCACCTGCGGAGACACCCCAGGTCACGGTCCGATCACCGCCTATTTGGTACGCCGTGCGTGTGCCCGCCAGAAATCGGAGCGCCGCCGCGACGTCCTCGGACTGAGCCGGATAGACGGCCTCGAAGCTCTTGCGGTAGCTGACACCGGCGATCGCGATCCCCAGGCCGGCGACCGTCTCGAAGAACCACTCCTTGGCCGCGCCGGGCCCCTGCGAGCGGTCGCCGAGCCGCCAGCCACCACCGTGCAGGTAGACGCAGAGGGTGGTGGCGCCGTCCGGAACGTACAGGTCAAGCGTGTTTTGATTCAGCCCTTGGTGGATCTTCACGCGACGGCCGGGGCCTTGTGGAACTTTCCGGCCTGCATGATGACCCGCAGGTTGTCCTGGTCCTGGAGGATGCGGACGTCCTCGGCCGGGTTGCCCTGGACCACCAGGACGTCGGCGACCCAGCCCGGCTTCAGCATGCCGATGTCGCCGAGGTCGAGCAGCTCGCCGCCGTGCTTGGTGACGGCGGTCAGCGCCTCGATCGGGCTGTAACCCAGCTCGGTGACGAACAGCTCCAGGTCGCGGGCGTTGCGGCCGATCGGGTTGTTCGGGAAGCCGTAGTCGCCGCCGGGCAGCGCGCGGATCCCCCGCCGGCGGATCTCCGGGTAGACCGCCCGCATGCCCTCGAGCGCGTCGACCGAGCCCATCTTCTCGGCGACCTCGCGGGTGATGCCGAACTCCTCGCCCTCGTACACGTTCGCGTAGATGATGCCGGGGGCGGGCGAGACGAACACCGTGTCCTTGACCGATTCGAGCAGGTCGAGGGCTTCCTCGTCGGCGTAGGTGCAGTGGTAGATGCTGCGGAAACCGGCCTTGACGGCGATCTTGACGGACTCGGCCGACTGGGCGTGGCAGTTGAGCCAGACGCCCGACTCGCGAGCCTGCGCGCCGGCCGCCATCGCTTCCTCGAGCGTGTACTGGGTGATCTGCGAGCCGCCCGGGATGAACACGTCGTCGTTGCTGAGCAGGAACTTCACGCTGTCGTAGCCCTGCGCCGCCTGCTCGCGCACCCATCGGGCGACCGCCTCGGGGCCCTGCCAGTCCGGCTCGGTGTGGCCGTCCGGGCGCACCGGGTGGTTGTCGCGCTCCATGCTCGCCGCGCGCATGCGCGGGCCCGGCACCGCACCGGCCTTGATCTTGTCGCGGAGGATGACCTCGACCGGCATCGGCAGCAGCGACCCGGCCGAGTAGGCCGAGGTGAAGCCGGCGTCGAGGACGATCGCGGCGTTGCGCTCGGCCCGTGCGAGCTCGCTCGGCAGACCTTCGATGTGGTGGAAGAACGAAACGTCCAGCGGAGGGTTGAACGAAGGGTCGATATGCCCGACGGCCGACGGGAAGGTGAGATGGCTGTGCGACTCCACCATGCCCGGCATCACCGTGCAGCCGGTGGCGTCGAAGACCTGGTCGTCGCCGTGCTCGTCACGCCAGCCGGCGCGCACCTCGACGACCCGGTCGCCCTCGACGACGACCTCGCCGGGCGCGGGGGCGCTGCCGCTGCCGTCGAAGACGAGACCCTTGGTGAAGACCGTACGCGCCATCGCTAGCCTCTACTTTCACTCTGTGAGAGTGGCTTTCCACCGGTGTTTCCCGAGTGTTTCCGCTCACCACCCCGGGTGTCAATGCTCACAGCGTGACTTTCAGGGAACTTGTATTTCTCGCTCTCCGAAAGTAGCTTCCACGTGTGACCGTCTCCGCTAAGTCTTCCGGCGCCAAGCCCGAATACCGGGTCGAGGCCCTGGCGAAAGGCCTGCGCATCCTGTCGCTGTTCACCGAGCAGCGACCGACCTGGCGGGTCAGCGACATCGCGCCCGCGGTCGGCATGCCACTGCCCACGGTCTACCGGGTGGTGATGACCCTGACCGCCGAGGGCTACCTCGATCATCTGCCCAACGGCGACTACCGGCCGGCCGTACGGGTGCTCGCCCTCGGCGGCGCGGCGCTGCGCAGCCTCGACCTGGTGTCGGCGGCCACCCCGCGGCTGCAGCAGCTCGCGGCCGCGACCGGCGAGACGGTCAACCTCGCGGTCCTCACCGGCGACCGGGTGCTCTATCTGGTGCGGCTGCGCAACTCCGACCTGGTAACCGCGAACATCCAGGTCGGGTCGACGCTGCCGGCGGTGCACACGTCCATCGGCAAGCTGCTGCTGGCCTTCCTTTCCGCCGCGGAGCTGGCCGATCGGGTGTCCGACTCCTCCTTCGCGGCCAACCACGGCCCGAACGCCAAGGTCTCCCTCGACGAGCTGCGCGACGAACTCACCAAGATCCGCAACGACGAATGGGCGATGCAGGACGAGGAGCTGGCGTACGGGCTGCGCTCCGTCGCCGCCCCGGTCTACGGCCCGGGCGGCGCCGTCGTCGCCGGGGCGAACCTCGCCGTCCAGTCCCGGGACTGGTCCAGCCAGCGCATCGTGCGCGAGCTCAAACCACTGGTCGCCGCGGCCTGCCACGACATCTCGCTCCTTCTGGGGTACGCCGGATGACGCGCCCGCTCAAGCGGCTGACGCCCGCCGAACTCTCCCCCGCCCAGCAGTCGTTGTTCGGGACGATCGCCGGCGGGCCCCGGGCCAGTGGACCGTTCGCGCTGGTCAACGCGGACGGCGGCCTCGAGGGGCCGTTCAACGCGATGCTGCTCCAGCCGTCGGTCGGGTCGGCGCTGCAGGGGCTGGGCAGCGCGATCCGGTACGAGTCGGAGCTCGGGACCCGGTGCCGCGAGATCGCCGTTCTCACGGTGGCCCGGGCGTGGGAGAGCGACTTCGAGACGTACGCCCATGAAGCCGTCGCCCGCTCCGCCGGAATGACCCCCGCGGAGATCGACGCACTGCGCACCGGCGACGAGACGGCCTTCTCCGACCCGTACGAGCAGCTGGTTCTTCGTGTTGTCTCGGCTCTGGCCGTTCGGAACGACCTGACCGACGACGAGTACGCCGCGGCGTCGGACGGCCTCGGCCTGCCGGTGCTGTTCGAGCTGACCACGCTGGTCGGCTACTACGCGACGCTGGCCCTGCAACTGCGGGTGTTCCGGGTGCAGGCTCCTTAAGTCCCGGCCGGCGCCGCCGATGGACCGGCCGTGCCCCTGCTCCGCGTGTACGCCGCCGTGATGGCTCTCGTCGTGGCCCTGTACGCCCTGTTGCCGGCACACCAGAACCGTTCGGGGCTCTTCGTGCTGGTGACCCTGGGCGTCGTGCCGGCCGTGGTGGTGGCCCTGCGCCGCGCGCCCGCCGGATGGCGGCTGGCCTGGTGGCTGCTGCTCACCGCGATGGTGCTCTACAACACCGGCGACATCATGTGGCTCTACCTGGTGCTCGTCGACGGCCGCAGCACCGGCGACGGCAGCGTCGCCGAGTACTTCCTCACCACCGGCAGTGTCATGGTTCTCGGCGCCGCCCTGGTCGTCGTCGTGCAGCGCGGGCGGCGCGACATCGGCGGCATCATCGACTCGGTCATCACCGCCGTCGCCCTCACCGGCATCCTCTGGGACGCGCTGCTCCTGCCCGCCCTGTCCCACCAGGGCGCCACCACCGGGCGCGAGGTCGCGGTCTTCGTCAACGTGCTCGTCATGGCGGGCACGCTGGGCGCGCTGGTGCGCATCTCGATCGCCTCGGCCGGTGGCGCCGCCGTGCGCCTGCTGACCGTCGCGGTCGGGCTCTCCGTGATCGCCAACGTGGCCGGCGCCCTGGCCGTCGACCCGGCCACCGGCGCCCGCGCGGACTGGACCAACGCCGTCTACCTGGCCGCGTACAGCTTCCTCGGCGCCGCCGCCCTGCACCCGTCGGTGGCGTCGGTGACCAGGCCCGGCGAGGCGCCGGTGGACGACCTGAGCGCCGGGCGGCTCGCCTACCTCGGAACCGTGCTGGCGCTGAGCCCCCTCGTCGGCGGCGGCCGGGTCATCTTCGGCCTGCCCACCGACGGGGTGCTGATCGCCATCTCGTCCGCCGCCCTGATCCCCCTCGTCATGGTGCGCATCGCCCGGCTGGCCGACGCCCGCCGCCACGCTGAGCAGGCCCTGCACCGGATGGCCAACTCGGACCCGCTGACCGGCCTGCCCAACCGCGCGGCCTGCGTCGACATGCTGACCGGCGCGCTCGAGACCGACCCGGCCGGCCTGGCCGTCCTCTTCTGCGATTTGGACGGCTTCAAGCCGGTCAACGACCGCCTCGGGCACGCCGCCAGCGACGACCTGCTCATCGCCGTGGCCGACCACCTGCGCGCCGACCTGCGTGAGGGCGACCTGGTGAGCCGGTTCGGCGGCGACGAGTTCGTGATCATCACCCGCGGCGACGACGCCGTCGACGTGATCGCCGACCGGATCCGCTCGCTGGCCGCCCGCACCCTCGTGGCCGCCGGCGCCGAGGTCCGCATCGGCGTCAGCGTCGGGGTCGCCCACGCCCGGCCCGGCGACACCACCGACGACATCCTGACCAGGGCAGACATGGCGATGTACGAGGCCAAGAAGTCGAAGACGATCGGCGCTCTGAGCCTCGCCGTAGCCTAGGCGGCGTGCTTTATCCACCGATCTCGCCGTATGCCACCCATCGCCTCGACGTCGGCGACGGACACGTCCTGCACATCGAGGAGGCCGGCCGTCCCGACGGGGTCCCGGTCGTCTTCCTGCACGGCGGCCCCGGCGGTGGACTGACGCCGACCGCCCGTCAGTTCTTCGACCCGCAGCGCTACCGGATCATCCTGTTCGACCAGCGCGGCTGCGGGCAGAGCACGCCGCTGGGCTCGCTGAGCCACAACACCACCGGCGATCTGGTCGCCGACATCGAGAAGATCCGCACCCGGCTGTCGGTCGATCGCTGGCTGGTCTTCGGCGGGTCGTGGGGCTCCACGCTGGCCCTCGCCTACGCCCAGTCCCACCCGGCCGTCGTGACCGGGCTGATCCTGCGCGGCATCTATCTGGTGCGGGCGGCCGAGCGGGAGTGGGGCATCCAGCGCGGGCTCGACCGGTTGCAGCCCGAGGAGTGGCAGCGGTTCATCGCCCCGATCCCGGTCGACGAACGCGACGACATGCTGGCCGCCTATCACCGCCGCCTGGTGGGCGCGGACCCGGCCGAGGCCCGGCTCTGCGCCGACGCCTGGATGCGCTGGGAGGCGATCGGGTCGACGCTGACCCCCGATCGGGCGCTGATCGACACACTGACCGCGGACGAGACCGTGCTGCCGGCCGCCCAGATCCTCGCCCACTACCTGGTCAACGGCGGCTTCTTCACCTCCGAGACCCAGCTGCTGGACGGCGTCGACCGCATCCGCCACCTGCCCGGCGTGATCATCCAGGGCCGGTACGACCAGTGCTGCCCGCCGATCACCGCCTACGACCTGGCCACTCGCTGGCCCGAGGCCGACTTCCAGATGGTCCCGGCGGCCGGCCACTCGTCGCTCGAACCGGGCATCACGGAGCGGCTCATCGCGGCGACGAACCGCTTCGCCGACCTGCTGGACTGAGGGTCGGGCCCGGCGATCAGCTCGGGCCCAGGTGGGAGCGCTCGCCCTCGTGGTCGAGGATGCACAGGATCTCGGCCGGGCCGCCGGTCGAGCCGAACGCGTGCGGGACCATCGTCGAGAACTCGGCCGCCTCGCCGGCCCGGACCACGATGGTGCGCTCGGCCAGCCGCAACACGATCGTGCCGGAGAGCACCACGAACCAGTCGCGACCCGGGTGCACCCGCAGGTCGGCCGGGACCGGGCGGTCCACCAGCAGTTTCGCCGCGGTCATGCCGGCCACGGCGCCGTCGCGGGTCAGCAGCCACGTCGTCATGCCGCGGGCGTCGTCGTGATGCGGGCGGATCACCACGTCCTCGTCGCGGCCGGACTCGACCAGCTGGTCCAGGCTCGTGCCGAGCGCGCGGGCGAGCGGCGCCAACTGGTCCAGCGCGATGCGGCGGTGGCCGGTCTCGATGCGGCTCAGCGTCGAGGGGCTCAGGTAGCTGCGCGCGGCCAGCTCGTCCAGCGACCACCCGCGCGCGACCCGCAGGCCCCGGATCCGTTGCCGAACCAGCGCGTCCAGCTCACCGTCTTGCGTCATACGCAAGATTGTATGCCGCAGGCGCAAAGCGGCGGTAGCGTCGGGGCATGGCACACGACCACGGGCACCACGGACACGGACACGGACCCGATCACGGACATCAGCACGGGCACGGGGACGGCAACCTGGCTCAGATGCTCGACCTCGACGCCGTGGTTCTGCACGACTTCTACCGCGAGGTCATCGGCTGGGCGGGCTCGCTCGTGGCCGGCGATCCGCGCATCGTCGACCTCGGGGCGGGCACCGGCGTCGGCACGTTCGCGCTGGCCCGGGCGCTGCCCGGCGCCCAGGTGACGGCAGTCGACATGGACGAGGACATGCTCGGGCGGATCCGGCATCGGGCGGCCGCGGAGGGGCTCGGCGACCGGGTCCGCACGGTTCGCGCCGACCTCGACGGCGACTGGCCCGAGCTGGGGCCGGCCGACCTGGTGTGGGCCTCCGCCTCGATGCACCACCTGGCCGATCCGGCCCGCACGCTCGCCCAGATCCACGCGACCCTCCGGCCCGGCGGCGCCCTCATGATCACCGAGCTGGACGCGTTCCCGACCTTCCTCGGCGGCAGCGCCGACGCCGCCCTGGAGGAGCGCTGCCACGCCGTGCTCGCCCGCCTTCGCCTGGAGGCCGGCATGCACATGGGCGAGGATTGGGGCGCCCGGCTCAAGGCGGCCGGCTTCGACCCGGAGGGCGAGCGCCGCTTCGACATCGAGCTGCGCGCGCCGCTGCCGGACCAGGCGGTCCGCTACGCCCAGGTGACGCTGGAGCGCACCCGCCACCGCATCGAGGAGCACCTGACCGGCGACGACGTGGCCCGGCTCGACGCGATCGTGGCCACCCTGCCCGAGCGTCCCGACCTCACCATCCGCGCCACCCGCGACGTGTGGATCGGCCGGCGGCCCGCGAATGCTTGACAGCGGGATGGCCACGGCGGAGGATTTCCGTTGTAGAAAGTGGCTTTCACAGAGCGAAAGCACGCGACGGTTGGGGTTGGCATGCGGCTGGTGACATTCGACGCGGGTCGGGTCGGGCGGATCGAGGACGACCTCGTCGTCGAGCTCGACTGCGGGTCCACGCGGGAGTTCTTCGAACGGGGCAGCTCGGTGCCGGAGACCGGGGAGCGGCTGCCCCTCGACGGCGTGCGGCTGCGGGCGCCGATCGTGCCGAAGAAGTTCTTCCACACGGCCGGCAACTTCGCGGTGCACCACGAGGAGTTGCAGAAGGTCAACTGGTCCCACCCCGTACACAAGGGGATCGTGTTCTTCCAGAACGTGGACTCGATCATCGGGCCGGAGGACGCGATCGTCTATCCGGAAGGGCTGACCAAGGAGCTCGACTACGAGCTCGAGCTGGCCGTGATCATCGGCAAGTCGGGCAAGTGGTTCGGGCCGGAGGAGGCCGTCGACTACATCGCGGGCTACACCGTCTTCAACGACATCACCGCGCGTGACATCCAGCGGCGCGAGATGCAGTCGGGAGTGTTCTCGTTCTCGAAGGGCATCGACACGTTCTGCCCGATCGGCCCGTGGATCGTGACCGCCGACGAGATCCCGGACGCGCAGAAGCTGGACATGGAGCTGCGGGTCAACGGCCAGGTGCGGCAGTCGGGCAATACCGACAACATGATCCTGTCGATCCCGCACCTGATCGCGCACCACTCGCCGCAGGGTTACTCGGCCGGCGACATCGTCACCACCGGCACCATCTCCGGCGTCGCGGCGGTGCAGCCGAACCCGTTCGACTTCTACCTGAAGCCGGGCGACGTCGTGGAGGCGGAGATCGCCGGCGTGGGCATGCTGCGCAACCACGTGGTGCCGTGGAGCGACGCGCACGACAAGCCGTTCGTCGGCACCCTCTACACGGACTGACGGGCGGGTTCACGGCATGCGCTTCGGAACGATCGACGGGCGGCTCGTCCTGGTGAAGGACGGGCTCGCCATCGACGTCGCGGAAAACAGTGACCTTCCGGCGGACGTCAATGCGGCGCTGGCCCGCTTCGACGAGCTGACCGCGTGGGCGGCGGGCACCCAGGCCGCCGGCAAACCGGTCAGCGACGAGGAGCTCGGCCCGCCCGTGCCGCAGCCGCGGCAGGTGTTCGCGGTGGCGCTCAACTACCGGCCGCACGCCGCCGAGGCCGGCTTCCAGCCGCCCGAGGAACCGCTGATCTTCACGAAGTTCCCGTCCTGCATCGCCGGGCCGGTCACCGAGGTGACCCTGCCGCCGGGCAAGCCGGACTGGGAGATCGAGGTGGTCGCGGTGATCGGCCGGGGTGGTTACGCCATCCCCCGCGAGCAGGCCTGGACGGCGGTGGCGGGGCTGACCGTGGGCCAGGACCTCTCCGAGCGTGCCTCGCAGCTGCGGGGCACGCCGGCGCAGTTCTCGCTGGGCAAGTCGTTCCCGGGGTTCGGGCCGATCGGGCCGGTCACGGTGACGCCGGACGAGTTCGACGACCGCGACGACCTCGGCTTCGAGTGCCGGTTGGGCGACGAGGTCGTCCAGCACGGGCGGACCAGTCAGATGATCTTCCCGGTGGACGACCTCGTCGCGCGGATCTCGGCGGTCTGCCCGCTGCTGCCGGGCGACCTGATCTTCACCGGCACGCCGGCCGGGGTCGGCAACCGCCGTAATCCGCCCCGCTACCTCCAACCCGGCGAGACCCTCGTCAGCCGGGTGGACGGCATCGGCGAGATCCGGCAGACGTTCACGAGGTAGCGGATGGGCTGCCCCGGGCTTTCACCCGGGCAGGGGCAGGTCACGCAGCGGCGCCTTGCGTACCTTTCCTGATCCGGTGCGGGGCAGCCCATCCACTACATCCACATATTTCGGTATCTTGTACCGAGCGAGCCGGTTGCTGAGGAACGAGCGCAGCTCGTCCACGGTCAGCGAGTGATCCGGCGACAGCACCACGAACGCCCGTCCGACCTCGCCCCACTTCTCGTCCGGCGCCCCGATCACGGCGGCCTCGACGACCGCCGGATGCTCGAAGATCGCCGCCTCCACCTCGGCCGGATAGACGTTCTCCCCGCCCGAGACGAACATGTCCTTGAGCCGGTCGACGATGTAGTAGTGCCCGCCGTCGTCCATCACCGCGATGTCCCCGGTGCGGAACCAGCCGTCGTCGCTGAAGGACTGGGCCGTGGCCGCATCGTTCGCCCAGTAGCCGGGCGTGACGTTCGGCCCGCGCACCTGCACCTCCCCGGGCTCCCCCGGCGCCGTGTCGGTGAGATCGGGCCGGACGCACCGCACGTCGGCGAAGAACACCGGCACCCCGGCCGAGCCCACGTGCGAGGCGGTCTCCGGCGCTTCCAGGAACGTCGCGCCGGGCGCGGTCTCGGTCATCCCGTAGCCCTGGCAGAAGGTCAGCCCCCGGGCCAGATAGATCCGGATGAGCTCGGGCGGGATCGACGCGCCGCCGACGATCAGGTTGCGCACCGAGGACAGGTCCGCCGCCGGCCAGCGCGGCGACTGGGCCAGCCCGGCATACATCGTGGTCACCCCGAACATCCAGGTCACCCCGTGGCGCGCGATCAGATCGAAGCACTCGTCGACACCCCAGGACGGCATGATCACCGAGCAGCCGCCCTTGAGGATCGTCGGCAGCAGGCACTGGTTGAGCGCCGCCACGTGGAACAGCGGCGCGCTGATCAGCGTGACCTCGTCGCCGGCGACATCGACGCCGACCAGCAGGTTGTAGCAGTTCCAGACGAGGTTGCCGTGGGTGAGCACGGCGCCCTTGGGCCGGCCGGTGGTCCCCGAGGTGTAGAGGATGCAGGCCGGCTCGTCGAGGCTCACCGGCACCGGTTGGAATTGCGTGTCGCCGTCGGCGATCCATTCCTCGTAGCCGGACAGCGGCACCACCCGGAGGAGCTCCGCCGTCTGCTTCGACTCAGTGACAGTTGCCGAACACTCCGGGCCGAATATCAGGACTTTGGCGCCGCTGTTCTGCAACTGGTAGTCGATCTCCGGCGCGGTGAGGCGGAAGTTCAACGGCACGAAAACCCCGCCGATGACGTACGTCGCGAACATCGTCTCCACGAACGCAGGATGGTTGGGACCGAGATAGGCGACCCGGTCCCCGCGTCCGACGCCGGATTCCCGCAGCTTGCCGGCGAGCCGGGAAACCCGCTCGTGCAACTCGGCGTAGGTCGTCGACCGATCCCCGAAGACCAGAGCCGTGCGGCCGGGCGAGATGGCCGCCCGGCGCGCGGTCCAGCTGCCCAGCCCGGCGTCCCGCTGCCCGGCGTTCCCCGAGATGGCATTGCCCGAGACGGCACTGCCCGATCCGGCGTTGCGCATGGCTCAGGCGTACTGGCGGTAGACCGGGCGGGCGACGCAGGCCGGCTTGTCGACGCCGTCGATCTCGACGGTGAAGTCGAACGTGCTCTGCGTGCCGCCGGGCACGTCCTCGACGCTGACGACCTTGACGCCGAGCCGGATCTTCGAGCCGACCGGGACCGGGTGCGGGAAACGCACCTTCTCCAGGCCGTAGTTGACCCCCATCTTGATGCCCTCGACCTTGAGGATCTCGCCGAACAGCGGGATGACCAGCGACAGCGTGAGGTAGCCGTGGGCGATCGGCCCACCGAACGGCCCGGCGGCCGCGCGCTCGACGTCGACGTGGATCCACTGGTGGTCGCCGGTGGCATCGGCGAACGTGTTGACCCGCTCCTGGGTGATCTCCAGCCAGGAGCTGTGGCCGAGGTCCTTGCCGGCGAGCGCCTTGAGCTCGTCGAGGCCGTTGACGGTGATCATGCGGGGGTCTCCTTGTCCGCTGCGAGGCCCAGCAGCCGGGCCGCGTTCTCTTTGAGGATCTTGGGACGAACCGAGGGCTTGATGTCGAGCTTGTCGAAGTCGGCGAGCCAGCGATCGGGGGTCAGGACCGGATAGTCCGACCCGAACAGCACCTTGTCTTGTAGAAGGGTGTTGGCGTACCTGACCAACTGCGGGGGGAAGTATTTAGGACTCCAGCCGGAGAGATCGATATAGACGTGCGGCTTGTGGGTCGCCACCGCCAGCGCCTCGTCCTGCCAGGGGAACGACGGGTGGGCCAGGATGATCCGCAGCTCCGGGAAGTCCACCGCCACGTCGTCGATCAGCATCGGGTTCGAGTAACGCAACCGGATCCCGCCGCCACCCGGCACGCCCGCCCCGATCCCGGTCTGCCCGGTGTGGAACAGCGCCGGCACGCCGAGCTCCTCGATCGCCTCGTACAGCGGGTAGGCGATCCGGTCGTCCGGCGAGAACCCTTGCAGCGACGGGTGGAACTTGAAGCCGCGCACGCCGTGGTCGGCGACCAGCCGGCGCGCCTGGCGGACCCCGGCCCGGCCCTTGTGCGGGTCGATGCTGGCGAACGGGATCAGCACGTCCGGGTGGGCGGCACAGCCCGCGGCGACCTCCTCGTTCGGGATCGCCGGCTGCCCGGTGAGATGCTCGGCGTCGACCGTGAAGACCACCGCCGCCATCGACCGCGACCGGTAGTACTCGGCCATCTCGTCGATCGTCGGCTGCCGGTGGCCCTGCGCCTTGAAGTACGCCTCGGAGGCCGCCATCAGCTCCGGGCTCAGCGAGCTGCGCCCGTCCGCGCCCACCTCGGCGTGCGTGTGCACGTCGATCGCGACCAGGGAGTCGAGGTCCATGTCAGGCCGCCGGTGGTTTCGGGGCGGGGATCCCGTACGACTCGAGGTCGGATCCGAAGTCCTTCGCCCAGGCCGCGGCGATGGCCGAAGCGCTCCACCCGCCCTCGCTGAAAGCGATGGTCTTCTCCGAAGGATGCGCCCAGAGGGCGAGCTTGTCGCCGCCGACCCCGATGGCCTGGCCGGTGATGTCCTTGGCCGCGTCGGAGGCGAGGAAAACGACCAGGCCGGTGACGTCGTCGACGGTGCCGAGGCCCTCGTCGTGCCGCAGCCACGCCGGGTAGGGCTCGCCGGTGCGCTCGGCCTCGTCGATCACCGGGGCGAAGGCCGGGATCGTGCGGGTCATCGCGGTCGCCGCCACCGGGACGACGGTGTTGACCGTGATCGCGTTGCGGGCCAGCTCCATCGCCCAGGTGCGGCCCATCGCCGCGATGCCGGCCTTGGCCGCCGCGTAGTTGGTCTGCCCGAAGTTGCCGCGCTGCCCGGCCGGCGACGAGATCAGGATGATCCGGCCGCCCTCGCCCTGCTCGCGCATCCGCACGGCGGCGGCCCGAGCGCAGGTGAACGTGCCGCGCAGGTGCACCCGGATGACGTCGTCGAAGTCGTCGTCGCTCATCTTCCACAGCACCCGGTCACGCAGGATGCCGGCGTTGGTGACCAGCACGTCGAGCCGCCCGAACGCGTCGACCGCGGCCGCGACCAGGGCGTCCGCACTCGCGCTGTCACCGACCGCCGCGGTCACGCCGACGGCCGCGTCGCCGATTTCCGCGACCGCGGCGGCCACCGCCGCCTCGTCCACATCGTTCACCACGACCTTGGCGCCGGCCGCGGCGAGAGCTTTGGCATACGCCAGGCCGAGGCCCCGCGCACTGCCGGTCACGATGGCAACTTTGCCAGTCAGATTCATGTCGTCCACGTTTCCGAAGTTAGGCGCATCCTTCACGGCCGTCAAGAATGTGCCTAACATTGAGGCATGCAACCGCAGACCCTGATGCTGATGCTCTTCGGCACGTACGCGCTCGACCAGGGCGTGAGCCTCGGCGCCGGCAGCATCATCGAGGTGCTCGGCCGCGCCGGCGTCTCCGCCCACGCGACCCGCTCCACGCTGAGCCGGTCGGTCACCCGCGACCTGCTGCAGCGGCGCCCGGTGGGCCGGAAGATGTATTTCGGGCTGACCGGCCGCTCGACCGCGATCCTGCGCGACGGCCGCGCCCGCATCTGGCAGGACGGCGCCGTCAACGACCGCTGGGACGGCACCTGGACGCTGCTGAGCTTCTCGCTGCCGGAGTCGATGCAGCGCGAGCGTCACGATCTGCGGTCGCGGCTGGCCTGGTCGGGTTTCGGCCCGGTGCAGGGCGGCCTGTGGATCGCGCCCGGTGACGTGCCGGCCCAGCAGATCGTGTCCGAGCTGGGCCTGGCCGCGCACGCCCGAGTGTTCCGCCAGGCCCGCGCGGACGACACGACCGACATCGGCGCGCTGATCGCCGACGCCTACGACCTGCCTGAGCTCGCCGCCCGTTATGTCGACTTCCTGGACCGCTGGGAGGGCGCCGACCAGGACGGCGACGCGCTCGCGACCCGGCTCGCCCTGATCGGTGAATGGCTCGACGCGATCCGGCGCGACCCGCGGCTGCCCGTCGAGCATCTGCCCGCCGACTGGCCCGCCGTCCGCGCGCAGAAAGTCTTCCGCGACCTGGAGGCCGCATTGCGGGAACCGGCTCAGGCCATCGCCGACGGTCTACTCGACAAGCTATCGTCGTCAGGCTGATCGAGTCACCGACGAGGGAGGGCTGGGCTCCGTGCGCGACCAGGCCTTCCACGCGTTCTTCGAGCGGCACCACGCCGAGCTCTCCGGCCTGGCGTACCTGTTGAGCGGCGACTCCTCGGTCGCCGACGACCTGGCTGCGGACGCGCTCACCGAGGTCTGGAAGCACTGGGAGCGGGTGTCGGCGGCCGGCGACCCGGCGGCGTACGCGCGAGGCATCGTCGCCAATCTCACTCGCAACTGGATCCGCCGGCAGGGCCGCGCCCGGCGCGGCCTGCAGTTGCTCGGGCTCGGCGGCGGCGGCGAGCGGGATCGCAGCCCCGACGTGCCCGCGGTGCTGGACGTCCGCACGGCGCTCAAGCGTCTCCCCTACCGGCGGCGCACCTGCGTGGTGCTGCGCTACGCCTTCGACCTCTCCGAGAAGGAAGTGGCCGAGATCCTCGGCATCTCCGTCGGCGCCGTGAAGAGCCAGACGTCACGCGGCGCGAAACAGCTCGCCGACCTGCTGCAGGACCTGCGCCTGCCGGACCAGCTCGACGGATGGGAGGTGGCCCGGTGAGCTCCTTCCACGATGACGGTGCCTTCTTGGATGGCGACCACCTTCGCGACGAGATGCGCCAGGTCCTCGACAGCCGCCGGCCCGATCGCACCGCGATGCTCAACCGCATCGCCGCGAACCGGGCCGCGGAGACCGCCGCCAAGCCGTGGAGCCGGGCGGTGCGACTGGCCGGTTCGGGCCTGGCCGTGCTGACCGTGCTCGGCCTCGGCGGCGTCGCCAAGTGGGCGATGGCCGACTCGCACGACCCGACCCCGGCCGCTCCCCTGCCGGCCGTCACCACGTCGGCCGCGCCCAGCCCGAGCCTGGTGGCGACCGCTCCGGCGACCCGCCCGGTGACCAGCCGCCCGCGCACCGAGGAGCCGACCACGCAGGCGCCCACGCCGTCGGCGAGCCTGGTGCGCGGCCACCCCGGCGACACCCAGGCGGAGAAGGGCACGCTGTGGTCGGACGGCTCGATCGAGGACTCCGGCAACAGCGTGGTGACCCTGCGGCCCGGCGCCGATCTGACCGAGCTCGACCTGACCGTCCGCGTGACGCTGACACCCGGCGTGACGTCGGTGGGCTTCGAGTCGACCGCCGGCACGGTCACCGCCACCGTCACCAAGCAGGCCGACGCCTACCTCTACCGGTTCACGCTGAAGGCCGGCGCCACCCTGACGGCGGGCGAATACAAGTTCACCGCGAAGTGGGGCGGCGGCGAGCGCAACGCCGGCGACGACACCTACGAGGCGTACGCGATGTCGGTCGAACGCAAGCGCATCCACATCTACGGCAACTTCGCCGCGAAGGACTGACTGTCACCGAACCAGCGGCCCAACTGCTCGCGCAGCGCCTCCTGATCGTCGCCGATCCAGGCTACGTGCCCGTCCGGCCGCAGCAGCGCCGCCGGGAAGTCGAAGTCGCCGGCGACGTGATCGACCCGGTCGGCCCACCCGTCGGCGGAGAGCCCGCCGCTCGAATCGAGCAGCAGCCCGCGTCCGGCGTGCATCACCTCGTACAGGCGGCCGGTCGGCAACGGCAGGTCCCGCAGCCGGCGCCCGACCGGATCGGGGCCGGCGCCGAAGTCGTACCGGATGCCGATCGCGGTGACCTTCTCGATCAGGAACCGCTGGACGTCTTCGAAATCCATCAGCTGCGCCAGCAGCCGCCGCACCGCCTGCGACCCCGGCTCGGCCGACAGCAGCTCCATCATCGCCCGGGTGTTGTCGAGCACGTCGGCCGCCACCGGCCGCCGTTCGTCCTGGTAGGTGTCCAGCAGCCCGACCGGCGCCCACCCGGCGACCGCGGCGGCCAGCTTCCAGCCGAGGTTGAACGCGTCCTGCAGGCCCAGGTTGAGACCCTGCCCGCCGGTGGGCGGGTGGACGTGCGCCGCGTCGCCGGCCAGCAGCACCCGGCCGGACCGATAGGTGTCGGCCAGCCGGGTGGCGTCGCCGAACCGGGACAGCCACCGCGGCGAGTGCACGCCGAAGTCGGTGCCGCCGACCGCGACCAGTTGCTGCCGGAACTCCTCGATGGTCGGCGCGACCGCGCGGTCCTCGGCCACCCCGGCGGCGGGCACGGCCACGCGGTGCACCCCGTCGCCGATCGGGATGACGCCGAACCGCAGCTGGGTCTTGCGCACCTCGGCGACGACCGCCGCGACCGCCTCCGGCGCCGCGGTCAGCTCCATCTCGCCGAGCAGCGTCTCCACCCGGCTGGGCTCGCCGGGAAAACCGACACCGAGCAGCTTGCGTACGGTGCTGCGGCCCCCGTCGCAGCCGACCAGCCAGCGCGCCCGCAGCCGGGTGCCGTCGGCCAGCTCGGCGGAGACCCCGTAGTCGTCCTGGTCGAGCCCCACCAGTTCGCTGCCCCGGCGGATCTCGGCGCCGGCCCCGGCCGCGTGCTCCTCCAGGAGGCGGTCCACGACCGGCTGCGGAATGCCGAGGATGTAGCCGTGCGCGGTGTCCATCCGGGCCGGCCACGGCTTGACGATGCCGGCGAACCCGAAGCCGCTGTCGTGCCGCTTGCCGACCGCCAGGAACCGCTCGAGCAGCCCGCGCTGGTCCAGCACCTCGATGCTGCGCACGTGCAGGCCGAGCGCCCGGACCACCGGGCTCGGCCGCGCCGCCTTCTCCAGCACGACCGTCCGCACTCCGTGCAGCCGCAGCTCCCCGGCGAGCATCAGCCCGGTCGGCCCACCACCGGCGATGATCACGTCAAGCACGGCGGCCTCCCATCAGATCGTCTCCTCCACCTTGATCACGATGGCGGTGGCGTTGTCCTTGCCGCCGGCCTCCAGGGTGTCCTCCAGCATGAAGTGGGCGGCGGCGGCCGGGTCGGGATTGGTGCCGAGCAGCTGGATCAGGCGTTCGTAGCTGAGCTGGTCGGCGACGCCGTCCGAGCACAGCAGATAGACGTCGCTGGGCTGGAGGGTGACGCTGAGGACGTCCGGATCGGGGTCGTCGGGGTGGCCGATGAAGCGGGTCAGCCGGTAGCGGGCGGCGTGCGCCTCGTCGGAGTCCGCGGCGAACCAGCCATGCAGAAGTCCCAGCCAGGCGATCGTGTGGTCGACGGTCAGGAGCTCTAGAAGACCGTCGCGGAGGCGATAGGCGCGGGAGTCGCCGATCTGCACGATCCAGGCCTCGTCGCCGGCCACGAACGCGGTCAGCGTGCAGCCGGTCAGCTCTTCCAGGGCGGCTCCGGCCCGGCGTACCTCTACTTGGGCGGAAGCCACCGCCTGCCGGAGCGCGGCAGGTGGGTGAGTCAGGTCAGCGCGGGCGAAGACGTCGACCGCCGTCCGTCCGGCGGCGGCGCTGCCCGGCCCCGAGCCCATGCCGTCGGCGAGCACCGCCATCGGCCGCCCGGGGTCGAGGTGCAGCACGTCGTAGTTGGCGTCGTAGTGGTTGCCGGTCACGCTGCCGGCCGCCGCGGTGAGACGATGCCCGGCCGCCGTCCAGGCCACCTTCTGAATCTGAATCTCCACGCGCTCTTCTTAGCCCACTTCGGCCGCCCGGACCGCCCCGGCCGCCGCAACCAGCCCTTCGGCGTCGTCGGCGTGGAACCGGATCCGGGTGACCGGCTCGCCACGCGTCTTCTTCACCGGCACCGCCGGCGGCTGCGCCAGCACGACGTCGACGGTGGTGCCGCTGGCCATGCCGATCGACAGCACGCCCTCCTCCACCTGGGTCTGGCCGCCGGGCGGGAGCGAGCGCGGCCGCACCCGCAGCCGGAAAAACACCGAGCCCCGCTCCTCGTGGGAAGAGAGCGGGGCCCGGCGATATGGGGGCGGGTTACGTCAGGTTGTTACTAGAGGGCCGGGTAGGCGTTCGCCATCAGCTGCTGGAACTGAGCGGAGAACCACGCGCCCGAGATCGGGGCATTCGGGAGCGCACCCGACAGGCTGTTGCCGTTGCGGGCGTTACCGGTGTAGGTCGGGTCGCACATCTGGTCGAAGCCCTTGCCCTCGTCGTTGGGGATCAGCGACGAAGAACCGTCCGACTCGCCCGGGGGCTTGACCCAGACGTAGGCGTCGATGCCGGTGGCCGGGGCGGCCTTCGGGCGCTCGCCGAGGCCGGCGCCGGACTGGTTGCACCAGTTACCGGCGTGGATGCGGCGGTCGATGCGGGACGCGTTGACGTACGTGTCGACCACCGTCGAGGTGCTCGCCGCGGTAGGCCGGGCCGAGCCGCCCCAGCCGTTGCGGGAGGTGTCGATCAGCATGCCGATGTTGGAGTTGAAGCCGATCGAGACCAGCTTCGTCCGGAACGCCTGGGCGAAGGTCAGCTCGTCGGTGTACTGGTTCCAGTCCACCCACTTCGACGTCCGGACGCTCGCGCCACCGATGGTCATGCTCGGCTGGACGTACGGCTCCTGCAGGGCCGAGTAGTTCGCCGTGTTGGTGATGAAGCCGGTGACGTTGTTGACGCTGCCGGAAGCCTGCGCGGCCTGCAGCATGATGTCGGCGGTCGGGGCGAAGTTCGAGTCCCAGCCGATCCAGCCGTGGTGCGCGGCGTCAACGTAGTTGTACGAGTTGGCGAGCGCGCCGAGCTTGTTCAG
Organism: Actinoplanes sp. NPDC026619; assembly: GCF_040638295.1. Classification (NCBI taxonomy): domain Bacteria; kingdom Bacillati; phylum Actinomycetota; class Actinomycetes; order Micromonosporales; family Micromonosporaceae; genus Actinoplanes; species Actinoplanes sp. NPDC026619. Next base: position 58,087 of record NZ_JBEZYA010000003.1, read on the forward strand.
GGCGTAACCGACACCCTGCACGTACCCGCCGTTGGCCTTCATCGTGTCGCACATCGCGGTCGCGCCGGCCTGGCCGGACGTGTTCGTCACCAGGTTCGGCAGCGAGTCGATCTCGATGACGTTGATGATCCGCAGCGAGGCGTACTTCGCGTTGCCCTCGATCGCGGCGATCGGGTCGATGTACTCGCTCTTGTAACGCGGCAGGTCGGTCGGGCCGAGCTCACCGTTGGAGGCGAGAGCGGCACAGTCGCGGCCGGGCAGGTTGTAGATGACCAGCTGGATGTAGCCGGCGCCCTGTGCGAGCGCGGCGTCCAGGTGGTCGGCCAGACCCATCGAGCCGTTCGAGCTGCTGTCGGCCGTGCCCTCGATCGCGGCGATCCGGTCGAGCCAGACGGCGGTCGGGTTGTTCGAGACGCGGCTGCCGCCGGTCTCGGCGTCGGCCTTGGCCTTCCACTCCGGGTTCACGTAACCCTTGGCGCCGGAGTAGGGGTTGTCGACCTTCGCGCCCGGGTTGCCGGTCGGGCCGGTGGTCGGGCTCGTCGTCGGCGACGTGGTGGGCGAAGTCGTCGGCGAGCTGGTCGGCCCGGCCGTCGGCGACGTCGTCGCCACCGCGCCGGTGCATGCGGTTCCGTTCAGCTTGAACGTCGCCGGCGCCGTGTTGGTGCCGGAGTAGTTCGCGTTGAAGCCGAAGTTCACCGAGCCGTTGCTGGCGATCGACGGCGACCAGGAGGGGTTGGTCGCCGTAACATTCACGCCGGACTGCGCGACGGTGGCGCTCCAGCCCTGGGTGACCTGTTGGTTACCGGCGAATGCCCAGGTAACGTTCCAGCCGTTCGAGATCGCGTCGCCCAGGTTGGTGACGGTGACGTTCGCGGTGAACCCGGTGCTCCACTGGTTCACCGAGTAATCGACCCGGCAGCCAGCGGCAGCGCTCGCGCTGGTGGCGGCGAAGATGCCGACTCCAGCGACGAGTGAGGCCGCGGCGGCCGCGGTCAGTCCGCGGATGAGGACAGGTCTCATGTGGTGGCTCCTCGAGACAGCGACGGCGCACCCTGGCGCCAAGGGGATCAGCCGTTCGCGTATCGAGGGGCATCGCTCCCGGCTGTTCGCACAGCATTACATGGGAGCGCTCCCACCGCAATCACTCAGATACTTCCGAGAAACATTTGTTCCGACTCCCAGGTAGGGCCGCCGCGCATCGCTGGCCCGGGTGTCGTATAACGGGCGCATGCGGATTTTCGAACTCACCGAAGCCCTCGAAGAGGTGCCCAGCGCCGAGGTGAAGATCCGCCGCGGGGCGTTGCACATCCATCAGCCCGCGCTCGGTGACACGGCCGTGCTCGACCCCGACGAGATCACCGAGGCGTCGTCGGTCTTCGTGCCCACCAACGCCCCCGCCGTCCAGCTCGACCTGCGCCTGGGCCGCGAGATCCTCCCGCTGATCGTCACCACCGACGAGTTCGTCTTCACCCCCGCCTACGCCGACTCGGTGCTGGCCGAGGGCGCCGAGCTGCGGGTCCCGGCCATGCCGACGCTGATCGGTTACTCCGAGATGCACCGCGACGTGCGCGCCTTCGGCAAGGCGATGGACGAGCCCGGCTTCGAGTCCGACATGCTGGCCGCGACACTGCTGGCCCACCGCTGCTTCCTGGCCGGCGCCGTCCGGGTCGGCCTCTGGCCGGTCCGGGTAGCGGCCTGGTGGGAATACGCCCACGCTCGCATCGCACCCAAGCTCCCGCTCCCGGAATTCCGCCCCGACGAGGTCTGGGACGACCTGATGGCCGACGTCACCGAGGCCAGGCGACAAACCGAACAGGCACCAACCTTCTAGAAGTACGCCGCACGACTTCCACAACCGCACGACCCCCGAACCGCCGAGCGATCCCAGCCCTCTGCAACTCCGGGCCGTAACCGGCCGGCGGCTTTCACGCCCGGGTTACCGGCGGCTCGCTGGACCACGGGAAGTTGATCCACTTGTCGGTGCGCTTCCAGACGTATTCGCAGTTCACCACCGAGCGCGGCTTCTCGTAGATGACCGCGCAGCGAGCCTCCGCAACGTGCTCCGCGCAGTAGTCGCGGACCAGCTCGAGGGTGGCCCCGGTGTCGGCGACGTCGTCGACGATCAGCACGGTGGCCCCGGACAGATCAACGGTCTGCGGAACCGGCGGCAGCATCACCGGCAGATCCAGCCGCTCGTCGACACCGGTATAGAACTCGACGTTGATGAGATGCAGATTCTTGACGTCGAGCGCATAGCTGATCGCCCCGGCCGGGAGCAGCCCACCACGCGCGATGGCCAGGATCAGATCGGGCCGATAGCCGTCGTCGACCACCTGCTGGCCCAGAGCACGCCCGGCCCGCCCGAAGTCGTCCCAGGTCAACGTTTCCCGCTCGCTCACGCCACTCCCCTACCGCCGAGTCCCGCGGGCAGCCCCGTCCGGCCACCACGCCCCGCAATGATCCACTGCCACCCAACCGGACGATAGGCCAGCCCAGCTCACGACTCGCGACTCACGGGATCTCTAGTGCACGGCGGCGGGCCGGTCCTTCGGGAAGTGTGGGCGCAGGTTGGCGGCCATGACCCGGTCGAGGGCGCGGTCGGAGAGCAGGCGGGACAGGCGGGTGAGGATCGCCGCGTCGCGGCCGACGGTGTAGCGGGCTCGCGGCCGGCGCACCGTGGCGGCGTCGGCGATGATCCGGCCGGCTGCCTCGGCGGGGAGGCCGGCCTTGGTGAACCCGGTGGCCTGGCTGATGATCGCCTGCAGCAGCCCGCCGTAGCGGCCACGCTCGGCCGGCGTCATCCCGGCGATCGTGTCGTTCATCCGCTCGATGCCGTGGCCGGTCATCTCGGTCTGCACGCCGCCGGGCTCGACCACCACCACCTGCACGCCGTGCGGGGCGAGCTCCCGCCGCAGGGCGTCGCTCATCCCCTCCATGGCGAACTTCGCGCCGGCATACGCCCCGTAGGTCGGCAACGCGACCTTCCCGCCGACCGAGCTGATGTTCACCACCCGGCCGGAGCTGGCGAGCAGCGCGGGCAGGACGGCCTTGGTGACCGCAATGTGCCCGAAGAGATTCACCTCGAACTGCCGCCGCCACTCGTCCATCGACAGCAGCTCCACCGGCGCGTTGATCGCGATGCCGGCGTTGTTGATCACGGCACGCAGTGGCCGCCGCGCCGGGTCGGCGGCGATGCGGCCGGCGACCGCCTCGATCTGCGCCGGGTCGGTGACGTCGAGGAACACCGGCTCCACGTTGGGGCCACGCAGCGCCGCGGCATCGGACTCGCGGCGGACGCCGGCGAGCACGTGATAACCCCGGCCGGCCAGCTCGCGGGCGGTGGCGGCGCCCATCCCGGTGGAGGCGCCGCTGATCAGGACCAGCTCTTCATGTGACGTTGTCATGTGAATCAAGCTAGCATTTCAGATGACATTGTCAAGTGAGCGAGATGACGTTGTCAGGTAGATTGGAGCCATGGTCAGCAGGGTGGAGAGCGCGGCGGCAACCCGGCGCGGGCTGGTCGACGCGGCGGCCGAGCTGCTCGACGAGGGCGGCCCCGACGCCGTGACACTGCGCGCGGTCGGCGCACGGGCCGGGGTGTCCCGCGGCGCGCCGTACGGACACTTCCCCGACAAGGAGCATCTGCTCGCCGCGGTCGCGGCGAAGAGCTGGGAGGCGGTCGGCGACGAACTCGACCAGCTGATCGCCGACCGGAGCCGGCCCCCGACCGAGCGCCTGGAGCGGGCCCTGACCGGGCTCATGGAAGTCGGAAGGCGACGCCCGCACGCCTACGCCCTGATGTTCTCCGCCCCGGCCGAGGAACACCCGGACGCGATAGCCGCGGTCTCCCGCACCCACGACCAGTTCCTCACCATCGTCGCCGACGTCATCGGCGACCAGGGCCGCGCCGGCCCGATCGGCGCGCTGCTGATGACCAGCCTGCACGGCATAGTCGCGATGGAGAACAGCGGCCAGCTGACCCCCGAGAAGTGGCACGTGACCGGCGACGAACTACTCCACATGCTGATCACCCGAATCGCCTGAGCACCGGTTTCCTTGATGTCGGGGTCTCAAAGCGCGGCCGTGACACCGGCATCAAGGAAAAGCGAGCGGGACCAACCCCAGACCCGGGCGTCAGGGCAGGTCGAAGGTGGCCACTACCGGGGCGTGGTCGGATTCGGGGAACTTCTTGTCGGTGGCGAAGGACTGGGACTCGTCGTGCAGGAGCTCGTTGTGGATCTCCGAGCCGCGGTAGGAGGCGAGCAGGTTGCGGGTCACCAGCATGTGGTCGAGCATGTTGCCCTTGCCCTGGTGGAAGAGGGTGTAGCGGCTCGACTCCGGGACCGTCTGCTCGATCGGGACGAGCACCCGCTGGGACAGGGCGCCGTTGCCGGTGTCCTCCACCTGGCCGCGGATCGCCAGGACCGGGATCTCGTCGGGGGTGGCGTTGAAGTCGCCGGCCACCACGATGCGGGCGTCCGGGTCGCGGTCGAGGATCTGGTCGACGAGGCGGCGGACCTCGAGGGCCTGGGCCATCCGCTTCATCGAGGAGATGAAGGAGCCCTCGGCCCACGCGTCGGCGGTGCGCCAGGTGAACGTGTCGAGCATGCCGCCGGGGATGTCGGTGGGCAGCTTGGACTTGAGGTGCACGTTGATCACGTGGAGCGGGCGGCCGCCGACGTCGAGCTCGACGTGCAGGATGGGGCGTTCGACGCCGACCTCGATCGGGAACTGGTCGGGCGGGTTGGCGGTGAGCCGGCGGTAGGTCGGGGCGGCGACCAGCTCGTTGCGCAGCTGCTGGCGGGAGAGCACCGGCAGGTGGGTGGCGACGACGATGTTGCGCTCGTTGTAGACGCCGTCGTCCTTCGGTTTGGTGCTGACCAGCTCGGCGCCGGCCAGATTCGTGTCGTCGAGCAGAGCGCGCAGGGCGAGCAGCGCGCGGGGCCGGCCGGGCCGCTCCTGGCCGTGCACTTCCTGGAAGCAGGCGATGTCGGCCCGCAGGCGCTGGATCTGGGGCCGCATGAGGAGGATCCGGTCGGCGAGATCCGGGGTCTCGTCGAAGTTCTCGAGGTTGAACGTCGAGATGCGCAGTTCCGTCATGCCGTCAAAGTAAGCCCGTGAGCAGCGAGAACTACCCAGGGTGTCGTAGATCGTCCAGCATGGAGCGGGGTCGATGCCTCGACCCCGCTCCGCGCCGGAACAACTAGTTGCCGGACGTGTAGAGCTGCTGGATCTCGGCGAGGGACAGGGCCCGGTCGTACAGGTGCACCTGGTCGGCCGTTCCGTCCAGGTAGTCGACCGGGTTGCCGCCGTACTTACCGCGCCCGATCAGCGTGTTGCCGGTCGGCGCCGCCTGCGGCATACACGCGCTCGCCGTGCCCGCGAGGGCGCCGTCGACGTACAGCCGCAGCTCGCCCTTGACGGTGTCGCGGACCCCGACGAGGTGATACCACTGGCCAGGTGAAGGCTTGAACCCGGCGAGCGCCCGCACCCCGGCGAAGCTCATCGCGAACTTCTGGTCCGCGCCGGAGTACTGCAGGAAGAAGTCGCTGTTCGACGGGCCGTCCTGGCTGATGACGGTCTGGAAGGCGCCGTCGGCCTTGTCGAGCTTCACCCAGGCCGCCGCCGAGTAGTCGGAGGCGGTGTCGAGCACCGGCTTGCCGGCGTCGAGGGCCTGCGTGGAACCGTCGAAGGAGACGCCCTGCCCGTTGTGCCCGGCCACGAACGGCGGGTTGTTGACCGGGGTCAGCGTCCCGTAGGAGCCGTCGAGCGGCCAGAACGCGACCCCCTCGAGACCCGGGGTGCCGGCCGGCGGCTGCGGCACGTTCGCTCCCGACCCGTCGGCCGAGGCGATGATCTTCTTATTGATCGCGCGCACCTGCCGCAAATCCATCTTCGCCTTCTGCCGGTCGTACGTGAAGAAGCCGTTGAGCTCCCCCTCGACGTCGGTGATCTGGGTGTAGATGGCGGCGCTGATCCCGCAGTACTTGGCCGAGGTGATCACGGCTTCCTGGTTGGCCACGTACTTCGCGGTCAGCACGGACGAGGACGGCTCCATCTCGTACGCCTGACCGTCGCCGAACCACATGTGGTTGGAGGTCTTGAGCCCGAACCCGCCGTGCTCGCCGTCAATGGCGACGCGGGTCCCGGACGGCGCCGGGGTGGCCGGCCCGAGGTACTGGTGGAAGTCGATCACGTCGCCCGCGCCGGAGTCGCCGTGCGAGTTGCAGCAGTTCACCCCGCTGTGCGCGTTGACCAGCCGGGACGGGTCCTGCTCCGTTACCGAAGTGGCGATCCGCCCGGTGTCCTCCCGGCTCCACTCGCCCCAGCCCTCGTTGAACGGCACCCACGCGATGATCGACGTCCAGGACGAGTGCTCGCGCACCATCTCGTGCAGTTCCGCCTCGAACTGCGGCCGCCACTCGACCGGGATCGGCCCGGTGTTCGCGGCCGGCATGTCCTGCCACACCATCAGTCCCAGCTTGTCCGCCCAGTAGTACCAGCGGTCCGGTTCGACCTTGATGTGCTTGCGGACGGCGTTGAAGCCCATCGCCTTGTCCTGCTCGAGATCGAACCTCAACGCCGCATCGGTGGGCGCGGTGTTCAGGCCGTCCGGCCAGAAGCCCTGGTCGAGGTTGGCCTGATTGAACAGGATCTTGCCGTTGAGCGTGATCCGGAGCTTCCCGTCAGCGCCGGGCGCAGTGCCGATCTCCCGCATGCCGAAGTACGACCCGACCGCATCGACCGCTTTGCCCCGGTCGACCAGTGAGACCGACAAGTCGTACAGATACGGATCGGAAGGCGACCACAGGTGCGCGCGAGGCATGGGCAGCGTCAGCACGGTGTCGGCGGCCCCCACCACTGAGCCGCCACCGCGCGCCGACGCGCGCACCGTCAGACCCGTACCACCGGAGCTGTTGACTTTGATCTTGAGGTTGCCGCCGGAAACGGACGGCGTCAGGCCCAGGGAGGTGATCGACGCAGCCGGGACCGGCTCCATCCAGACCGTCCGCCAGATGCCGGAGCTGCCCTGATAGAAGATGCCGTGGTCGCTGGTCCGGCGCTGTTTGCCGATCGGCTGGCCGGTGGCGTCGGTGAGGTCCTCGGCCCAGACGATCAGCTCCTGCGGCCCCGAAGCGGTCAGCGCGTCGGTGACGTCCACGTCGAAACCGTCGTAGCCGCCGCGATGCGTGGCCACCGACACCCCGTTCAGGTAGACCTTGGCGTCGTAGTCGACCGCGCCGAAGTGCAGCTGGAGCCGGTTGCCGCTGCCCACCTTCCAGTTCGCCGGCACGGTGAAGGTGCGGCGGTACCACATGCGGTCTTCATGCCGCTGAATGCCGGAAAGAGCGCTTTCGATGGGGTACGGGACGAGCACGCGCTCGCCGAGCGACTTACCGGCCGGCACCGCCTCGCCGGTGTTCGCCTTGGCGAACTCCCACACGCCGTTGAGGTTCTGCCAGCGGTCCCGGGTGAGCTGCGGGCGCGGGTACTCGGGGAGGGCGTTGTTCGGCCCGACCTTGTCGGTCCAGGGCGTGGCCAGCGGCGGAATGCCGGCGTGCCAGCTGGAATCGGCGGCGACCTGGGCGGTCAAGGGGGCGGGGAGCGGCGCGGACGAGGAGGCCGGCGCGGACGAGGCCGGGGCCGAGGAGAAGGTCAGCAGGAGGGCGGAGGCGGACCCGGCGGCAAGCAGCCAGCGGCCCCGGACATGTTCTTTCACGCGCGAGAGTCCCTTCGGAGCGGAAGAGTGCGCTCGTGTTTCGCCATGAGCCAACACAGTCCAACAACATTGCTCAGGTTACGTCAAGGTTTCATGCCGATCTATGTACAAGAAGGCAAGGCGCAACCGAACTGCGACCGACCGCCGCCGCAAGCGCCCGCCCGAGGTGCCGACCTTTAGGGCATGAGCGTAAGCAGTGGTGTGCGGCCGGCGGGTGCCGTCCTCGGCACGTCCGTGGTGCCCGACGCCACCGACGATCCGCAGGATGCCCTGCTCGCGGGGCTCGTCGCGTTCATGACCAAGGACACCCCGTCCGCCCAGCACGTCCTCGACCTGGCCGAGCCGTTCCTGCAGCAGGCCGCCGGTCTCACCGCGGCCACCGTCTACGAGCTCGACTCCGAGACCGGCCTGCTCAACCCGACCGCGCGGCTCGGGCCGGCCGGCGGGCGCGACCTGCTCACCGCCGGCAAGGTGTTCCGGATGGCGGCCGGCGCCGCGCCGCTCGTCGACGGCGATCGGATGGCGATCCGGCTGCGCATCGGCGGCCAGACCGTCGGCGTCCTGCTGCTGACCGGCGCCGACCTGACCGTGCTGCGCCCGGAGACCCTCTCGCCGCTCGCCCTGCACTTCGCCACCACCTTGCAGGGCATCGCCGCCGAGAAGCAGCGGCAGTTCCTGTCACACAGCTCGGCCACCATCCGGAAGCTGTTCGAGGAGGGCATGAAGGCCACCAGCGTCGAGGCGGCCGGCCGCATCCTGGTGACCAACTCGGCCGAGGCGTTCCGCACCGACTTCGGCGCGCTCTGCCTCATCGACGGCGGGCTCCTGATCCGTTACGTGCACACCGTCGGCATGCCCGACGGCGACGCCAGGTTCAATCACCTGATCGGCACCTCCGCCACGGTGTTCCCGATCTGGCGGGCGATCAGCGAGGGCCAGCCCGCGCTGATCACCGACTCCGGCCAGACCGCGATCGTGCCCGGCGGCTTCATCCACGGCATGGACCTGAAGTCCTACATCGCGATCCCGATGATGTCGGCGCAGGGCTGCGTCGGCATGATCCTGTGCGGCAACGCCGGCGGCAGCCGCGACTGGACCAGCCGTGACCGCATTCTCGCCGATCAGCTCTCGGTCGAGGGCGCGCTGATCGTCGACAGCGCCGGCATGCGCCAGGCCGCCCAGGCACACGTGGCGCAGCTGTCCCACCAGGCGTTCCACGATTCGCTGACCGGCCTGCCGAACCGCTCCTACCTGCTCGAACGCGCTCAGCAGGCGGTCGAGACGGCGGCCAGCACGGCCGGCCGGGTCGCGCTCATGCTGCTCGACCTCAACGGCTTCAAGGAGGTCAACGACACCGCCGGGCACGCCGCCGGCGACGCGCTGCTCCAGCAGGTGGCAAAACGGCTGCTGGGCACGGTACGGGACAACGACGTGGTCTCCCGGCTCGGCGGCGACGAGTTCGCGATCCTGCTGACCCACGACCCCGACGAGGACGTGGCGATGCGGGTGGCGACCCGGATCGTGGACCGGTTGCGTGAGCCGTTCGCCATCGACGGCGCGGAGGTGCGGATCGGCGGCAGCGTCGGGTTCGCGCTCTACCCCGAGGACGCGGGCGCCTACGAGCCGCTGATGCGGGGCGCCGACACCGCGATGTACGAGGCGAAACGGGACACCAAGCACCTCGGTGGCGGCAGCCGGCGGTGGCGGCCGGTCAACTGAACGTCATCACGACCGGCAGGCCGACGAGCAGGCCGGCGATGAGCAGCCCGGCGCCGAACCGGCGGGTCTCCGGATAGTAGAGGCTGCCGCCGGCGATCAGCAGGAACAGCGGGAGCCAGGCCCAGTAGAGGCCGCGCACCCCGGCCAGCGCCGGCATCAGCGCGGACGGGACCACCGACGTCGCGCACGGCCCGAGACAACCGACGGCCAGACCGGCGAGCACCCCGGCAACCAGGCCGCGATCCAGGTACGGCGCGGGGATCGCGGGCGACGCGACGGTCAGGATCGGGTCCTCGCCCTCGTGCCGGGCGATCGAGATGACGTAGCCGGCCGGATCCTCCACGACCAGCAACCGCCCGTCCGCACCGCCGTCGTCGTGGACCTCGCAGCCGGCGTCCCGCCACAGCTCCGCCACCACGTCGAACACCTCGTCACCGGCCTGCGGCAGCCGGCCGCCGCGCAGGACGCGAACCCCGGAGGCGGTCTCCGGCTTGCGCAGGAACTGGGCCGGGACGGCCTCCAGGCTCAGGTCCGGGTAGGCGTGCAGGGTCGCCTCCAGGCGCTGCTTCACGCCCTGGGTAACCTCGGCCCGGCTCGGCCCCGATCGCTGCACCACCTGCGCAGAATGTCGCATTTACCAGGCAGTCGGGCGATTTTCCGCAAAGTCAGGTCGCGCCGTCGGCGACCCGTTCCACCCGCCGGCGCAGCTCGTCGCCGGGCTCGGGCAGACCCGCGATCCGGCCGATGTCCGCGCGCAGCCCGTCCAGCCAGGCCCGCAGGTCAGCGATGATGTAGAGGTCCTGACCGAGGTCGGTGGGCCACTGCACGGCGGCGGGCGCCGGCTCCACCGGGGTGCGGCGATGCTGGAGCAGCCCCTCGGCGGCCCGGTCGTAACGGCCGGCCACATCGGCGGCGGTCGAGGTCAGCGGGCCCACGCACGGCAGCAGCCCACCGGCCGGGCAGGAACGCAGGAGCGCCTCCGCACCGCGTACGACATGGTGGCCCGCCAGCAATGTCGCCTGCCAGTCCACCACCGCCGCGGAGTGGCGTTCGCTCTGGTACAGAGCGAACGACGCGTCCGCGAGCTGCCCCGCCAGCCGGGCCCGCGGCTGCGCCGGGCCCGGCGCCAGCCCGTCCGCCATCACCCCGACCGTCTCCCGGATCACCCCGGCGGACGCCGCGATGAACGTGCCGGTCGCCCGGTGCAGCTCGCCGCCCCCGCCCCGCGGCCAGGCGAACAGCCCGATCAGCACGCCGATCGCCGCGCCCACCAGCACATCCAGCACGCGGGCCTCGGCCAGCCGCCAGTCGACCGGCGTGACCTGGGCGAACACCAGCGTGATGACCAGCGTGAACAGCGCCTGCGACCAGCCCAGCCCGAGCAGCGGCCCGGCCGCGAACCCGACCAGCATCACCACCGGGAGCACCAGCGCGTACACCGTCGGATGCACGCCCAGCACCAGCAGCGCGGCCGCGACCAGCGAACCCGCCACCGTCCCGATCAGGGCCGGCCGCAGCGCCGAGCGGGTCTCCGCGGCCGACGTGCGCAACACGGTCAAGATCGTCAGCAGCACCCAGAACCCGTGCGACAGGTCCAGCTCACCGGCGAGCAGACGGGCCACCGCCAGGGCGGCGGCCAGGCGCAGGGCGCCTTGAAAAGCGACGGAGCGCGGTGTGAGATTTTCCCGCAGGCGGTGCCAATAGAGCTTCGGGGTGCTGGTGTACGCGTACCAAAAAGCGCCCGTCGGCTCGACATGCGCCGGCCGCTCGCCGTCGCTGAGCCGGATCGCCACGATGAGCGACTTCGTCCACTCCCCCAGCGCCAGGGCCAGCGCGCCCAGCCGCAACCGGTCCGGGTCCATCCCGTTCGGGTCGGTGTTCATCCGGGCCACCCGGAACTCACCGAGCGCCGCCACCACCTGATCGGTGTCCGGCAACGGCCCCTGACCCCGGAGCCAGGCCGCGGCCGCCGCCGTGCAGTCGGCGGTACGCCGTACCAAATTGGTCGCCGCCGGAAGGGTGACCGACCCGCGCTCCTCGGTGAAAAACAGGTCGACGGCCCGGCCGAGCAGCAGGCGGGCCGTGCCCGCGGCCGAGCTGAGCGCCCGGTCCCGCCGGCCCGCCGACGCGGGCCGTTCGAGCGGCGGCAGCCGCGAGGGCCGCAGCGCATCGGCCCGGTCGGTGGCCTCCGGGAGCAGCTCGGCGAGGCGCGTCTTCGAGCCGTCCGCCCACGAGTCGGCCACCGCGGCGAGACAGTCGGCGAGGCCGGCGATCGCGTCGGCCAGCTTGTGCTTGTACGGCACCGGCGCCGGATCCGGCCACAGCAGCATCTCGGCCGCCGCCAGCAGCAGGATCGCGCAGGTCACGCCGGCCAGCCGGGACGGCAGCGCGCCCGGATCGTAGGGCGGGAAGCACGGCAGGATGTAGAGCAGCTGCATGCCGGCCGCGAGCCCGGAAAGCCGCGGCCCGCCGACCCCGACATAGCTGACCACGAACCCGAACAGGAACATGCCGGCCGCGGCGGCCACGTTGCTGACGCTCAGCAGCGTCCCGAGCGACACCAGCACCCAGGCGACCGGCAGCACCCCGAGGAGGGTGGCGGCGCGACGCTTGGGAGTGCCCGGAATCTGCGACAGCGCACCCAGCGCGACCGCGCCGAAAAGCGCATAGGGCGCCATCGCCGGCGCGTCGAGCAGATAGCGGCAGACATAGAACCCGACGCAGGCGACGAGCGTGACCCGCGCGGCCCGGCGCACCGCGATCAGTTGCGGATCCTTCCGCCGCAGCCAGCTCATTGCATCGCCGTCGCGGACGGGTGATCGAACGAGACCGGGCAGCGGAAGACGTAGAGCGCGTAGCTCCGCCCGATCTCCACGTCGGTGGGACCGGACGAGGCCGTGACCGGCTCCTCGACCGGCCGCCAGCTGCAGTCACTCCCATACCACTCGGCGGAGTCGACGGTGAGCAGGAGCGTCATCGCGGTCCCGCAGTCGGCACACTCCACCGGGTGTGGATCGGTCAGCGACCAGTTGGCGAAGCCGCCGACCTTCCAACCGGGGGCGAGCGAGAAATCGTCGTCGTAGTCCAACTCCCACCCGGCGATCCGCTCGCCGAGATCGGCCGGGAGCAGGTCGGCGTACTGGCATTCGCGAACCTGCTCCGGATGCACGACGCAGGGGGTCGGCAGGTAGGAGTCGCTGACCACGGGCGGCGTAGGCGGCGTTTCGAGGACCGGGCCGACGTCCGCGCTGCGCCGCCAGAACAGGCGCACCCGCGGGTTGCACCCCTCGTCCTCGTGGTCCAGCGGGCACCAGAGCACCTGCAGCACGTCGGCGTCGTCCGGGCCGGCGAAGTCGGCGACGTCACGGCGGAAGAGCTGGGCCACCGGGACGTACGGGATCGGCTGCGCGATCAGCGAGCGCGGCTCGGAGAAGTCGGGCCCGGGCAGTTGCGCGCGTTCCTCGTCGGTCACCGCGTACGGCTGCCGGGTCCGCGCCACCGCGTAGATCGCCCGCCGGCGCCACACGGTCGCCGGGGTGAGCAGCCGGTGGACGTAGTGCTCCGGACCGTCGTCGCAGACCGGCCACGGCTCGCCGGCCGGCCAGAGCAGCGGCCCGCCGACCGAACTGTCCGACACCGCCGGCGCGCCCGGCCGCGGATGCAGACGCGTGGCCGTCGCCGAGTGCTCCCGCAGCTCGGGGAAGACCTCCAGGACGTCCAGCGGTCGCGGCGGCGTGGTCCGGCTCATGTCCGACGACCTTAGCGGCCCGTAGGGTCAATTTCATGATCGCTCACCCCGGCCTGCGTTTCACCGACCACACCGTCACCGTGCCGCTCGATCATCGGCGACCGGAGCGGGGGACGATCGAGGTGTTGGCGCGCGAGGTGGTGGCGGCCGATCGGGTGGGCGAGGATCTGCCGTGGCTGCTCTACCTGGAGGGCGGGCCGGGCGGGAAGCCGCCGCGGCCGCTGCGGGCCGACGGCTGGATCGGGCGGGCCGTGCGGACCCACCGGGTGCTGCTGCTCGACCAGCGGGGCACCGGCCTCTCCACCCGCCTGTCCGCCGGTGACCGCTCGCCCCGGGATCTGGCCGATCACCTGCGCCTGCACCTCGCCGACAGCATCGTCGCGGACGCCGAGATCCTGCGTGCACGCGTCGCCGGCGGGGCGCGGTGGGACACGCTCGGGCAGAGCTACGGCGGGTTCGTCACCATGGCGTACCTGTCGGCCGCCCCGCAGGGCCTGCGCACCTGCTACGTCACCGGCGGCCTGCCCGGCCTGACCGCGACGGCCGACGACGTGTACGCCCGCACCTACCCGCGGGTCGCCGCGAAGAACGCCGAGTTCTACCGCGCTTTCCCGGGCGACGCCGCCGTCGTCCGCCGCATCGCCGACCAACTGGCCGCCACCGACGTCCGGTTGCCCGACGGCGACCGGCTGACGGTGGAGCGGTTCCGTTTCCTCGGCAGCCTCTTCGGCATGAGCTACGGCTACGACCAGGTGCACGCGCTGCTCGAGGAGCCGCTGTCCGACACCTTCTTGTACGAAGTGATGGCGCTGACCGGCTTCATCGACAACCCGTTGTACGCCCTGCAGGAGTTCTGCTACGCCCACGCGAAGGGCCCGACCGCGTGGGCCGCGTCCCGCGCGCTCCCGAATCACCCGGCCTTCGCGGCCGACGCCGACCCGCTGCTGTTCACCGGCGAGATGATGTACCCCTGGATGTTCGACCAGATCGCCGCACTGCGCCCCTACGCCGCCGCCGCGGACATTCTGGCGTCGGCCGACGACTGGCCGGCGCTCTACTCCCCCGAGCGCCTGGCCGCCAACGAGGTGCCGGTGCTTGCCGCCGTCTACGCCGACGACATGTACGTCGACGCCGGCCTCTCGCTGGAAACCGCGGCCGCAGTGGGAAACGTCCGCACCTGGGTCACCAACGAGTTCGAACACGACGGCGTCCGCGCCTCCGACGCCGTCGTGACCCACTTGATGGAGATGGCCGCCGGCCTGCGCTGACCTTCAGCCCCGGCGATCCGTTCGCGCCGACCGGGTCGCGCTGCGCTGCAGCCGAGTGTGGAGAAGCTCCGTTCCTGGCAGGCTTACCTTCGCGGAAGCCGGGCGTGGCGTCATTTCCGGCGGACCTGGGGCGGGTGCGGCGGCCGCGGGCCGGCGCCATAGTCCGACAAGGTATTGCACCAGAATGGGCAGCAATGTGGCAGCGATACCGACGAATGCCCCATAAAGGAAGGTGTTTCGCTGAGCCTTCTCCTCCAGCACGTTGTTGACGATGGATCCGTGGGCCTCGAGCATCGACGCGTCCAATTCGACCCAGGATTTTGTGCCCGCTTTCCCGGGATCGGGCGCGATGCTGTCGAGCCTCTCGGTCGCCGCGAGCTCTCCGTAATCGACGCTCATGTCCAGCCGGGACGGCACATATCCACGATTGTTCCGGCCCAGTTCCTTGTCGGCCTCGGCACGATAGCCGGCCGGAATGTAGGGCGTGCCGAATCCGGGCAACGCAAAATATGTCCGCTTTCCGGCCGACGTCGAGTAACCGTGCCGGGGAAAGGCAGTGACGCTGACGAAGCGCCGTGCCGCATCCTTGCCGCCCATCACGCCGGTCACCACCTGGGTGTCGACGCGATACTCGGGCGCGGTGTAGCCCGCACCCGAGCCGAGCTTCTCCTCGTAGCAACTGGCGGCGTCTTCCTCCGCGAGCACGACACTAGCGGTATGCCAGCATCCGTTCACGGTCTGGTCGGGATCGCCGTTGGGATAGGTCTCCGGGACGCGGGCCGATCCGGAGAAGGTGAGGAAGAATCGGACACTCGGGCCGGCGTAGTCGTCGTCCAGATTGATCTGATAATCGATCATCGCAGATCCGGGGTGCCGATCGTCGATGCGCACTTCGAGGACTGCGGGCACGGACGGCCGATCGAAGAAGAGCTGCACCTCGCCGCGGTCACGCGGCGGTTCGGGGACGGCGGACTCCAGCTGGAAATTCCGATAGAGAATCCAGAGCACCACTATCGTCCCCACGCAAAGGGCAACCAGGACGAGGCTGGCAACGACGCGGGCGGCACGTCCTACGATTTGTCTCACGTCCAAGATCGACGGCTGACGGGATCCCCCGATCATCCCAGACGTCAGATTATGTCGCGGTCGCCGAGGCGGACTGCCACCACGCCGGCGATGATCAGCAGGCCGCCGGCCAGCTGGGCGACGCCCGGTAGCTGGTTGACCATCAGCCAGGCGAAGAGGACCGCGGCCACCACCTCCAGCAAGGCCACGAACGATGCCACTCGGGAGCCCAGCAGGCGGATCGCGGCGATGCCGGTGGCGTAGGCCACCGCCGCGGTCAGGACGCCGAGCAGGACCAGCGGCGCCCACCACGGCAGGTCGCCGAAGGCGTAGGCGGCCGGAGCGGTGTTCGCGCGCATCGGCAGGACGCCGATGACGGCCAGCAGGCCGAGGGCGGCGGCGCCCACGGTCAGGCCGGCGCCGGCCAGGGCCAGTGGGGGCAGGCCGGAGCCGTCGTCGGCGGAGATCAGGAAATACGCCGTGGCGCCGATCATCGCGGCGAACGCCCAGGCGATGCCGGACCAGGCCAGGTCGGTGCCGGAGATCAGGTCGAGCACCAGGACCAGGCCGGCGGCGGCCAGCGCGGCGCCGATCACGGTCAGCCGGCTGGGGCGCTGGCCGCGGGTGATCCACAGCCAGGCGACCACGGCGGCGGGTGCGGTGTATTCGATGAGCAGGGCCGGTCCGACGTCCATCACGGCGACGGCCGAGAAGTAGCAGAATTGGGCGCCGGCGACGGCCAGAACTCCGTACACCAGGATCTGCATCGCCTGGGTGCGCAGCAGCCGCCACCGGCCGCGCAGCGCGACCACCGTGAACGGGGCCAGCGCCACGGCGGCGATGGCGATGCGGGTGAGCACGATCGCGCCGGGGCTCCAGTCGTTGGCGAGCAGGCCGGTCGCGAGTGGGCCGGAGAGGCCGAACGTCGTCGCTGAGACGATGGCGAGCGCGATGCCGCCGCCGACGCCGGCGGAGACCTTTCGAGTGTCATCGGCTATCTGCGTCATGACAGATGACGCTAGGAGCGGGCGCGGTAATATGTCAAGGTGCTCCTAGCCCATGACACAGAGATTTCGCTGCAGGCGGCGGTCGAGCTGGTCAACACCGGTGAGGAACCGGAAACGCTGCTCACGATCGACGATGTGGACGCCTGGTATGCCAGGTATCAGTACACCGGCCGGCGCGACCGGGACGAGGCCGAGCTGCGGTCACTGCGCGCGCTGCGGCCGGCACTGCGGGAGTTGCTGACGGCCGGCCGGGACGACGCGGCCGCGATGGTGAACCGGATCATGGCTGAGGAGAGCGCGGTCCCCCGGCTGGTGCGGCACGACGACCTCGACTGGCACGTGCACGCGGTCGAGGCCGGCGAGGCTCTAACCCGGCGGGTGATCGTGGAGACCGCGATGGCGGTGACCGATCTGATTCGCGGCGACGAGATGTCGCGTCTCGCGATCTGCGCCGACGAGAACTGTGCGGGCATCGTTCTGGATCTGACCCGCAACCGTTCTCGCCGGTTCTGCAGCACCGCGTGCGCCAACCGCAACGCGGTAGCCGCCTACCGGGCGCGGGCGCGATCGACCCGCCACACCTAAGAAACCCGGGTGTCCACCGGGGTGCCGAGCTCGACCGTCCGCGAGACGGTGCAGAGCCGGTCGTGCGACATCCGCACCGCGCGCGGCAGCATCTCCCGGGCCGCGTCGCCGGCGGCGCCCTCCGGAAACGCGACGTGCAGCTCGATGGCAAGGTTGGCCAGCCGGTTGCCGCCGGCCTCGTCCCGGACCTTGTCCCCGCTGACGTGGACGGTGAAGCTGACCGGCTCCGCGCGCTTGCTGGTGATGTAGTCGACGTCGGCGCCGGTGCAGCCACCGAGCGCGGCGAGCAGGAGCTCGACCGGGGTGAACTCGGCGCCGTCGCCGGTGCCGATGGTCATCGTGCCGCCGCGGGCGTTTTGCACCTCGTACAGCCCGAGGCTCGAACGCTGCAGGGTCACCGAGCGCAAGGTCTGGTCCGCCATGCCTCGAACCTAGCCCACCATGATCGCGTGGACCGGGTCGGGCAAGCCGTCCGAGCTCAGACGAAGGCGCTGTGGCCGGTGACCGCGCGGCCCACGATCAGGGTGTTGATCTCGCGGGTGCCCTCGTAGGAGTAGAGCGCCTCGGCGTCGGCGACGAAGCGGCCGATGTCGTAGTCGAGCACGATGCCGTTGCCGGCCAACAGCTCGCGGGACCAGCCGGCCACCTCGCGCATCCGGGTGGTGCAGTAGGCCTTGGCCAGCGCCGAGTGCTCGTCGCGGTAGCGGCCGTCGTCCTGCAGCTGGGCCAGCCGCACGCACATGCCCAGCGATGCGGTCACGTTGCCGGCCATCCGCACGAGCAGGTCCTGCACCAGCTGGAACGCGGCGATCGGCTTGCCGAACTGCTCGCGTTCCTTCGCGTAGGCCAGGGCGATCTCGTAGGCGGCCATCATCACGCCGACCGCCTCCCAGGCCACGCCGCTGCGCGTGGCCCGCAGCACCTTCGCGGTGTCCTTGAAGGTGTTCGCGTTCGCCAGCCGATCTGCATCGGGCACGCGGACATCTACCAGGGTGATGTCGGCGTTCTGCACCGTACGCAGAGCGATCTTGTTCTCGATCTTGGTGGTGGTGAACCCGGGCGCGTCTCCCGGCACGACGAAGCCCTTGACCTGGTCGTCCTCGACGTCGCGGGCCCACACCACGATCAGGTCGGCGAAGGTGGCGTTGCCGATCCAGCGCTTCTGACCGTTCAGGACCCACGAGGAGCCGTCGCGGCGGGCGGTGGTGCGCAGGCCGGCCGCCACATCGGAGCCGCCGGTCGGCTCGGTCAGCGCGAACGCGCCCACCTGGTCGAAGGCGGCCATCGGCGGCAGCCAGCGTTCCTGCTGCTCAGCCGAGCCACAGGCGCGGATGCTGCCCATCGCGAGCCCCGAGTGCACGCCGTAGAACGTGGCCATCGAGGCGTCCACGCGCGCCATCTCCAGCGCCAGCCACCCGTTGAGCAGAGACGATCCCGGTTTGCCGGCGATGTCCAGGTCCGCGTAGCGCTTGATCAACTCCATCGGGAACAAAGCGCGCGACCACTGATCGTTCGCGATCGGCGCCACCTCGGCGGCAAGAAATTGGCGGACCCGTTCGACAACTGCTGCTTCGTCCTTCGAAAGGAGGTCCTCGAAGCCGTATAGATCTCCAGCGAGCATATTCCGTACCTACCCGCCCCGAGGCTCTCCTAGACTTGCCACCCATGCTCACCATGCAGGACGCACTGGCCCGGTTGACCGCGTACTGGACGGAACAGGGTTGCCTGACCGTCCAGCCGATGAACACCGAGGTCGGCGCCGGAACGCTCAACCCGGCCACCTTCCTGCGGGTGCTCGGTCCCGAGCCCTGGCGGGTCGTCTACACCGAACCGTCGGTGCGCCCGGACGACTCGCGCTACGGCGAGAACCCGAACCGGCTGCAGACGCACACCCAGCTCCAGGTGATCCTCAAGCCCGACCCGGGCCACCCGCAGGAGCTCTACCTGGGCAGTCTCGCCGCGATCGGGATCGACGTCGCCGCCCACGACGTGCGCTTCGTCGAGGACAACTGGGCGTCGCCGGCGCTCGGCGCGTGGGGCCTGGGCTGGGAGGTCTGGCTGGACGGCCTGGAGATCACCCAGTTCACCTACTTCCAGCAGGCCGGTGGCCTCAACCTCGACCCGGTTTCGGTGGAGATCACCTACGGCATCGAGCGCATCATCATGGCGCTGCAGGACAAGAGCCACTTCAAGGACATCGAGTACGGCCCGGGAATCTCGTACGGCGAGGTGTTCGGCCAGAACGAGTACGAGATGTCCCGCTACTACCTCGACGACGCCGACGTGGCCGCCAACCGCCAACTGCTCGAGCTGTACGCGGCGGAGGCCCAGCGGCTGATCGATGCCGGACTCCCGGTGCCCGCCCACACGTACGTGCTGAAGTGCTCGCAGGCGTTCAACGTGCTCGACTCCCGCGGCGCCGTCTCCACCGCCGACCGGGCGAGGGAGTTCGGCCGGATGCGGCGGCTCGCCGGCGAGGTGGCCAAGCTGTGGGTGGCCCGCCGCGAGGAGCTGGGCCATCCGCTCGGGCTGTCGGCCGCGACCGCGCTGGCCACCCCGGTCGCGCTGCCCGCCGAGAAGGACGGCGCGCGGTTGCTGGTCTTCGAGATCGGCACCGAGGAGCTGCCGCCGAGCGAGTGCCGGGCCGCCGCCGGTTACCTCGAACGCGAGGTCAAAAGCGGTCTCGACGGCACCCGGCTCGCCCACGGCGACGTGCGGGTCTTCGTCACCCCGCGGCGGCTGGTCGCGGTGGTCGCCGACGTCGCGGCCCGCGAGAACGATGCTGTGCGCACGGTGCGCGGCCCCAAGGTCGCCCAGGCGTACGCCGCCGACGGCGAACCGACGCCCGCGCTGCGTGGCTTCCTGCGCGGACAGGGCGTGACCCCGGGCGCGGTCACCGAGGCGGAGTTCAACGGCGTACGCCATGTGGTTGTCGAAAAGCACGAAGCCGGTCGCGCGGCAGCCGAAGTTCTGGCGCCGGTGCTCGCGAAGGTCGTCTCCGGACTGCGCGGCGCGAAGAACATGCGGTGGAGCGATCCACAACTGTCCTACAGCCGGCCGGTGCGCTGGCTCGTCGCGCTGTGGGGCGACGACGTCGTGCCGGTCGCGGTCGGCGCGCTGTCCGCCGGCCGCCAGACCCGCGTGCTGCGCACCTCGGCCACCCCGCTGATCGAGATCGCGTCGGCCGAGACCTTCATGGAGACGCTCGCGTTCAACGGCATCGTCGCCGACGCCGAGGACCGCCAGGAGCTGATCGTCACCGGCGCGCAGGACGAGGTCTATCCGGACGGCCGGATCGACGTGCGCGGCGAGCAGGCGCTGATCGACCAGATCACCTACCTGGTGGAGGCGCCGACGCCGCTGCTCGGCACGTTCGACGAGTCCTACCTCGCGCTGCCCGACGCGGTGCTGACCACCGTGATGCGTAAGCACCAGCGCTACCTGCCGGTGCGCGACGCCGACGGCGCGCTGCTGCCGATGTTCGTGACCGTGGCCAACGGGCCGGTCGACGTGGAGCTGGTGCGCACCGGCAACGAGGCGGTGCTGCGGGCCCGCTACGAGGACGCGGCGTTCTTCTACCGCGCCGACCGGGAGGAGCCCCTCGCTGACCTGCGCGCCCGGCTCGACCGGCTGACCTTCACCGACAAGCTCGGCTCGATGGCCGACCGGGCCACCCGGATCGCGTCGCTGGCGCTGTCGCTGGCGGCGGAGCTCGGGCTGAGCTCGGCCACCCTGGACCGCGCCGCCGAGCTGGTGAAGTTCGACCAGGGCTCGCAGCTGGTCACCGAGATGACCAGCCTGGCCGGCGTGATGGCCCGCGACTACGCGCTGCACGCCGGCGAGGCGCGGGCCGTCGCCCAGGCCGTCTACGAGGCCGAACTGCCCCGCAACACCGGCGACGACCTGCCCGCCTCACTGCCCGGCGCGCTGCTGTCCCTGGCCGACCGCCTCGACCTGGTGGCCGGCCTGGCCGCCACGGTCGGCCTGCCCACCGGAAGCAGCGACCCGTTCGCCGTACGCCGTGCGGTGCTCGGTCTGCTGGCCGTGCACCGGGCGCACCCGGCCCTGGCCTCGCTCTCGCTGTCGTCGGCGCTGGACAAGGCGAACCAGCCCGTCCTGGTCTCACCCGAAGTGAAAAGAGCCTGCGCCGACTTCCTCGCCAAGCGCCTCGAGCAGGCCCTGGTCGAGGAGGGCTACCCGGTGGAGAGGGTGCGGGCCGTCCTGCCGCACGCCGACCGCCCGTCGGTGGCCGTCAACCTGCTCAACCAGCTCGGCGAGGTGGCCGGCAACCCCGACTTCGTGGCCGTGGCCGAGGCGATCCAGCGCTGCCGCCGCATCGTCCCGGCCGGGACGCCCGCCGGTTACGACCCGTCGGTGCTGAAGGAGCCGGCCGAGCTGGCCCTGCACGACGCGGTGGCCGGGGTGACCCGGCCGGCCGAGCCCGACCTGTTCGAGTTCACCAAGGCGGTCGGCCGGCTGGCCGGCCCGCTGTCGACGTTCTTCGACGAGGTCTTCGTGATGGCCGACGACCCGGCGCTGCGGGCCGCCCGGCTCGGTCTGCTGGCCACCGTCCGCGACCTCGGCGACGGCCTGCTCGACTGGTCGTCACTCCACTAGCGGGATCGCCCGGCCGTTGTAGAGGTAGCGGCCCTCGGCGAGGAACGCCACCCATGGGTACACGCCCTCGTCGGGCTCGGCGGCGACGAAACGGTCGTCGCCGAGCGCGACGTAGCGGGCGGTGGTCGGCTTCTCGCCCATCTCGGCGGCCCAGCCCTTCGGGATCGCGGTGATCTCCAGGCCACCGTCGACGGTGTCCACCTGGTAGCGCGCCACCGGCCCCTCGTAGCCGCCGCTCCGCTGGGTGAACGGCGCCGGCTCGGCCGGTGGCACCACTCGCGCCGGCACCCGGATGCCGGCCGTCTCGGCCAGCACCAGCGTGAGCACGTCGTCGACGAGCGCGGCCGCCGAACCGCCGTTGGCATTGATCGCGATGACGACGCCGCGGTCGGGCACGATCCGCCAGCAGGTGGTCTGGCCCGGGGTACTGCCGTCGTGGCCGACCACCGGCACGCCGTCCCAGTCGGAGAGCATGAAACCGAGGCCCCACCGGGCCGTGTAGCGGTCGCCCGGCGCGGGCAGCATGATCTGCGGCTCGAGCATGGTGGCGAACGTGCCGGCCGGGAGCACCCGGGTGCCGTCCGCGGCGAGGCCGTCGGCGAGGAACATCCGGCCGAGTCTGACCAGCTCACGCGGGGCCGCGCAGGGCGTCGAGCCGGCCGGGGCGTTCGACCGCGGCAACTGCCACGCGGTGAAGACGTCCTGCTCGTCGCCGAGGTGCCCGACGGCCGCCCGGAACAGCACCGCCTCCTCGGCGCCCAGGGCCAGGTGGGTGACGCCGAGCGGCTTGATCAGGCGCTCACGCATGGCCGACTCCCAGGTGCCGCCGCGCAGCCGGGCGACCAGGGCGCCGAGCACGCAGTAGCCGGAGTTGGCGTAGGAGAACATCGCGCCGGGCGGGTGCACCTGGGTGGCCTCGGCCCGCATGAAGACCAGCAGCTTGTCGAGGGCGTCGTCGCCGCGGCCGGTGTCCTCGAACAGATCTCCGTCGAAGCCGCCGGTGTGCGACAGCAGCTGGCGCACGGTCACGGTCTCGGTGGCCGCCTCGTCCACCACACCGAACTCGGGCAGGTAGCGGCGCACCGGGGCGTCGAGCTCGACCAGGCCCTCGGCGACCAGCTGCATGACCAGCGACGCCGTCCACACCTTGGTGACCGAACCGATCTGGAACACGCTGTCCGGGTCGGCCTCCACCCCGGTGTTGCGGTTGACCACGCCGGTGGCCGCCTCGACCAGGCCCCCGTCGCTGGTGCCGACGGCGACCGCCGCGCCGGGAACGCCATGCCGCTCGGCGGCCTGATCGAGCCACTTCTGAAGGTCCATGCCGACGACCGTACCGGCCGCCTTCCGGCCACACCGCCCGGCGAAAGGCCGCCCTCAGCTTCCCCTCAGCCACCCGGCCGGCGCGGCCGCCCGTCGGGGTGGCGGTCGATGCGCAGGTCCCGCTCCAGCTCGGCAGGCAGCAGCGCCGTGACGATGGTCCACAGGCCGGGCGAGAAACGCACGAGCCGCACCACCCGCGCTTTCCGGATCACCCGCAGCGCGGTCGAGTCGCCGTGCAGGCCCCGACGTGATCGGCCGGATCAGCGACTTCCAGACCACCATCGCCTCGGCCGTCGAGGAGCAGACCGCCACCACCGCCGAGATGAACCGCAGCGTCACCGAGGCGGCCGGCGGCACCGAGGAGATCTCGCAGACCATCACCGGCGTCGCCGACGCGGCCCACACCACCAGCGCGGGCGTCGCCGAGACCCGGCAGGCCACCGCCGAGCTGGCCCGGATGTCCGGCGAGCTGACCAGCCTGGTCTCGGCCTTCCGCTACTGACGCCGATCAGGATGCCGACCGGCGGTTCCACGCCGGCCGGCATCCTCGTCGGGTATATCGCGGCCATCGTCAGCGGGTAGCTTGATCGGATGCGTCTGACGAAATTCGGCCACGCCTGCGTGCGCCTCGAGAGCGGCGACCGAGTGCTCGTGATCGACCCCGGCACCCTTTCCGAGCCGGAGTCGCTGACCGGCGCCACCGCGGTCCTCATCACCCACGAGCACGACGACCACGTGGACGCCGACGCGCTCGCCGCGGCCCGGCGCAGCAACCCGGCACTGACGATCCACACCCATCCGGCGCTCGCCGCCGAGCTCGGCGACGGCGTGACCGCGGTCAACGCGGGCGACACGTTCACCGCGGGCGGCTTCACCGTGCAGGCCGTCGGCGGCCTGCACGCCGACATCATCGACGGCATCCCCGGCTGCCCCAACCTGGGCTTCGTCGTCGACGGCATCTACCACCCCGGCGACTCCCTGTTCGTGCCGGCCGAGCCGGTCGAGACGCTGCTGGTGCCGGCCTCCGGCCCGTGGCTGAAGCTCGGCGAGGCGATCGAGTTCACCCGCGCGGTCAAGCCGGCCCGGGCCTTCCCCATCCACGACGCCCACCTCAGCGAGGTCGGCATCGGCAGCTTCGACTGGTGGGTGGGCAACAAGGGCGGCGCCGAGTACGCCCGCATCCCCCTGGGCGAGTCGGTCGACCTCTGACCGGATGAACCGGCGACGACGCAAGAAGCTGCAGCCAGTGTCACACCGGTTTCCGTGATGTCGGGGTCTCGGAGGGCGGATAGGACCCCGACATCAAGGATTCTGGGCCGGGGCTGCTAACCGGCCCGCACGCTGCCGTCCCACGTCCAGGAGGACAGGGCCGGGCGGCCGGGCAGCTCGCCCCGGCCGGTGGCCCAGAGCAGGGTCGGCCAGGGGTCGCCGGCCGGGATCGTCGGGAAGAGGCGGCGCAGCGCGTTCGTGCACAGGTCGGCCGGCGGGGTCCACGGCAGGCCCAGGCCGGCGGCGACGTCGTGCATGTGGACCAGCACCTCGACCACGCCCATGGCGGCGAACCCGGAGGCGTCCGACGGGCCGTACTCGTGGAAGGACTGCCGCGTCGTCGGCACCGCGTCGACGGTGGACGCCAGCATCGTGCCGCAGGACTCGAAGACCTGCAGCAGCGCCCGGTTGCCCTCGGCCGGATCGACGAAGATCGTCAGGGCCGGGCCGCCGTCGCGCCGCCGGCTCCAGCCGAACCGCACGTGGGTGGTCAGCGACGGCGTCGCCGGGCCGAGCTGGGCCGCGTAGACGAACAGGTCGTCGCTCATGTGCTCGACCGTCTCCCAGCACGTCCAGGTCAGACTGCCGGCCGGCGCCTGCCAGTCGAGATCGGCGACGGCGCCGAGGGCTTCGCGGGCGAGCGCGACGGTACGCGTGAGGTCGTCGGAGAGCATCCCGCGATTATCGGCCCTGCCGGCCGGCGGCGTGGGCCGCCGGCCGGCCGATTTCAGGCCGCCTTCTCGATCTGCGCGGTGAGGGAGTCCACCTTGGCGGTCAGCACGGCCAGGTCCTCGAGGAGCTTGGCGAAGACGCCGTCCGGCGGCAGCGGGTCGCCGGCCCGGGTGGTGCCGACCATGGCCGCGAACCAGACGTCGCCGCTCAGGTCGGCCAGGTTCCGGGTGTAGGTGGAACCGGGGGTGTTGGTGCCGGCCACCCGGTAGTCGGTGGTGACCTCCTTGCCGATGGCGGCAAGCCGTGAGTCGATCGCCTTCTGCGTCTGGGCCACGATCGTGTTGGTGATCCAGGTCTTGTCGGCAGCGGTCAGCGCCACGGGAATGTCCTCCAGGTGCCAGGAAGCCGTGCTGGCCTCGAGGGAAGTGGTGTACGAGGCCGAGAAGTGGGCGTGCTCGGTGTGCGGCGACGCGCCGGTGTAGGTCTTCTGCACCCAGCTGGACGACGCGGACCAGATGCGCTTGTTGTAGATGATGTAGCGCAGCCGCTTCTCGGCGCCCGACCGGCAGCGGCCGAGCAGGAACTGCACGACCTTCTCCATGGTCAGGTCGCTCTCGTTCAGGTTGTTGTCCACGTCGATCGCGTGGACCTCGTTGACCTTGTCGGCATCGTGGATGGGCACGTTGCCCGTCTCGTCCGGGTTGTGGTCGGACGACTCCTGCGAATGCGCGGTGTCACCGATGCTGCCGTCGCTGGCCTTGTCGCGACTCGGCGCGATCCGGTCGAACTCCGCGAACAGCGTCTTCAAGCAGGGAATGAGAACCCAGCTTGCCATCGAAGGGACCTCCGGATTGCGGGTGATCAAGGGGCGAGCGGAACTGTACTGCGATGTTCACCCACCCGCACTCAGCGCAAACGTGCCTCTGGAGATCCACTATGGCGATCCACATAGGTCGTTCAGCCGATCTACCAGGGCAGATGCGGCAAAAAACCAGCAAGTGTGCCAAATGTTGGAGATCCCTCGGAAGAGAGCCACGGATTAGCATCGCGGGATGGACCTCACCCTCTTCGCCGGCATCCCGGTCAGCGACTACCAACGGGCCCTGAGCTGGTACGAAACACTGCTCGGCACCCCGCCGGCGTTCATCCCGAACGACATCGAGGCGGTCTGGGAGGTCGCCGAGGGCCGATCGGTCTACATCGCCGTCAAGCCGGAGCACGCCGGGCACGGGCTGATCACCGTGTTCGTCGACGACTTCGACGGCTGGGTCGCGCGGATCGCGGCGCGCGGCCTCGAGCCGGACAAGCGCGAGGAGTACGACAACGGCGTACGCAAAGCGGTCTACCTCGACCCGGACGGCAACGAGTTCGGCGTCGGCGGCTGACTGACTTTTCATGTCGTTCTCGTGATCGCCACGTCGAGGTTGCCGCTCGGTCTTTCGCAGACGGTCGACTGCCAGCGGGAGCCCCGGCGACGGACGCCGGGCGCCGCGTCCCGTGGAGGAATTCGTGGCCGACCGACGTCAGGTGCTTTTGCTGGGCGCCGCCGCCGCTGCAGGACCCGCGCTGGGGGCGGCCACCGCCCCGGCGGTGGCGTTTGCGAACGGCCGCACGAGGACGAGCGAGGTCTTCGGGCACCGCGGCGCGTCCGGCTACCGGCCTGAGCACACGCTCGCGTCGTACGAGCTGGCGGCCCGGCTGGGCGCCGACTACCTGGAGCCCGACCTGGTCTCGACGAAGGACCACGTGCTGGTCTGCCGGCACGAGCCGGAGATCGGCGGCACCACCGACGTGGCGGGCCGGCCCGAGTTCGCGTCGCGCAAGAAGACCGTGTCGCTCGACGGGGTCAGCGTGACCGGCTGGTTCACCGAGGACTTCACGCTGGCCGAGCTGAAGACGCTGCGTGCGGTCGAGCGACTGCCTGCCGTCCGGCAGCGCAACACGCTCTATAACGGCCTCTTCGAGGTGCCGACGTTCCAGGAGATGCTCGATCTGCGGGCCCGCCTGTCCAAGGAGCTGGACCGCGACCTCGGCGTCATCCCGGAGACCAAGCACCCCACGTACTTCCGCCGCTTGGGTCTGGAGCTGGAGACGCCGCTGCTGCGCACGCTCGACCGGGCCGGTCTCAACCGGCGCGGCGCCAAGGTGTGGATCCAGTCGTTCGAGGCGGCCAACCTGCGTGACATCCGGAGCCGGGCGAAGGTCGACCTGATCTTCCTGACCAGCGCGTCGGG
This sequence comes from Actinoplanes sp. NPDC026619, assembly GCF_040638295.1. Taxonomy (NCBI): domain Bacteria; kingdom Bacillati; phylum Actinomycetota; class Actinomycetes; order Micromonosporales; family Micromonosporaceae; genus Actinoplanes; species Actinoplanes sp. NPDC026619. Next base: position 85,314 of record NZ_JBEZYA010000003.1, read on the forward strand.
ATCGCCGTTCAACGACACCACGACGTACGCCGAATATCTGACGCCGTCCGGGCTGAAGGAGCTGTCCCGTTACGCGGACGGCATCGGTCCCGACAAGAACCAGGTCATCCCGCGGAACGCCGACAACACCCTGGGCGCGCCCACCAGCCTGGTCCGCGACGCGCACGCGGCCGGCGTCAAGGTCATCCCCTACACGTTCCGCGCCGAGAACCAGTTCCTGCCGAAGGATTACCAGGTCGGCACGGACCCGAACGCCTACGGCCGGGCGATCGACGAGCAGATCACCTATCTCAACACCGGCATCGACGGCCTCTTCACCGACCAGGCCGACATCGGGGTCCTCGCCCGAAAACTACAGAAATAACCACTTTTACGGTACGGGTGACGGCTTCCACAACCGCACGGCGGCCGTCACCCGACTGCTCACATCAACAGCGGGCCGTTCAGTGCTTGGGAACGATCGTCGGGTAGATGTGCTCGAAGCTCAGCGCCTTGCCGAAGCCGGTCGCGACGATGAACGTGATGCCGAGCAGCACGCCGAGGATGACGACGGCGAACAGCCCGTAACCGAGCGTGCGCCCGGCCGGCCGGGCCACGCCGCCGGCGTCGGCCCAGGCGAGCGACCGGATGCCGAGGGCGAACAGAACCGGCAGGCCGGCGCCGAGCACCAGTCCGGCGAGCAGCACCCGCCACGCGCCGTCGAGGGCGAAACCGAGGTTGTGCATGATCGGAAGCTCTCTACTCAGGCGGCGGTGACGGGGACGCGGGCGGGGTCGGCCGGGGCCGGGGTCTCGGCCACCGAGTCCCAGTCGTCATTGACGTTGCGGTGGCTGATCGGCACCCGGCGCGAGCGCATCCACACCCCGACCGAGAACACCACCAGCAGGGCGAAGATCGTCAGCGCGCCGGCCAGGCCGCCGATCACGTTACCGAGCGCCCAGGTCAGGGCGCCGACCACGGCGGCGGCCGGCAGCGTGATCAGCCAGGCCAGGACCATCCGGCCGGCCACCCGCCAGCGCACCTGGGCGCCGGTGCGGCCGACGCCGGAGCCGAGCACCGAGCCGGTGGCGACGTGCGTGGTCGACAGCGCGAAACCGAGGTGACTGGAGGCCAGGATGACCGCGGCCGAGCTGGACTGCGCGGCCATGCCCTGCGGCGGCGCGATGTCGACCAGGCCCTTGCCGAGGGTGCGGATGATCCGCCAGCCACCCAGGTAGGTGCCGAGCGCGATGGCGAGGGCGCAGGCGACCTTGACCCAGAACGGGATGTTCTTGGTGTCGGTCCAGTCGCCGGTCGCGATCAGCGCGAGCGTGATGACGCCCATGGTCTTCTGCGCGTCGTTGGTTCCGTGCGCGAGCGAGACCAGCGAGGCGCTGCCGATCTGGCCCCACTTGAAGCCCCGGTCGGTGTAGCGCGCGGCGAGGCCGGCCGTGATGCGGTAGACCAGCCAGGTGCCGGCGGCGGCGACCACCCCGGCGATGGCCGGTGACAGCAGCGCGGGCAGCAGGACCTTGCCGACGACGCCGTCGAGCTTCGACCCGTCGCCGTTCCAGTTGACCCCGGCCCAGCCGAGACCCGCGATGGTGGCGCCGATCAGGCCGCCGAACAGCGCGTGCGAGGAGCTCGACGGCAGGCCGAGCAGCCAGGTGAGCAGATTCCAGATGATGCCGCCGACCAGGCCGGCCAGGATGATCAGCAGCAGGGCGCTGCCACCACCCGCGACGAGCGACGCCTTGGGCGTGCCGTTCGAGTTCTGGATCTTGACGACCGCGTTGGTGACGGTGAGCGCCACTTGGACCGAGAGGAAGGCGCCGACGAGATTGAGGACGCCCGACAGGGCGACCGCCGTCTTCGGTTTCAGCGCCTTGGTGGCGATGGTCGTGGCCATCGCGTTCGCCGTGTCGTGGAACCCGTTGGTGAAATCGAAGGCGAGTGCCGTCACGATGACCAGGGCGAGGACCACCGAAGCTTGTGTCACAAAGCGATGGTCACCTGCGCTGCTGTGCGGTTGCTAGAGGATGAACGTCACCTCTTCGAAGTTCGACCCTCGTTAACCTCATGTTTCCCAAATGTGAGCGGTACGTAGCGGGATCGTCGCAGAAAGAGAACAGCCGGGCGCATCGCACCCGGCCGTTCATGTGAGGTTCATCATTCGGTTGGTGGATCCACCAGCGGCCAGCCACCGGCCGCGAGGTGTGCCGACACCCGCGCCACGTCCGCGGGCGTCGCGTTCTGCAGCATCGATTCCTTGATCAACTCTTCGATGTCCTGCCCGCTGATCGGGTCGTCGGAGACCGTCGACTGCTCGGCGAGATCCTTGGCGATGCCCCGGATCTCGTCCTCGGTCAGCTTGCGGCGCAGCACGCCGAGCAGGGCGACATAGTCCTGCCGCGGCACGCCGGTCGGGTAGCCGGCGCGCAGCCACTGCACGCTGCGTGTCAGGAAGTTCGAACGGTCGCTCACTTCCGGCTCCCTGTCAGTGCTTGTCGATGATCGTCGGGTAGATGTGCTCGAAGCTCAGCGCCTTGCCGAAGCCGCTGGCAACGACGAACGTGATGCCCAGCACGATGCCGGCCAGCACGATCGCGAAGAGGATCCAGCCGATCACGGTGCCGATCGGCTGAGCCTTCGGCCCACCGACCCCGCTCTCGTGCACCTCGGCCTCGCCGCCGGCGCCCCAGGCGAGGGACCGGATGCCCAACGCGAACAGCAGCGGAAGGCCGGCGCCGAGGATAAGCCCAGCGAACAGCACTTTCCATGCCCCTTCAAGGGCGAATCCCAAGTTGTCGCTCATGAGGCGCTCCCCGCGGGCACGCGCTCCGGCTCCGGCGCGCCTTCCCACTCGTCGTTGACGTTGTGATGACCGACCGGCTCCCGGCGCGAGCGCAGGTACATGTACCCGGCCGCGACCAGCAGCAGCACGAAGATCAGGATCGCGCCGCCGAGCCCGCCGATCAGATCACCGAGGAACCACATGACCGCGCCGACGATCGCCGCCGCGGGCAGCGTGATCAGCCAGGCCGCGACCATCCGACCGGCCACCTTCCAGCGCACCTGCGCGCCCGGCTTGCCGACCCCGGACCCCAGGATCGAGCCGGTGGCCACGTGCGTGGTCGACAGCGCGAAGCCGAGGTGGCTGGAGGCCAGGATGACCGCCGCCGACGCCGACTCGGCCGCCATGCCCTGCGGCGGCGCGATCTCGACCAGGCCCTTGCCGAGCGTACGGATGATCCGCCAGCCACCCAGGTAGGTGCCGAGCGCGATCGCCAGCGCGCAGGCGATCTTCACCCAGAGCGGGATGTTCTTGGTGTCGGTCCAGTCGCCGGTCGCGATCAGCGCCAGGGTGATCACACCCATCGTCTTCTGCGCGTCGTTGGTGCCGTGCGCGAGCGAGACCAGCGAGGCGCTGCCGATCTGGCCCCAGCGGAACCCGTTGTCGGTGAACCGCTGCGCGACGCCGGTGACCACCCGGTAGATCAGCCAGGTGCCGACGGCCGCGACGACACCGGCGATGACCGGCGACATGATGGCCGGCAGGATCACCTTGCCGACGACGCCGTCGAGCTTGCTGCCGTTGCCGTTCCAGTTGACGCCGGCCCAGCCGAGGCCGGCGATGCTCGCGCCGATCAGCCCGCCGAACAGCGCGTGCGACGAGCTGGACGGCAGGCCCAGCAGCCAGGTGAGCAGGTTCCAGACGATGCCGCCGACCAGGCCGGCGAGCACGATGATCAGGAGGGCCTCGCCGCCGTGCTCGGTCAGCGAGGGCTTCGGCGTACCGTCCGAATTCTGGATCTTCACGACGGCATTGGTGACGGTCAGCGCGACCTCGACCGAGAGGAACGCGCCGATGAGATTGAGCAGACCGGAGAGGGCGACGGCCACCTTCGGCCGCAGCGCGTTCGTGGCGATGGACGTGGCCATCGCATTCGCGGTGTCGTGGAACCCGTTGGTGAAGTCAAAACCGAGTGCGGTGATGACCACCAGGGCCAGAATGACCGTTGACTCTGTCACCGGGCCAGACTGGCTCCGGAAAAGTCAGACCTGAAGACCTTCGGGCCGACGTGTTGAGAGTTCCACCGCTGTTGGCCAGGGGTTAGTCGACTTGTAAGCCGATTTCAGGTTTCCACCACAGCTGGGCCACGGGTAAGGAACCGGCGCGCAAACCGTACCGGAACGCTGCCCGGCCCGTTCGTAAGGCCGTTCGTCAGGCCCGGAGGAAGGTCAGCACGGCCCGCACCCGCCGGTGCTCGCGCTCGTGCTGGAACAGCCCCAGCTTGGTGAAGATCGAGGTCACGTGCGCCTCGACCGTCTTGATCGCCAGGTGCAGGTCGGCGGCGACCGCGGCGTTGGACAGGCCCTGCGCCATCAGCGCCAGCACCGCCCGCTCCCGGTCGGTGAGCGCGTCCAGCGGATCGCGCACCCGCCGCCGGGCGACCAGCCGGGCCACCAGCTCGGGGTCGATCACCGTCTCGCCACGGGCCACCTTCCGCACGTCGGTCCCGAACGCGCCGAGGTCGGAGACGCGGTCCTTGAGCAGGTAGCCCACGCCGCCGTCGAATTCGGTCATCAGCCGCAGCGCGTGGTGCACCTCGACGTACTGCGACAACAGCATCAAACCGACGCCGGGCGCGGCCGCGCGGATCGCCGCCGCGGTGTCGATGCCCTCGGCCGCGAACCCGGGCGGCATCCGGAGGTCGAGCACAGCGACGTCGGGCGGGTCGGCGCGCACCAGGCCGAGCAGCGCGGCGCCGTCGCCGGCCTGCCCGGTCACGGTGAACCCGACATCGGCGAGGATGCGGGCCATGCCCTCGCGGAACAGCACCGCGTCGTCGGCGAGCATCACCCGCACGGGATCACCGCCCGCAGCCGGGTGCCGCCCGGGCCGCTCTCGACGACAAGGCGGGCGTCCAGCGTGGCCAGCCGGTCAGCCAGCCCTTCCAGCCCACCACCCGCCCGCACAGCCGCACCACCGCAGCCGTCGTCGAACACCTCGACGGCCAGCCCGGCTTCGGCAAAAGCGGTCGGCCCGGCCCCGGCGAAAGCGGTCGGGCCAGCCCCGGCAAAAGCGGTCAGGCCGGCCTCGGCGAGAGCGGTCGGGCTGGCCTCGGCGAACTCCACCCGGACCGCGACCGTGCCGGCGCCTGAGTGCTTGGCCGCGTTGGTCAGGCCTTCGCTGACCACGAAGTAGGCGGTCGACTCGACCTCGGCCGGCAACCGCCGCGGCACCGAGATGGTCAGCCGCACCGGCAGCGCCGACCGGTCGGCGAGGAACTCGATCGCGGCTTCGAGGCCGTCCTGGGTCAGCACGGCCGGGTGCAGGCCGCGCGCCATCTCGCGCAGCTCGGCGGTGGCCTCGAGCAACTGCCGGCGGACCTGTTCGGCCCGCGCCGCGACCTCGGTGTCGCCGGCCAGCCGCACCACCGCGCCGAGCTCCATCGCGACGGTGACGAGGCGCTGCTGCGCACCGTCGTGCAGGTCGCGTTCCAGCCGCCGGCGGGCAGAGTCCCCGGCCACGATCAGCCGCTGGGCGGTCGCCCGCAGCTCCAGAACGAGCCCCGCCTGCGCAGCCAGGTCCCCGACCAGGCGCTGCTCGGCGGCCGACAGGACGGCGCCCGGCGCCATGGTCACGGCGAGCGCCCCGCGGAACCGGCCGTCGTGCCACACCTCGACCGCCACCGGCGCTTCGAGAGCGCGCGGGCCGCCCGCCCGCTTGTCCACCGGAAGCGAGCCGGCCGCCAAGTCTTCCGTCGTGCGCGGGCCGCCCGCCTGCTTGCCCACCGGACGCGGGCCGGCCGCCAGGTCGGCCAACGTGCGCGGGCCGCCCGCCTGCTTGCCCACCGGACGCGGGCCGGCCGCCAGGTCGGCCAGCGTGTGCGGGCCGGGCGGCAGCGGTGTCGCCGGCGGCCAGGCGGACGCGGCGCGCAGGTCGTCGGCCGGGCCGGTCCACAGCATCACCTGGCGCGCGCCGACCGCGTCGGCCACGGTGGTGCAGATGCCGTCGAGGAGGCCGCCGGCCGGGGCGGTGAAGTGCGCCGACAGCCGGGCGAGGGCCTCGTAGGGGGTGGCCCGCCGCCCGTAGACAAGCCGGTCAGCGAGCCGCTGCACCCGGGCGCGCAGCGGCGCGAACGCGACCGCGACGAGACCGGTGGCCACGATCGACAGCAGCGTGCCGTGTCCGTCGACGAGGCGGCCGATGCCGGTCACGACGATGGCGTAACCCGCGGTCACCACGGCCGCCATCGCGCCGAGGACCAGCGACTTGTTGATCACCGGGTCGATGTCGTAGAGCCGGTACCGCAGGATCGCGGCGCCGGCCGCCACGGCGAGCAGCGGCGCCGTCAGCGTGCCCGACACCGGCGATCCCCAGACCACCAGGCCGGCCACCATCACCGCGGCCGACACCGTAGCCGCGAAGAGGAACCAGCGCAGCTGGCGGGCCTCGGCCCCGCGCGCCTGCCGCACCCGGACCACCACGCACGCCACCCAGGTCAGCTGGAACAGCAGATAGCCGACCGGCCGGGCGACGTCGTAGAAAGCCTCCGCGGCCGCCCGACCCGGCACCGCGAACGGGTGGCCCGCGACCAGGCCGGTGCGGGCCTGCTCGACCGGCCACAGGGCCGAGACCAGGGCAAGGACCAATCCCACCGCGGCCAGTACGCCGACCACCGGCGCCCACGCGCGCGACGGCAGCCGCCCGGTCGGGAAGCACATCACCGCCACCCCGACCAGCACCAGCACCAGCGGCAGCGGCCAGACGCCGAGCCAGCCGAGCCACGAGGCGCCCGGCAACGGCCCGGCGTGCAGGCCGTACTGCCGGCCCGCGAACATCACCGCGTGGGCGGCGCCGACCGCGACGAACAGCCGGCCCTCCCGGTTGCCCGGGCGGCGGTGCAGGACGTACAGCCCGACCGCGGCGAACGACACCGCGATCAGTCCGTTGTGCAGGTTGCCGACGTGCACCCCGAGCGCGAAGCCACCGGCGACCAGCGCACCGGTCGCCGCACCCACCACCCAGCGCAGCACGCCTGTATCGTGCCAGCGCCGGCGCGCGCTGTGACCAGGGTTAACCCGGCATTTGTGGGAGGGCCGGCCCGGATGCCCGGCGGGCCCGGCGCGACGAGGTTGAAAGCCATGAACTCGACACCTCTGGAACGTGTGCTCACCGGGTCGCTGCTGGTCGCGCCCGCCGTCTATCTGATCGCCGACCTGCTGTACGCGACCCGCGGCTGGGCCGACCCGGCCGCCGCCGTGTTCCATGTCCTCGGCGCCGCCGGCTACACCCTCGTGATGCTCCGGCTGGCGACCCTCGGCCACGGCGTGCCGGCCGCGGTCCTGCTGGTGGTCGGCGTGTTCGGCGCGGCCGGCAACGTGGCGTACGGCTTCAACACCATCCATGTCTCGCTCGGCGACACCGACCTGGTCGACGCGAGCGGCGCCGCCGTACTCATCAAGCCTCTTGGTCTTTGTTTTCCGCTCACCCTGCTGCTCGGCGCCGCCGTCCTGCGCCGCATCGCGCCGGCGTGGATCGCCGGTCTGCTGGCGGCCGCCGCGCTCGCCTGGCCGGTCGCGCACATCGCCAACGTCGGCTGGCTCGCCGTACTCGTCAATGCCGTGCTTGTGTGGGTCTTCGGAGTGGTGGCCGTACGGCGGCCGGGTGACGGCACCGGAGCGGTACGGCGAGAGCGTTCTGACCTACGAGTGGGCCGGTGAGCGGGGCGCCGTCGACGAGGCCCTGCGCCTGCTGGCCGACCTCACGTTCGGCACCGCGATCGCGTGGGGGTGCGGATAGCCGAACCATCGAGGACGTGCTGCCCCGGTCGTCCGCACCGCCGCGGTTCGGCAGGGTCGGAACATGCGATCACGAGTACGCCGCTGGATCCTCGAACCGCTCGTCCGTGGCCTGACCGGGCTGCCCCTCGCCCTCGCCGCGATCCCGATGGCCCTGACCGGGCTGGCCGGGCCGGCGGCACGCCTGCAGTTGCGGATGGCGGCCCGCTTCCCGGTCGTCGGCGCCGGCCCGGCCGGGCACGACGTCAGCCCCGGCCCGGTCCGCGTCCTGCGGCACAGTCTGCTGGTGTTCGTCCCGGCGCTGCTGGCCTTCGCGGCGGCGGCGATGCAGCTGTTCGTCGCGTACTCGGGCTACCTGTACCCGCTGCGCCCGGACACGATCGCCGCGATCGGTCATCCGTTCACCCCCGACCCGCAGGTGCTCCCCGGCGCCTGGGGCGGCCCGACCCTGGTGGGCGCCTGGGCGGTGCACTCCGCGGTCGCGCTCGGCGTGCAGGTGCTCTGCGGCGTACTTCTGGCCGGCCTCTGCGCGGCGCAGAACCGGCTGGCGCCGACCGGCGTATCTTTGGCCGGTGAGCGATCTTGAAGGAACCCTCCTGTTCGCCGGCATCCCGCTCGCCGTCGTCGCGGTGATCTTCGCCCTCGTCTTCATGACCACCGAGAAGCCGAGCAAGGAGCCGATCGTCAAGCCGATCATGGACGACAAGGACCGGAAGGAGTAGCCGGCCCACCAGCCGCTCCGGTCATCCAAGATGGTCGACATGACGTTCACCCCGGACGAGCTCGACCGCATCGTGGACCACCTGGCGGCGACCGGTGAGATCGACGCCCGCTTCTCCTACATGGGCGGCGGCGCCGCGACCTGGGACCGGTTCGTCTCGTTCCAGGAGAGCGACACCACTCCTAACATCCTGCACTCCACGCGCGACCCGGAGATCGGCTTCGATGGCGAGACCCGCGAACGCTACCTGCGAATCCGCCTCACCGGGCCGGTGACGCCGGCCGGCCGGCTCGCGCTGCCGGCCGGGCAACGCGTCCACCTGTGGCGCTATTACCACCGCTCCGCGGAGGAGCTGACCGCGATGCTGGGTGCGGCCGGCTACCCGCCGCTGACCGTCCGGCGCAGCGCGGACGGGGAGTTCGCCCTGGTCGCGGGCTTGCGCTAGGCCGGAGTCGGCTGTGTTCGTGTTCGGGGCAGGAGCAGGACCGCGAGCAGGCCGCTCAGGACGGTGGCGGCGCAGGCCAGGTAGGCGGCTGCGGTCAGGGACAGGGCGCCGGTGATGGCCGGGCCGGCGAGCGCGCCGAGCAGGGTGGCGACCGCCTCACCGGTGAACTGCACCGCGCTCACCCGGCCCAGCACCGGGTTCGGGGTGCGGCGCTGCACGGTGGTCTGCGCGGTGACCAGCGCCGCCGACCCGAAGCCGCCGATCAGCACCGCCGCCGGCAGGGCGGTGACCAGCGACCGCGACGTGAACAGGAGCACGAAGCCGGCGCCGGTCGCGGCGAGCAGGGCGCCCAGCAGGTATCCGGGTGGCGTCCGGTCGATGAGCCGGCGGATCAGCGGCGCGCCGAGCAGGAAGCCCACGCCGAGCGCCGACATCACGAGGCCGATCTGGGCGCTGCCGCCGAGCACCCGCACCCCGAACGGCACCAGCAGCGCGGACAGCGACGCGTTCGCGGCGAGGAACAGCGTGAGGACCACCAGCAGCCAGGTCAGGGTGCGGTCGGTGCGCAGGAACGCGAGTCCCGCCCGCAGTTCGACCGGGCCGCGATGGCGCACCGGGGTCACCAGGCGGGACGTCATCAGGATCGCGGCAGCCGACACGACATACGTGGCGATGTCGATCCAGACCAGGGCGCCGAATCCGGCCACGCCGAGCAGCACCCCGCCCAGTGGCGCGCCGACGAGACGCACGGTGCCGTCGGTGATCGCGTTGAGTGCGTTGGCGCCGGTCAGCGCGCTGCCGGTGCCGACCACGGCGGGTGTGTTCGCCTGGGCGGCCGGGCGGAACACCACGGTGCCGACGCTCTCGGCGATCAGCGCGAGGTAGACCAGCCACACGTCGCCCGGCTCGCGGACGAGCAGCAGCAGCGCGATCGCGACGGCGCGCAGCAGGTCGGTCGCGATCATCAGGCGGCGGCGGTCCCACTGGTCGGCGAGGACGCCGCCGAGCGGCCCGATCAACACCGGGGGCAGGAACTCGGCGGCCAGGGTGAGGCCGGTCGCGGCCAGCGAGCCGGTCAATTCCAGCACGTACGCCGGGATCGCCACCGCCATCAGCCACGCGCCGAGCAGGCTGATCAGGCGCGCGAACCAGAGCAGCCGGAAGTCACGGATCCGCAGTGCTTCGATCACGGAGCCTATTCTGACAGGATAGGCATCGAGTTTGATGTCCCGAGGGAACAGGAGTGCGGTGTGGATCTGGGCCGGCAGTTACGTGCTCTGCGTGCGGCGAGCGGGCGCACCCTGGCCTCGGTGGCGGCCGAGGCCGGCCTCTCGGTGCCGTACATCGCGAACCTCGAGAACGGCCGCGGCAACCCCACGGTGGACGCGATCGACCGGCTCGCCCGGGCGCACGGCGCGACGCTGATGCTCCACCTCGAACCGGCCGGCGGCGCCGCGGTGGAGCCGGCCGCGCTGCCGGCCTCGCTGGTTCGGCTCGGCCGCACGCCCCGGTTCCGCCGGGACGTGCAGACCATCGCCGAGGCGACCGGGGAAAATTCGGCCGAGCTGGCCGGGCGGCTGCTCGGCTCGCTGGCCGGGCTGGCCGGGCGCGACCTGGCCGAACCCGACTGGTTCCGCCTGCTCGACGCGCTGCTGCTGGTCACGCTGCATCCGCACCCGGCGAAGTGACAGGCCGGCCGGGCCCCCTCGGCCCGGCCGGCGCTGCGGTCAGGCGGCCGGAGTCAGCACCACGGTCGCGCTGCCGGTTCGCGGCGGGGCGCCGGTGTCGGTGTAGGACGCCACGAAGACGGCGGTGAGGTTGTCGGATCCGGCGTGGCCGGGGTCGAGGAACGTGGTTATCGAGCCGGTGCAGCCGGACGACGTGGACAGTGGGTGGCCGTGCTGGTCGTGGCCGAGGATGTAGCTCACCGTCACCCGCGCGCAGTCGATCGGGGCGTCGTCGGTCACCGCCACCTGATAGGTGACCGTGTCGCCGAAGCTGAACGGCTGATCCTCGGTCGGGGTCACGAACGTGACCACGGGCGCGAGGGTGCCGACCGGGAGGAGCACCTCGGCATTGGCCGAGCGGCCGGTGCTGTCGGTGACCTTGAGGACCGGGCGGTAGTCGGCGTTCCCGGTGAACGTGTAGGTCGGGTTCGGGGCACGCGAGTCGACCCGGCCGTCGGCGTCGAAGTCCCAGGCGTACGACAGGGTGTCGCCGTCGGGGTCGGTGGTGCCGGCGCTGGAGAACGTCACGGTCAGTGGGGCCTGGCCGGACGCCGGGGTGGCCGAGATCTTCGGGATCGGGGTGCGGTTGCCCCGGACGTAGTCGATCCGGGCCAGCTGGGCCTCGGGGTTCTCGCTGAAGTAACCGTCGCCGTACTCGAGGACGTAGAGCGCGCCGTCCGGGCCGAACTCCAGGTCCATCGGGTTGTCGAAGACGATCTCCGGCAGGACCGGGTCGATCTGGGTGACCTGGTTACGGCGGTCCAGGTGGAACGCCTTGACGTAGTCGCGGGTCCACTCGGCGAACAGTGGCAGGCCGTCGAACGTGGCCGGCCACTTGAACGGCGAGCGCAGGGTCCGGGAGTAGGAGTACGCCGGGCCACCCATCGGGCCGATGCCGCCGGTGCCCAGCTCGGGCCACGCCGTGCTCGCGCCGTACGAGTAAATGACCTCGGCCTTCTCCACCGGCGGCAGGTTACGCAAACCGGTGTTGTGCGGCGACGCGTTGACCGGATGCTTGCAGTCGAACGGCGCGCCGGAGACCCCGGTGGCGAAGTCGTAGTCGACGTAGGGCTGGTCGGGGGCAACACAGTAGGGCCAGCCGTAGTTCGCCGGCTTGTCGATCGCCATCCAGCGGCCCTGACCGGCGGGACCGCGGGCCGGGTTGGCCACCTGCGCGTCGGGCGAGTAGTCGGCCAGGTAGACGACGTCGGTCACCGGGTCGACGGTGAACCGGAACGGGTTGCGCAGGCCCATCGCGTAGATCTCGGGGCGGGTCTGCGCCGTACCGGGCCGGAAGAGGTTGCCGCGCGGGATCGTGTAGCCGCCGTTGCGCCCGACCCTGATCCGCAACAGCTTGCCGCGCAGGTCGTTGGTGTTGCCGGCGGAGCGCTGCGCGTCGAACACCGGGTTGCGGTCGGCACGCTCGTCGATCGGGGCGTAGCCGTCGGAGAAGAACGGGTTGCTGTCGTCGCCGGTGGACAGATACAGGTTGCCCTGGCTGTCGAAGTCGATCTTCCCGCCGACGTGGCAGCACATCCCCCGGTCGGTCCCGACCTCGATGATCCGCTGCTCCGAAGGCAATACCAGGGTGTTGCCGGTCAGCTTGAAGCGGGACAGCCGCATGACGCCCTTGAACGGCGCGAAGTCGGCGGCGGTACCGGTGGACGGCGCGTCCCCCTCGTTGAAGATCGGGGTCGCCGGGTCGTCGGCCGGGGTGTTCAGCGGCGGTGAGTAGTAGATGTACACCCAGTGATTCCGCGAGAAGTCGGCATCGATCGCGACGCCCTGCACCCCCTCCTCGTCGTGCAGGTAGACCGGGATCCTGCCGGCCAGGACGTTGCGGCCGGTCGACGGCTCGTGGATGCGGACCTCGCCGCTGCGGGCGGTGTGCAGCACCCGCCGGTCGGGCAGGACGGCGAGGGCGATCGGCTCCCCCGGGAAGTCGTCGAGGGTGACCTTCTGGAAGTCGGACGAGGGCGGCAACTCATGGCCCGGATGAGCCATGGCCACGGCCGGGACAGCAAGCACGGCTGCGCCGACAAATGCCACTAATCCGGTACGGCGGAGCATCAGAACCGCAGCCCGGCCAGATAGTTGAACCCGACCCGGGCGGTGTCGAGGGCCTGCGCCGGAGTGCGCGGCGGTGACCCGGCGTCGTCGCGTTCGACGATGTATTCGATCAGGCCGGCCTCCCGGGAGCGGGCGAAGATCCGGCCGAAGTCGATCAGCCCGTCACCCGGGTCGGCGAAGCTCGCGTTGACGTCGAGATCCTTGACGTGGACCTGCTTGATCCGCCCGCGCAGTTGCGAGATCAGGTCGACCGGGTCGTGTGCGCCGCGGAACGCCCAGAACAGGTCGACCTCGAGGTGCACGTTCCGCGGGTCGGTCTCGCCGGTGATGATGTCGTACCCCGTCTGGCTCGTGCCGTTCTGCCGGAAGAACTCGGCGTGGTGGTTGTGGTAGCCGAAGTCGAGCCCGGCTCGCCGGGCGAGGGCGCCGGCCCGGTTGAGGTCGCGGGCGAAGGCCCGGTAGACGGCGGCGTCGCGGATCGGCCCGGTCGGGCCCTGCCCGAAGAACGGGTGGACGATGAAGTGGTTGCCGACCACGTTGGCATCTTCGAGGGCCTGCTCCCACACGTTCGCGTCGAACGGCTGCGGGATGCCGACGTGGCCCGAGGTGGCCCGGATGCCGGCGGCATCGAGCGCGGCGCGGAACTCCGCCGCCGTACGGCTGACGAAGCCGGCGTGCTCGACCCGGCTGTAACCGATCTCGGCGAGCTCGGCGAGGCTGGCGGCGAGGTCGATCTGGAGCTGATTGCGCAGCGTGTAGAGCTGCACGCTGATCTGGTCACGCGGCACACGGTGCAGAGAACCGCCGGCGCCGGCCGAAGCGGCGGTGGGAGCGGCGAGAGTGCTGGCGGCGCCCGCGGCTGCGGCGGCACCGAGGAGTTGGCGGCGATTCATTGACGCTCTCCTTTGGATAGCTGTCCGCGCAGATTACCGAGAAGTTTCGTCCACAGTGAACCCAAGTTTCTTCATATCCAGCAAAAGTTCTCGAAGTCCGAGCAAAACCCTTCGCTACTCAGCGTCACTGATGATGCCGATTTGCGATTTGTTTTCGCTTCGGTGCAACGCGGTAGCCGGGTCGGTGCGTCTTTTATCGTGAAGCACCGGATCCCCCGGGGGACAACTGAACAGACAAATGCTGGAGGGGGACCGGAAATGAATCCGACCGGATTCGAGGCGATCACGCCCGAACAGCGCGACGAATTCCAGCGGGAAGGGATCCTGCTCATTCGCGGCGCGCTCACCGAGCAGCATCGCGCCCGGCTCGAGGCGGCCGTCGACCGGGTCTACGCCACCGAGCGCACGGACGGCGGGACCCTGCACCTGCTCGGTTTCCTGGACCGGGACGAGGAGTTCGGCGAGCTGCTCACCCAGCCGACGACTTTCCCGTACGTGTGGGGCCTGGCCGGGTGGAACATCTACTCGCACCACAACCACCTCGACGTGACCCCGCCGACGCCGGACGAGGCGCCGCCGGCCTGGGGCTGGCACCAGGACGGATACCGGCAGAACTCCGACCCGGAGATGCTGTTCGGCGACCAGCCACGGCCGATGCTGTCACTCAAGGTCGCTTACGTGCTGTCCGATCTGTCCCGCACCGGCCGCGGCGCCACCAAGGTCATCCCGGGCAGCCACCTGCGCAACACCCTGGACCGCACCGACGACGGCAGCGACCCGCGCGGCACCGTGGAGATCACCGCGAACCCGGGCGACGCGTTCGTCTTCGACCGCCGGCTGTGGCACTCGCGCTCGGTCAACCGCAGCGCGGTGACCCGCAAGATGCTGTTCGTCGGTTACACCTATCGATGGATCCGGCCGCTCGACGACATGCCGATCGACCGCGACGGCGAGTGGTGGCGCAATCGCACCCCGGTGCAGAAACAATTGCTCGGTGAAGCAACTCACACCGCCAATCACTGGGGCGTGAATTGGGACGGATACATTGACGAGAAAATCCCGTTGCGCCACGAATTGCAAACGCGCGGCCTGCTCGACCGATCCATTCCATGGCTCCGCTAGGCGGTAACGGAAAGTAATCTCCGTCGGCCCCGCCCCATCCCGGACGCCTCACCGAGCCTGTGCGACCGGACAAGCGGGGCCGACGGTCAAGGCCTCCGGCCCACGCTCGACCCCACATCCCAGCTTCGCTCAGCCTGTCAACCCACCGTGGCCAGCCCCCTGGTCGTCCGGGTTGCGGGGCGTGCGGGGCACCGGGGAGGGCGACGGGGCCGGTGGCAACGCCTCCGGTTCGGCCGACCGGGGGCGGCGGCCGGGCCGGCATCGTGTGAGCGAACCGCCGGCCCGGCCGCCCACCATCAGGCGATGCGGGACTCCGCGTCGACCCGGGTGATGGCGTCGGTCAGGACGGCGAGGCCTTCGCGGGCCTCGGACTCGGTCAGGGTCAGGGCGGGGCCGATGCGGATCACGTTGCCGTAGAGGCCGCCCTTGCCGACCAGGAGGCCGCCGGCGCGGCACTCGTCGAAGACGCGGACGGTCGCGGCCGGGTCGGGCTCGGTGGTGCCGGGGCGCACGAACTCGATGCCGATCATCAGGCCGCGGCCGCGCACCTCCCCCACGATCGGCGCGTCGAGCGCGCGCAGGCCGTCCAGGATCAGCGTGCCGACCGCGGCCGCGTTGGCCTGGAGGTCGTGCGAGAGCACGTAGTCGAGGACCGCGTTGCCGGCCGCCGCGGAGAGCGGGTTTCCGCCGAACGTCGAGAAGCTGATCGCCGGCACCGCGTTCATCACCGACGCCCGGCCGACCACGCCGCCGAGCGCGAACCCGTTGCCGATCCCTTTCGCGAACGTGATCAGGTCGGGCGTCACGCCGTGCGCCTGGTAGCCCCAGAAGTGATCGCCGGTGCGCCCCCACCCGCTCTGCACCTCGTCCGCGATGAGCAAGATGCCAGATTCATTCAAGACTTTCTGGTACGCCCCGAGCACCCCGTCGGGCGCCGCGACGAACCCGCCCACGCCCTGGATCGGCTCGGCGATCAGCGCGGCCACGTCCCCGGCGGTGACGGTGGCGAGCACCTCGCGCAGGTCGTCGACGGCCGCCTCGGCGAGGTCGCCGTCGTTGAGCCGGGCCATCCGCCCGCGCAGCCGGTCGGCCGAGGACAGCCAGGAGACGTTGAGCGGGCTCAGCGAGCTGGACGACCAGGAGCGGTGGCCGGTGACCGCCATGGTCGCGAACGTCCGGCCGTGGTAGCTGTTCTTGATCGCCAGGATCTGGTTGGAGCGGCGCACGTTGGTGGCCATGAGCAGGGCGGTCTCGTTGGCCTCGGTGCCGGAGTTGGTGAGGAAGACGCGGGCGTCCGGGATGCCGGAGAGCCGGGCGATCTTCTCGGCCAGCTCGACCTGCTGCCGGATCAGGTAGAGCGTCGAGGTGTGCACGACGCCGGTGGCGAGCTGCCGCTGCACCGCCTCGTTGATCTCGGCGATGTCGTACCCGATCATGTTCGTCAGCACGCCGCCGAAGAAGTCCAGGTAGGTGCGGCCGGCGCCGTCGGTGACCCGCCGGCCGGAGCCGGAAACGATCTCGATCGCGTCGTCGCCGTAGTAGATGGGCATCCAGTCCGGCAGCACGGCTTGGTGACGGGCCAACAGGTCATCTGACATGGAGAGCTCCTTGCCTAACGCCAGCCGCGCGGGTGCTGGCGGGTTCGGGGGCCGCTGCCGCGGCTGTCGAGGATGGCGGCCGAGGCGAGGGCGTCGGCCAGGTCGTCGTAGCCGCCGGCGACCAGGCCGGCCGTGACACGGACGTGGTCGCCGGCGAGCGGGGTGACACAGAACGGCGCGCCCGGGGCGACCGCGATGCCGCGCGCGGCAAGCGACACCATGGCGATCTGCTGGTCGTCGACGGCCATCCACAGGTTGATGCCGTCGGCGGCGGTGGCGGTCACGCCGCGCTCGTGCAGGCGGGTGAGCAGGGCGGTGCGGCGGGCGGCGTACGCCCCCCGGGCGTCGGCGACCTGCGCCATCGCGCCGGGGTCGGTGAGCAGGTCCAGCAACACGGCTTGGAGGAGCCGGCTGGACCAGCCGGGGCCGAGGTGGCGCCGGTCGGCGACCGCGGCGACCAGCGAGGCGGGGCCGCCGATCGCGGCCAGCCGCAGGTCGGGTCCGTGGCTCTTGGAGAAGCTGGCCACGTGCAGGGTGCGGCCGGGCAGGAAGGAACCGAGGCTCACCGGTGGCGCGGTGGCGATGTCGCCGGCGTGGTCGTCCTCGACGACGGTGGCGCCGGGGAACTCGCCGAGGATGGTGGCGATCTCCGCGGCCCGCGTGGCGGAGAGGCTGACGCCGGTCGGGTTGTGCGCCCGGGGCTGCAGGAACACCGCGACGGCCGGGTGCTCGGCGAGGACCCCGTGCAGCCGGTCGGGCCGCATGCCCTGGTCGTCGAGAGGCACCCCGAGGACGGTCGCGCCGACGGTTTGGAGCAGGTCGAGCAGGGGCGGGAAGGCCGGGTTCTCGACGATCACGTGGTCGCCGAAACGGACCACGGCGGTGATCACCCGGTCCAGGGCGTCGAGCGCGCCGTCGACGACGGTGAGCCGCTCGGGCGGGAACGGCCAGCGGTCGCGCAGCACCTCCTCGAGCGCGGGCAGCACCGGGTCGTCGAGGTAGCCGGCGGTCAGCCGGCCGTCGCCGAGCCGTTTGAGCGCGTCGGTCAGGTCGGGCAGCAGGTCGTGGTCGGGCACGCCGGTGGACAGGTCGCGGGCGACCACGGCGGCCGTGCCCATCTGGGCGAACCGCCAGCCGGCCCGGGGCGCGCCGGGGGCGGCCACGAACGTGCCGGAGCGGCCGCGGGTCTGGATGGCGCCGGCCCGGGTGAGGCTGCGCCAGGCCTCGCTGACGGTGGTCGGGCTGACCCCGAGCTCGCGGGCGACGTCCCGCACGGTCGGCAGCCGGGCACCGGGCGGGAAGCTCCCGTCGCTGACCAGACGGCCTACCGCCGCGGCGATGCCCCTAGCACTTCGATCGTCCACCGACCCCGTAATCAGCTCGATCAAGTTTGCCTTCCCGAAACAACTTGTAACTTACGAGCAATTGTCCGCCTCGATGTGTGTCGTTAGTGTCCTACGGCATCTGAACCCGTCAGGCAAGACCTAGCGAAGGCCGTATAACGGGGAGTAGACAGACGATCACAGGCGCTTCCACCGTGCCCGTGACCGGCAACTGATCAAGCAAGGAGGGCAGTCATGACCGACATCGTCCGCGCCGCTCTCGTCCAGACCACCTGGACGGGCGACAAGGAATCGATGATCAAGGCGCACGAGGATTACGCCCGTGACGCCGCAGCCCTTGGGGCGAAGGTGATCTGCTTCCAGGAGCTCTTCTACGGCCCCTACTTCTGCCAGGTGCAGGACGCCGCATATTACGAGTACGCCGAGTCCATTCCCGGCCCGACCACCGAGCGCTTCCAGGCGCTCGCGGCCGAGCTCGGCCTGGTGATGGTCCTGCCGATGTACGAGAAGGAGCAGGAGGGCGTCCTCTACAACACCGCGGCCGTGGTCGACGCCGACGGGAAGTACCTGGGCAAGTACCGCAAGCACCACATCCCGCAGGTCAACGGCTTCTGGGAGAAGTTCTACTTCCGTCCCGGCAACCTCGGCTTCCCCGTCTTCGACACCGCGGTCGGCAAGGTCGGCGTCTACATCTGCTACGACCGGCACTTCCCGGAGGGCTGGCGTGAGCTGGGCCTGGGCGGCGCGCAGATCGTCTTCAACCCGTCCGCCACGAGCCGTGGACTGTCGAGTTACCTGTGGCAGCTGGAGCAGCCGGCCAGCGCCGTGGCGAACGAGTACTTCATCGGCGCGATCAACCGGGTCGGCATCGAGGAGCTCGGCGACGACGACTTCTACGGACAGTCCTACTTCGTCGACCCGGAGGGCAAGTTCGTCGGCGACGTCGGCGACACCCACAACCCGGAGCTGATCATCCGTGACCTCGACCTGGGCCTGATCAAGACGGTCCGCGAGCGCTGGCAGTTCTACCGGGACCGCCGGCCGGAGGCCTACACGCGGACGGTGGAGCTGTGAGCGCGAGGAGAGAGCCGGTTTTGCGAGCCCCGCAGTCGCGAACGAAGGGGGCACTGTGACGATCCTGATCAAGGGCGGCACCGTCGTCGGGCCGACCGGGCCCTACGCCGGCGACGTCCTCGTCGACGGCGAGACCATCGCGGCGATCTTCGCCCCGGGGCAGGCGCCCGAGGGCCCGGAGATCATCGACGCCACCGGGAAGTATGTGATTCCGGGTGCGATCGACGCGCACACGCACATGCAGATGCCGTTCGGCGGCACCGAGGCCAGCGACACGTTCGACACCGGCACCAAGGCGGCCGCCATCGGCGGCACGACCACGATCATCGACTTCGCCATTCAGAAGTACGGCGAGGTGGTGCAGGACGGGCTGGCCGCCTGGCACGCCAAGACGGCCGACCAGTGCCACATCGACTACGGCTTCCACATGATCCTCGGTGGCGTCGACGACGACTCGCTCAAGGCCATGGACCAGCTGGTGGCCAGCGAGGGCATCACGAGCTTCAAGCTGTTCATGGCGTACCCGGGCGTCTTCTACTCCGACGACGGCCAGATCCTGCGGGCGATGCAGAAGGCGCGCGACAACGGCGCCATGATCATGATGCACGCGGAAAATGGTCCGGCCATCGACGTACTCGTCAAGCAGGCTTTGGAAAGGGGCGAGACCGATCCGATCTATCACGGGATCACCCGCCCGCAGGAGCTCGAAGCCGAGGCGACCAGCCGGGCGATCTGGCTGGCCAGTGTGGCCGCCGACTGTCCGCTCTACATTGTGCACCTGTCCGCGTCGAAGGCCCTGGAGCAGGTCCGGAATGCTCGGGATCTCGGTCGCAACGTCTTCGCCGAGACCTGCCCTCAATACCTCTACCTGACGCTCGAGGACCAGCTCGGCGCGCCGGGCTTCGAGGGTGCCAAGTGGGTCTGCTCCACTCCCCTGCGCTCCGGCAAGGAGAGCCACCGCGCCGACCTGTGGCAGGGCCTGCGCACCAACGACCTCTCCGTGGTCTCGACCGACCACTGTCCCTTCTGCATGAAGGACCAGAAGGAGATGGGGATCGGCGACTTCTCCAAGATCCCGAACGGCATCGGCAGCGTCGAGCACCGCGTCGACCTGCTCTACCAAGGCGTCGTCGACAAGAAGCTGTCGCTGGCCCGCTGGGTCGAGACGATCGCGACCACGCCGGCCCGGATGTTCGGCATGTACCCGAAGAAGGGCATCATCGCGCCCGGCTCGGACGCCGACATCGTGCTCTACGACCCGAACGGCCGCACCCGGATCAGCGTCGAGACCCACCACATGAACATGGACTACTCGGCCTGGGAAGGCTGGGAGATCGACGGCAAGGTCGACACCGTCCTGTCCCGCGGCGAGGTCATCGCCAGCGGCGGCGAATACCAAGGCCGAAAAGGCCGCGGCAAGTACGTTCCCCGCTCGCTCAGCGACTACCTGGTCTGAGGGGCGCACATGGACATCGGAGTCGTTTTACAGAACGACCCGCCCGCCCTGGGCGTGGTCGAGATGGCCAAGAAGGCCGAGGCGGCCGGCTTCAGCCACGTGTGGACGTTCGACTCGCACGTGCTGTGGCAGGAGCCGTTCGTCATCTACTCGAAGATCCTCGACGAGACCGAGCGCGTGATCGTCGGCCCGATGGTCACCAACCCGGGCACCCGGGACTGGACGGTCATCGCGTCGCTGTTCGCCACGCTCAACGAGATGTACGGCAACCGGACGATCTGCGGCATCGGCCGGGGCGACTCGGCGCTGCGGGTGCTCGGCGCGCAGCCGCAGACGCTCGGGCAGCTCCGCGAAGCGGTCCAGGTCATCAAGGGCCTGGGCAGCGGCGAGAAGGTGACCCTGCGCGAGAAGGAACTCCAGTTCGCCTGGGCGCCCGACTCGCGGCTGGAGGTCTGGGTCGCGGCGTACGGGCCGAAAGCCCTGGCCCTGACCGGCGAGGTGGGTGACGGCTACATCCTGCAGCTCGCCGACCCGGACATCGCGGCCTGGATGATCGGCGCGGTCCGCGCCGCCGCCGAGAAGGCCGGCCGGGACCCGATGTCGATCAAGTTCTGCGTGGCCGCGCCCGCCTACGTCGGCGACGACCTCGAACACCAGCGCGAGCAGTGCCGGTGGTTCGGGGGCATGGTCGGCAACCACAT
The DNA here is from genome assembly GCF_040638295.1 of Actinoplanes sp. NPDC026619. Classification (NCBI taxonomy): domain Bacteria; kingdom Bacillati; phylum Actinomycetota; class Actinomycetes; order Micromonosporales; family Micromonosporaceae; genus Actinoplanes; species Actinoplanes sp. NPDC026619. Next base: position 106,252 of record NZ_JBEZYA010000003.1, read on the forward strand.
CGCCGACATCGTCGGGCGCTACGGCGGCGACGGCGGCGCGGTGCCGCAGGCGCTGACCGACTACATCAAGGCCCGGCAGGGCTACGACTACGCCGAGCACGGGCGGGCCGGCAACAGCCACACCACGTTCGTGCCGGACGAGATCGTCGACCGGTTCTGCATCCTCGGCCCGGTGGAAAATCACCTGAAGCGGCTCGAGGAACTGAAGGCGCTGGGCGTCGACCAGTTCGCGGTCTACCTGCAGCACGACGCAAAACTGGCCACGCTCGAGGCCTACGGCTCGCAGATCATCCCGGCTATTAAATGAAGAGAGCCCTGTACGTCCTCCTCGGCGTCGTGATCTTCGCGGCGCTGTGGGAGGGCTACAAACTCGTCGGCAGCCCGGACGGCACCGTGCTGTTCGGGGTGCGGTTCCTGCCCCGCGCCGACGACCTGTCCATGCCGCACCTGTGGACGGTGTTCCAGCGGCTGGGCAAGCCCGAGCTGACCGGCGGGCAACCGGTCTGGATCGTGGTGCTGCACGCCTGCGCGTTCACGTTCGGCATCACCGCGGTCGGCTTCGTTACCGGCGCGCTGGTCGGGTTGCTGCTCGCCGTACTCATGCAGCAGTTCCGGCTCGTCGAACGCGGCCTGTTGCCGTACGTCATCCTCAGCCAGACCGTGCCGCTGGTGGCGCTCGCGCCGCTGGTGGCCGGCTGGGGCGGCACCATCATGCCGCCCTGGGCGACGGTCTCGGTGATCGCCTCCTACCTGGCGTTCTTCCCGGTCGCGGTGGGCATGCTGCGCGGTCTGCAGTCGCCGGCGGCGAGCGGCGTGGAGCTGATGCGCAGTTACGCCGCCGGGTGGTGGCGCACGCTGATCAAGCTCCGCTTCCCGGCCTCATTGCCCTACCTGTTCCCGGCGCTGCGCCTGGCCGGGGCGGCCGCGGTGGTCGGCGCGGTGGTCGGCGAGATCTCCACCGGAACCCGGGGCGGCATCGGCCGCCTGATCATCGAATACTCCCGCGAGGCCACCAGTGACCCCGCGAAGGTCTACACCGCGATGCTCGGCGCGGCCCTGCTGGGCTTGTTCGTCGCCGGCGTCGTCACCCTGCTCGAAGTGCCGCTCATGAGGCACCGGCGCCACGTGGAGGTGGTAACGCTTTGACCGCCGTCGTCGTGGACAACGTCACGAAGGTCTTCAACCAGGGCAGGAACGACGAGGTAACTGCCCTCTCCGATGTCGAGTTGACCGTGGGCGACGGCGAGTTCGTCTCGCTGATCGGGCCGTCCGGGTGCGGCAAGAGCACACTGCTGCGCCTGGTCGCCGACCTGATCCAGCCGACCACCGGCACGGTCACCGTGGCCGGCAAGAGCGCCGACAAAGCCCGCCGCGACCAGGACTACGGCATCGCGTTCCAGCAGGCCGGGCTGTTCGAGTGGCGGACCGTGCTGCGCAACGTGGAACTCCCCCTCGAGCTGCGCGGCCTGAAGAAGGCCTCGCGCAAGGCCAAGGCCGAGGAGATGCTCGCGCTGGTCGGGCTGTCCGACTTCGCCGGGCACTACCCCGCCCAGCTCTCCGGCGGCATGCAGCAGCGGGTCGCGATCGCCCGGGCCCTGGCCGTGCAGCCGCCGCTGCTGCTCATGGACGAGCCGTTCGGCGCGCTCGACGAGATGACCCGGGAACGGCTGCAGACCGAGCTGCTCGACATCTGCGCCAAGACCGGCACCAGCACCGTCTTCGTCACACACTCCATCTCCGAAGCGGTCTTCCTGTCGACCAAGGTCGTAATCATGTCGGCCCGGCCCGGCCGGATCACCGCCTCCATCGACGTCGACCTGCCCGCCCGCGACGAGGCGGCCCGGCAGTCCGAGAAATACTTCGAGCACGTCACCGCCGTACGGCAGGCGTTGCGTGGCGTGCCCGCGAAGAGCGCGACATGAAGTGGGTGCGCAATGTTCTCCCGCCGGTGGTCGTCGGCGTAGCCGCGATCCTGGCCTGGCAGTTGACCGTTGACCTGGGGCGGATCGCGCCGTTCATCCTGCCGTCCCCGAGCGCCATCTGGGCCGAGCTGGTCGAGCAGAAACAGAACGTCTGGGAGGCGGCCCTCGCCAGCGGCACCAACGCGCTGATCGGGCTGGTCGCCGGGGCGATCCTGGGCGTGCTGTTCGCGATGGCGGCCAGCCGGTTCCGGCCGCTCGCCGAGGTGTCCATCCCGTTCGCCGCGGTGATCAGCGCCCTGCCGATCATCGCGCTCGCCCCGATCCTCAACAACATGTTCGAGGCCACCAGCAGCATCCCCCGCCGCATCGTCGCCGCGATCATCGTGTTCTTCCCGGTCTTCCTCAACACCCTGCGTGGCCTGCGGGAAGTCAACCCCATCCATCAAGAGCTCATGCACACGTACGCCGCGAGCGGCTGGACCTTCGCCCGCAAGGTCCGCCTGCCCGGCGCACTCCCCTATGTCTTCACCGGCCTGCGGCAGGCGTCGTCGCTGGCCGTCATCGCCGCGGTCGTCGCCGAGTACTTCGGCGGGCTGCAGGACGGGCTCGGCTCGCGGATCACCTCCGCGGCGTCGTTCACCGCCTACCCCCGTGCCTGGGCCTTCGTGGTCGGCGCCTGCCTGCTCGGACTGGCCTTCTACCTCACGACGCTCCTGCTGGAGCGGCTCGCCATGCCGTGGCGTACACGGCTGATTTCCTGATTTCTGAAACAACCCCCGGAGGACCTTTAATGCGCAAGGTACGGATATTTACGGCTATTGCCGCTACTTCCGCCCTCATTCTTGCCGGCTGCGGCACCGCCGACGACGACAGCAGCACCGCCACTCCGGCGGCGAGCGGGGAGCTCACCCCCATCAAGCTCCAGCTGCAGTGGTTCTTCCAGGCCCAGTTCGCCGGCTACATCGCCGCCGTCGACCAGGGCTTCTACAAGGAGCAGGGCCTCGACGTGCAGCTGCTCGAGGGCGGCACCGACATCGTCCCGCAGACGGTGCTGGCCACCGGCAAGGCCGACTACGCGGTGGCCTGGGTGCCGAAGGCGCTCGCCTCCCGGGAGCAGGGCGCCGGCATCACCGACGTCGGGCAGATCTTCGGCCGCTCCGGCACCTACCAGGTGGCCTGGAAGGACTCCGGGATCACGTCGGCCGCCCAGCTCAAGGGCAAGAAGGTCGGCAACTGGGGCTTCGGCAACGAGTTCGAGCTGTTCGCCGGCATGACCAAGGCCGGGATCGACCCGGGCAAGGACGTCACCCTGGTGCAGCAGCAGTTCGACATGCAGGCGCTGCTCAAGCACGAGATCGACGCCGCCCAGGCGATGAGCTACAACGAGTACGCCCAGCTGCTCGAGGCGAAGAACCCGAAGACCGGCAAGCTCTACACGGCCGATGACTTCTCGATCATCGACTGGAAGAACGAGGGCTCGGCCATGCTGCAGGACGCGGTGTGGGCGAACACCGCCAAGCTCAGCGACACGGCGTACCAGCAGCAGACCGTGAAGTTCCTGACCGCCACGATCAAGGGCTGGGCGTTCTGCCGGGACAACGCCGAGAAGTGCCGCGACATGGTCGTGGCCACGGGCTCCAAGCTCGGCAAGAGCCACCAGCTGTGGCAGATGAACGAGGTCAACAAGCTGATCTGGCCGGCGGCCGGCGGCATCGGCGTGGTCGACGACGCGGCCTGGAAGCAGACCGTCGACATCTCGCAGACCACCAAAAACCAGACCGGCGACACGGTGCTGAAGAAGGCGCCGGACGACAAGGCCTACACCAACGACTACATCAACCAGGCGATCACGGCGGCCAAGGCGGCCGGCGTGGACGTCAACGGCACGTCCTTCCAGCCGACCACGGTCACGCTGGAAGAGGGCGGCGCCTAGCTTTTTGAAAGACGTCAGAGCGGAATAAGCCTGGCCGCGAGGGCGACCGCACTCAGGTCGCCCTCGCGCAGCTTCGCCGCCGCCTCCGGCTCGCCCAGGGTCTCCAGGCGGAGGGCGGCGCCGTCGATCAGCGTCTCGTCGCCGTTGAGCAGGCGGCGCGCGGTGCGCGACTGCCCCGGGCTCAGCTCCGCGTACGCACATCGGTCCAGGGCCGTGATGGTCTCTGTGGTGAGATTCCCGGCCAGCGCCCGCTCGGTGACGATGGTGATCAGCCACTCCGGCCACCAGGCGTACTTGCCGACCACCAGACCGGCCTCGACCGCGGTCTGCGGGGTCTTCCCGGCCCGCAGCAACCGGACCGCGAGCGCGATGTCGAACCGTTCCAGGCGCAGCGCCGTGACGAAGACCCGCAGCAGGACCTGGGTGCCGACCAGCGGCTCGGCCTCGGCGGCCGCGTCGGCCCAGCGGCCTTCCAGGGCGTGGCACAGGGCGTACGCGGCGTCGGTGGCGCTCTCCTCGCTGGTGGCCCGCTCGGTCAGCCGTTCCACCGTCGCCACCAGGCGGTGGACCGCCCGCATCGCCCGCACCTTGAGTTCCTCGCTGGCGGGCTTGTTGAGGTGCAGAACCACCACCTCTGCCGCGATCTCGGCCTCCCGCCGCAGCAGCGGCGACGGGATCTTGGGGATGATCACCTCGGCCATGCCCTCGGTGACCGAGGCCGCGTCGAACCTCACCGAGACGTCCTCGAACTGCCCCCACCACTCGGCGGAGTGACCGCGCGGGTGAACGGACTGCGCGACCATCGCCATTCCCGGAAACATGATCGCGGCTCCTCACTTGCCTACCCGAGCTACCTAATCGTCCGGCGGATGCCCGGTATTAGCGTCGCCCATCGGCAACTGTGTGGCCTCCGCTACCACGACGGCGGTGTGTTGCGGGGCCGGCCGGTCGGTGACCGTGTGCCAGAGGCCGCGGGTGCGCGACGCCTCCCGGGTGACCAGGTGCAGCGGCAGCGGCGGCGGGCGGAACGGGCCGGCGCCCCAGCGCACCCAGATGGCGAGCCGGCCGGCGGCCGCCTCGGCCAGCAGTTTGTCGACCGTGCGCTGCCGGTCGAGGCGGTCGACCTCGATGGCGATCGGCTGGCCGCCGGGGCGGGCGCAGGCGACGTCGAGCACGGAGTTGCCCTTCAGCGGGGGCGGCAGCGGGAAGACGCTGGGCGCCCGGCGGTAGACCCGCCAGCCCCGGGCCTCGGCCCACGCGACGACCGCGTCGACCAGCTTGGCCGTCGCCTGCCCCTCGGCCAGGTCGGCGAACTGCAGGTCGGCCAGCCACTGCTGGAGGGATTCGGCCTCGTCGTCCACTGCCGTACCTTATGCTGCGACTTTTTCCCGTTGAGCGGCGAGGAGGCGGGTGAAGTCCTCGGCCGGCATCGGGCGGGCCAGGTGGTAGCCCTGGCCGAGGGTGTAGCCCAGGCCGCGCAGCCGGTCCGCCTGGACCTGGTTCTCGATGCCCTCGGCCACCGTGTCCAGGCCGAGCGCGTGCGCCATCTGGATGACCGCACGGGCGACGGCCTGCCGGGCGTTGGCCTCCGGCGTGCCCTCCTCGCCGAACTCGATGCCGTCGACGAACGACTTGTCCAGCTTCAGGATCGACGCCGGGAACGCCTGCAGCAGGCTCAGCGACGACTCACCCGTCCCGAAGTCGTCCAGCGCCAGCCGGATGCCCATGTCGTGCAGCCGGTGCAGGGTCTGCAGCACCTGCGGGCCGCGCAGCACCGCCGACTCGGTCAGCTCGAAGACGATCCGGTCGGCGGGCAGCCCGCTGTCGGCCAGCGCCGCCTCGACGTCGCCGAGGAAATCCGGGTCGTGCAGCTGCCGGACGGACACGTTCGGGCCCATCTTCTGCAGCGCGTCCGGGCCGAACTCGGCGAGCCAGGCGGCCGCCTGCCGGCAGGTCTCGCGCAGCACGAACCGGCCCAGCGGCACGATCAGGCCGGTGCCCTCGGCGGCCGGGATGAACTCGATCGGCGGCACCAGGCCGCGGGTCGGGTGCTGCCAGCGCACCAGCGACTCGACCCCGATGATGAGCTCCCGCTCGAGATCCCAGATCGGCTGGTAGAACACCCGGAACTCGTCGGCGTCCAGCGCCCGGCGCAGCTCGCCGCCGAGCTGGGCGTGCGCGAACACCGGCTGCTCCATGCCGCCGTGGTAGCGGACGTAGTTGGCCTTGCCGCGCTGCTTGGCGGCGTACATCGCCACGTCGGCGTCGCGCAGCAGGTGGTCGAGCGGGGTGCCGGTGTTCGCGGTGGCGATGCCGATGCTGGCGTGCACGAGCAGGTGGTGGGAGCTGACCGGGCCGGTGAACGACTCGAGGATCCGCTCGGCGACCGCCTCGCCGATCACGTCGTCGCCCTCGATCAGGACGGCGAATTCGTCGCCGCCCAGCCGCACCGGCAGGCCGTCGCCGGCGGCCGCGACGCGCAGCGACTCGGCCACCGCGATCAGCAGGTGGTCGCCGATCTCGTGGCCGAGGGAGTCGTTGACGGTCTTGAAGTCGTCCAGGTCGACCAGCAGCACGGTGGCGGCGCCACGGTCGAGGGCGGCGCCGAGCCGCTCCCGGAACAGGCCACGGTTGGCCAGGCCGGTGAGGCCGTCGTGGGTGACCTCGTGGCGCAGCCGCTCCTCAGAGGCGCGCTTCTCCCGCAGCAGGCGCTGGTTCTCCCGCATCGCGACCAGCTGGCGCACCGCGACCAGGGTGTTGACCAGCACGGCCATGGTGATCACGAGGTGGCCGTCCCAGTGCAGCTCGCGGTGGAACAGCAGGCTCAGCAGCGGGATGTCGACGGCCGCGATGGCCAGGTAGGGCAGCCAGGTGTTGGGCCGGCGCGGCTTGGTGCCGGTGGAGTTCCACTGGCGGCGCACGGCCAGCGTGATCAGCAGCGGGGCAAACGGCATCACCACGGCCTGGGCCGGGATGACGCTGTCGGCGCCGCCCATCACCGACAGGACCGCGATGCCCGCGCCGACCAGGCCGCCCGAGCCGACCAGCCGGATCGCGACCCGGTCGACGGGACCGCCACCACCGATGTACGACACCTTGGTGATGCCGCCCACGGCGAGGACGAACGACAGTGACAGGAGCACCAGCATCTGGGCGCTCCAGCCGGCCGACGAGCCCACCATCGGCGCCAGCGCGAAGTGGAAGAGCACGGTGCTGCAGCCGAAGAACGCGATGCCCCGGTCCAGCCACTGCTTCCAGCGCTGGTTGCGGCTGCTGATGCCGAGCGGGACCCGCCCCACCGACCACATGGCGATCAGGAAGGCCACGCCGACCAGGGCGGCGGCCGATATCGGCATGTCGGGCAGCACGGGTTGCTGCTGGAATCCGGCCACGGCCAGGATCGTGTAGCCGGCCGCGACCAGGGACAGCGCGACCAGCAGGCCGCGCCAGAACCGCCGGGAGACCGGGTCGAGGTCGAGCGAGCGGATCAGGCGGTAGATGCTGTGCGCCGCCACCGCCGCGCCCAGCGGCATCGCCAGATAGCAGAGCACAGCCGGGCCCGGCCCGCCGACCAGCCAGAAGAGGTACCAGGCCGTCCAGACCAGGAGGATCCCGCTGGTTGCCACGAGGTGGAACTTCGGAGCGCGGGTCACCTGAGACGGTTCGGCGGATCCGGCGGCAACTGTAGGAGTTTCCACCGTCACGCTGCGTCGAGCTGGCGTTGACCGGCCATCATCGCGCCGACCTCGGCCGGGGTCATCGGCTCGGCCAGGTGGAAACCCTGGCCGAGGGAGTAGCCGAGCCGCTGCAACCGGGCCGCCTGCTCCTCGTTCTCGATGCCCTCGGCCACCGTGTCCAGGTCGAGCGCGCCGGCCAGCTGGATCACCGCGCGGGCCACCGCCTGCCGGGCGTTCGCCTCCGGGGTGCCCTCCTCGTCGAACTCGATGCCGTCGACGAACGACTTGTCCAGCTTCACGATCGAGGCCGGGAACGCGCGCAACAGGCTCAGCGACGACTCACCCGTCCCAAAATCATCAAGCGCCAGCCGTACGCCCATGTCGTGCAGCTCGTGCAGGGTCTGCGACACCTGCTGGCCGCGCAGCACCGCCGACTCGGTCAGCTCGAGCACCAGCAGCTCACCGGGCAGGCCGCTGTCGGCCAGCGCGGCGCGCACGTCGTCGACGAAGTCCGGGTCGTGCAGCTGCCGCACCGACACGTTCGGGCCGGCCTTCTGCAGCACCTCCGGGCCGAACTCGGCCAGCCAGGCGGCCGCCTGCCGGCAGGTCTCGCGCAGCACGAACCGGCCCAGCGGCACGATCAGGCCGGTGCGCTCGGCCACCGGGATGAAGTCGGCCGGGCTGATCACCCCGCGGGTCGGGTGCTGCCAGCGGACCAGCGCCTCGACCCCGATCACCTGGCGCAGGTGCAGGTCGACCAGGGGCTGGTAGACCACCCGGAACTCGCCGTTCTCCAGCCCGCGCCGCAGCTCGGCGCCGAGCTGCGCGTCGGCCACCACCGGCCGTTCCATGCCGGGCGTGAACCGCACCCAGTTGTCCTTGCCCCGCTGCTTGGCGGCGAACAGGGCGGTGTCGGCGTCGCGCATCAGGCTGTCCACCGCGGTGCCGGCCGGGGCGGTGGCGAGGCCGGCGCTGGCGTGCATGAGCAGCCGGTGCTCGCTGAGCGAGCTGCCCAGCACCGCGCCGATCCGGGACACCACGTCCTCGGCCTGCACCTTCGGGTCGTCGATCAGCACCGCGAACTCGTCGCCGGCCTGGCGGGCCACCAGCCCGTCCCCGCCGACCGCCGCGCCCAGCCCGTCGGCGACCGCCCGCAGCAGGTCGTCGCCGATCTCGTGGCCGAGCGAGTCGTTGACCGTCTTGAAGTCGTCCAGGTCGACCAGCACCACGGTGGCCGGGCCGCACTCCAGGGCCAGGCCGAGCCGGTCGTGGAAGAGGCTGCGGTTGGCCAGGCTGGTCAGCGAGTCGTGCGTGGCGTCCCAGCGCAGCTGGACCTGAGCCTCCTGCTGAGCGGCGATCAGGCGCCGGTTCTCCCGGTAGGCCAACAGGTGCCGCAACGAGGCGAGCAGGGTGACGAACACGGCGAGCAGCACCACGATCCGGCCCGGCCAGCCCATCGGGCCGAAAACGGTGATGACCAGCGGGATGTCGACGGCCAGCACGGCCAGGTACGGCAGCCACGCCTCGCGCCGCTGTTCGGCGCCGGAGTACCGCCACTGGCGGCCCACCGCGAGGGTGATCGCCACCGGGCCGAGCGGCAGCAGCACCGCTTGGCCGAACGTCGAGACCTGGTGGCCGGCGTGCGCGGCCAGCATCGCGTAGACGGCGGTGGCGAGTCCGCTGGAGGCGACCAGCCGCACCGCGACCCGGTCCACCGGGCCACCCGGCACATATGCCACCCGGCTGATGCCCAGCGCGCTCATCAGCAGCGCCAGCCCCACCATGAGCTTGGTGCGCAGCGGCCACTGCTCGTGCGCGTTCACCAGCGGGCCGAGCGACGCGAACCAGAGCAGGGTGGCACAACCGAAGAACGCGATGGCCCGGTCGAGCAGCCGCTTACGCCGCTCCGCCCGGGAGATGTCGCCCAGCGGCACCAGGCAGATCGCGGCGATCGCGGCGACCAGGCCGGCCGCCGTGAACGCGCTGACGAAGGCGGGCACGCTCGGCTTGTCCGGGTACGCGAGGACGGCGAGCACGGCCTGCACTCCGCGGCCGAACGCGACGGTGGCCTCGAGCACGAGGATCAGCCGCCAGAACGTGACGGCGGCCGGTGCGAGCGGCACCCAGCGCAGCAGCCCGAGCACCGCCACGGCGCCGGTGGCCGAAGCGAGCGGTGAGCCGAAGTAGGCGAACACCGACGGGCCGAGCCCGAACACGGCGTACACGAGGTACCACAGCATCGACAACGCCGCGACGCCGAACGTGGCGAGCACGTACGGGCGGGGCGAGGGCCGGCGGAGGGTCATGCCGGTGTGATCGGCCGCACGCACGCGCACTGTAGGAGTAGCCGGAATCCGCTCCGCCGGGGTGCGCACGGACGGAGGATGAGGCCATGGACGTGAGCACCCGGGAAGGCGAGATCCGGGCCCGGCTGGCCGACATCGGCGGGCCGGAACCGGGCGACGGGGAGCGGGCGCTGATGGCGCGGCTGGCCCGGTCGTTCGTGGCCAAGACGCCCGGCGGGGTCGATCGGCTGGCCGAGCTGCTGCGCGGGGGCGATCACCGCGCCGTGCAGGATCAGGCGCACAGCCTGAAGGGGTCGGCCGCCAACATCGGCGCCGACCAGCTGGCGGCCATCTTCCGTGAGGTGGAGGACTCGGCCCGCGACGGCGTCGTGCCGGACCCGGATCTGACACTCGGCCGGCTCGCCGCCGAGCAGGCCCTGGTGCTGGGCCTGCTCGAAAGCCTCGCGAAGGAACTGGAGCCGAGCTAGCCGTTGAGGTCGGCGTCGGCGACCTCGATCGGGTTGAGCGCGCCCGGGATGGCCAGCACCGGCTCGATGATCTCGATCATCCGGGCGTAGTTGTCCAGGCGGTCCAGCAGCAGCGACGTGACCACCATGCCGCGGCCGATCAGCACGAGGCCGTTGGTGGCGGCGATGTCCTCGGCGACGCGCATGCCCACCTCGAGGTCGGCGACCTTCAGGCCGCGCACCTGCCGCTCGGCGACCTTGTCGAGGCCGTTGACCTCACGCAGCGCGCTGAGCACCTGCAGCGCGCTGTCCTCGCGGCACTCGAGCACCGCGATGGCGCTCTCCAACTCCATGCCGCGGCTCTCGAGGGTCTCGAAGTCCATCGCGGTACGGATGACGTCGATGGCCGCCTCGATGAGCGGTGACTGCGGCTTGGCCGGGTTCTTCACCCGCTTCGGGTCGAGGCCGCGGACGATGTCGAGGACGTCCTCCATCATCGGGATGCCCTTGAGCAGCTGCACCGCGACGCCGGGCATGGCGTCGACCATGTGCTGCTCCTCCTCGGTGCAGGGCAGCCCCTTGTCCAGCTTGGCGAGCACGCTCGGCGGGATGGTGACCGCGCCGAGCTGCGAGGCCATCGCGGCGACCTCGATCTCCCAGAGCGCCTCCAGCTGCATCGTCTGGCACAGGCCGGCGACCCGGGTGCGGATCCGGCCGGCCCGGGCGAACGCGGCCGGGCTGGCCAGCTCCAGGCAGCCGAAGACGGCCTGGATGCTGGACTTGAGCGTGGTGTCGAGCAGGTGCCGCTCGGTTGTCGACCGCCCGTGCAGCTCGACCGCGTCGTGCACGGTGGCGCGCAGGTCGTCGGTCTTCACCGGCTTGGCCAGGTAGCGGTAGACGCCGCCGTCGTTGATCGCGGAGATCGCCACGCTCAGGTCGCTCTGCGCGGTGTGCAGCACCCGGGTGGTGTCGGGGTACTCGAGCTGGATGCGGCGCAGCAGCTCGACGCCGTCCATGCCGGGCATCCGCAGGTCGCTGATCACCGCGGCGACCGGGCCGGTCTCGGCGAGCACGCGCAGCGCGTCGTCGCCGCTGGCGGCGGTGAGCACCTTGTGGTCGCGGCGCAGCTGCAGTGCGAGCGCCTCGAGGATCTCGTTCTCGTCGTCCACCAGCAAAACCGTCGGACGCCCGCTCGCCTGCTCGTTCACCATCGCTTCGACCCCGCCCTGTGTGTGCCGGCTTACGTCCGAATATTCGGACGTAAGCCGCCGAGAGTGAGGATTTAGCCGGTGATCGGGCGGCCGGTGCGGTCGGCGATGTGTGGGGGTGGGTCGATTCCGGCCGGCAGCAGCGGGTCGGCGATCGGAGTGCCCCAGGTGGCGGTCACCGGCAGGCGGCCGGCCCAGAGGCCGAGCGCGGCGTCCCGCCCGTCGCCGTCGTCGGGCGGACCGTCGCTGATCTTGACCGAGGCCTCGGCGAGCGGGATCGCCAGCAGCGCGGTGGCGGCCAGCTCCTTCTTCGAGGGGCGGCGGGCGTAATCCCACTGGCCGGGCGTCACGTGCTCGGTGAGCAGGCGCAGGCCGTAGAGCAGCTCGTCGGGGTCGGTGACCTTCCGCGGCACGCCGTAGATCATGGCGCTGCGGTAGTTCACGCCGTGCTCGAAGACCGAGCGCGCCAGGATCAGCCCGTCGAGCACGGTGATGGTCACGCAGGCCTCCGCGTCGGCGAGGAGGCTCCGGCTCGCCACCGAGCCGTGCAGGAAGATCTGCCGGTCGTCGTAGCCGTAGACGGTCGGCACGACCATCGGGTGGCCGTCGACCAGCACGCCGAGGTGGGCGACCAGGCCGGCGGCGAGCACGGCGTCGAGATCGGCCGGCGAGGTGCGGCCGTTCTCCTTCATCCGGCGGTGCCGGGTACGAGGCGTCGGGGAGAGCACCCCGAGACTTTAGGCGCTCACCGGATGGTGGGCCAGGCAGGAGGTGCCGCTGTGGGCATGGGGGCCACGGTCGACGAGCTCCTGCACGACCTCGCGGAGCTGGTCGTTGGGGCAGGGCTTGAGCAGCACGGCGCAGCAGCCGGCCTCGACCGGATGGTTGTCGCCGGGATGCAGGTGGCCGCTGAGCATGACGATCGGGATGTCGGCCAGGTCCGGGTGCGCCCGGACGGCCCGGGTCAGCTCGATCCCGTCCATCCGTGGCATGCCCAGGTCGGTGAGGAGCACGTCGGGCCGGTCGGCGACGGCCTGCTCGAAGGCGGCCATCCCGTCCGGTCGATGCACCACGGTGTGCCCGGCCCGGCTGAGCAGCCGCGTGACGATCACCGCGATGTCCTGGTCGTCCTCGGCAACGAGTACTACCGCCATTGGTCCAGCATGCGCCGTACCACCTACAGCTTGTGGTGGTTTGGCGGTTATGGCTTGACCGCGACGCCCGCGAGCAGCGACCGCCGGACCACCTCACCCGGGTCCTCGCCGCCCGGCGACGGACGCCACGACGCGGCCGGCACGACACCCGGGTCGAGCAGCGGCCAGTCGCCGAAGAAGGCCCGGAACTCGTCGCGTTCGCGCATCATCATCGGCGACGTCGTGTGGTTGTAGATGCGCAGCACCTGGTGGGCGTACGGCGGCGGCTCGCCCCCGTCGTTGCAGGCGTGCGACAGCGCCAGGTAGCTGCCCGGGGCGACTGCATCCCGGTAACGCTCGAGGGCCCGGCCGAGCCGCTCGGTGTCCGGGATGAAGTGCGCGACCGCCACCACCAGCAGGCAGACCGGCCGCTCCAGGTCGAGCAGCTCCGCAGCCGACTCGAGCACCGCGCCGGCGTCGGTCAGGTCGGCCAGCAGCGCCGCCGAGCGCGGATCGTCGCCGGCGAGCCGGCGGGTGTGCACGACCGCGACCGGGTCGACATCGACCGAGACGATCCGGGCGTCGCCGACCAGGGCGCGTGCCGTCGACGGCACGTCCCCGGCGGCCGGGATGCCGGCGCCGAGGTCGAGGTACTGGGAGAGGCCGGCCGACGCGGCCACGGTGACCGCCCGGCGCAGGAAGTCACGCCCGCACCGCAGCACGGCGGGCAGCTCCGGCATGGCGGCCAGCGCGACCTCGGCCGCCTCCCGATCCGCCGCGAAGTGGTGGGTGCCGCCGAGGTAATAGTCGTAGACCCGCGCGCCACTGGGCCGCTGCGGGTCGACCTCGACGTCCGCGCCCATGCTGTGAGCGTAGGGAAACCCGTCCCCGAGCCGGGCCGAATCGTTAATGTAGGTCCGGTAATGGGGCAAACGCACGATTCTTCGCGACCTCAGCCGGACGAACTGCTGCGGGCGATGGTGCATACCGCCCATGACGCGATCTACGCGGTCGGCCGGGACTTCACCGTCCTGTCCTGGAACCCGGCCGCCGAGGCGCTGTTCGGCTACCGGGCCGACGAGATCGTCGGGCGCAGCGCCGACCTGCTCATCCCGCCCGACCGGCAGGCCGACCAGCGCGAGATGCTGCTGCTCATCGAGTCGGGCGCCCGGCTCGCGCGGTTCCGCAGCCGCCGCCGGCACCGCGACGGGCACTGGTTGCCGGTCACCCTGACGATGTCGCCGCTGTGCGACGGCGGCCAGATGGCCGGTTACACCGTGATCGCGCGGGCGGTCAGCGACCGCGAACGCCTCGAGTCCAGCTTCCAGGCCCTGCTCGAGGCCGCGCCGGACGCGTTCGTCGGCGTCGGCGACGACGGCCGGATCGTGCTGGCGAACAGTCAGGCCGAGACGTTGTTCGGGCTCACCCGGCACGGCCTGATCGGCAAGCAGATCGACAAACTGCTGGTGCCGCCGCTGGCGGGCGAGCTGACACCGGCGTCGCCGGACGAGCCGCACAGCACAGACACCCGGGCCCATCGCGCCGACGGCAGCACCGTGCCGGTCGAGGTGTCGGTGAGCATTCTGCCCACCGACGACGGCCGGATCCGCTGTGCGGTGATCCGCGACATCACCGAACGGGTGCGCGCCCACGAGCGGCTCCGGCAGTTGCAGGCCGAGGCCGAACGCGCCCAGGTGGAGGCCCAGTTGCAGCGGGCGCAGCGCCTCGAGGGCCTCGGTCAGCTCGCCGGCGGGGTGGCCCACGACTTCAACAACCTCATCGCGGTGATCAGCAACTACGCCACGTTCATCGCCGAGACCGCCGCCGACTGCGGGCTGGACGAGGTCGCCGCGGACGCCGCCCAGATCACCAAGGCCGCCCAGCGTGGCGCCGACCTCACCCACCAGCTGCTCGCGTTCGCCCGGCGCGAGGTGGTGCGGCCGCGGCCGCTCAGCCTCAACGACGTGATCACCGACATCGAGGACATGCTGCGGCGCTCGATCGGCGAGCACATCACCCTCGACGTACGCCTGACGCCGGACCTCGCCTCGATCACCGCCGACCCCGGCCAGCTCGACCAGGTGCTGGTGAACCTGGCGGTCAATGCCCGCGACGCGATGCCGCGAGGCGGCACCCTCACCATCGAGACCGGCGATCTGACCGTCGACCAGGAGTACGCGTCGAGCCGCCCGGCCCTGCGCACCGGCCACTACGTGCGGATGCGGGTCAGCGACACCGGCACCGGCATGCCGCCCGAGGTGATCGAGCGGGCGTTCGAGCCGTTCTACACCACCAAACCGGCCGGCAAGGGCACCGGGCTGGGCCTGGCCACCGTCTACGGCATCATCACCGCGGCCGGCGGCGACCTGAGCATCCACTCCGAGGCCGGCCTGGGCACCACGTTCACGATCCTGATGCCGACCACCGAAGCCGAGCCGGCCGAGGCGGCCGAGCCCGAGCCGGCGCCGGTCGACTACCGCCGTGCCACGATCCTCGCGGTCGAGGACGAGCCGGCCCTGCGCGACGTGCTGCACCGCATCCTGGCCGGGGCCGGGCACGAGGTGCTGATCGCCGCGGACGGGCCGGCCGCACTGACCCTGGCCGCCGCGAATCCGGGCCGCATCGACGTGCTGCTCACCGACGTGGTCATGCCGCACATGCTCGGCAAGGACCTGGCCGAGCGTTTCCAGCAGCTGTGCCCCGGCGCCGGCGTGCTGTTCATGTCCGGTTATGCCCGCCCGGCGCTGGCCTCGCAGGGCACCCTCGACCCGGACGCCCCCCTGGTGGAGAAGCCGTTCTCGAAGAACCAGCTGCTCGCCGCGGTGCAGCAGTGCCTCGACCGTCCGTAGCATTCAAAATCATGACGACGATCGGTTTCCTGCACACGGCGGACGTTCACGTGCCGGTCTTCCAAGCGCTGCGGGCCGAGCTCGCGCCGGGCTGGGCGGACGTGCACGTGGTCGATCCGGCCCTGCTCGCCGACGCCCAGCGCGACGGCATCACCGGCGAGCTGGCCGCCCGGGTCGACGCCCGGCTGCACGAGCTGGCCGACGGCGGCGCCGACCTGATCGTCTGCACGTGTTCCACGCTGTCGGAGTATGCCGAAACCCGAACGGGTGACCTGGGCGTCGCGGTGCTGCGGGTGGACCGGCCGATGGCCGAGGCAGCGGTGGCCGCGGGCGAGCGCGTTGCGGTCATCGCCACCACGGATTCCACCTTCGGGCCGACCGGTGCCCTGCTGCGGGCGGCGGCCGGGCAGGCCGGGCGGCGGGTCACGCTGATCGAGACACCCGTGCCGGGCGCCTGGTCACTCTTTCAACAGGGCGACCTGCGGGCGTACGCCGAGAAGGCCGCCGCCCAGGCGCGAAAGATCGCCCCCGGGGCCGACGTGATCGTGCTGGCGCAGGCCAGCCTGGCCCCGGCCGCCGCGCTGCTCGCGGACCTGCCGATCCCGGTGCTGACCAGCCCGCGCACCGCGGTCGCCCGGGCGATCGCCGAAGCCGGCCCGGGGTGATCCGGACCGGCGTGCGGGCGACATCCGCTCAGCGCTCGCTGAGCTGCTCCTCGGACTCCTCGCCGACCTCGTCCTCGGCCGACTGACGCTGAGCCGGAACCGGCTCCTCGCCCTCCTCGGAGCCGTGCCGCGGCGCGGCCGACACCGGCGCCTCGGCCGGGACCGGACCGGCGGCCTGCTCCGGCAGCTCCGCGTTGACCTGGGGCTGGTCGACCCACAGGGCGCGCAGCTGGCCCTGCATGAACGTGGTCAGCCGCTGGCGGTACTCCCGGTCGAACTGCTCGAGCGCCTCGATCTGCTGCTGAAGCGCCTCGCGCTTGGTGCCGAGGCTGCCGACCACGTCGTCGTACCGCTGGCGGGCCTGCAGGTTGAGGTGGTCGGCGTTGGCCTGGGCGTCCTCGCCGATCGAGCCGGCGGCCGCGCGGGCGTCCGCGACGATCTTCTCGGCGCTGCGCCGGGCGTCCTCGGTGCGGGCGTGCGAGTCGCGGGCGATCTGCTCGGCGGCGGCACGCGCGTCGGTGAGGATCTTCTCGGCCTCACGGCGGACGTTGTGGCCGTGGGCCTGCGCGTCCCGGTTGATCTGCTCGGCCGCGGCCAGCGCGTCCGTGCGGATCTTGTCGGCTTGGTGGTGAGCACGGGCAACGTGCTCCTCGGCAGTGCGCTGCGCCAGCGTCAGCACCTGCAGAGCCTGGTTGGGGTGTGCCTGCGGGGGCGCGACAACCGCCTGCTCCGAGGTCTGACCTTCCGCGGACGTCCCATTAAGAAGCACTTTTACTCGATCCTTCATGCGGTTGTCGGACAAGGAAGACCTCCGTACGTACAGAGCCGTTCCACGAGGCCACTCGCACGGGCACTGGCTTGATTCGGCCGGGATGCTACCAACTTGAGCAGGCGCTTCGCGAGACTGTTCGGATCGTGATATCCCAGTTACCAAAAGGGCAGTCCGGGCCGGAATTCCGCCATGGCAGGGTGGCCGAACCGGCAGAAGACATCACCCGTCCGTCGTAGCCGGATCGGCGTGGCGGCGCCAGGGCCGTTCGCCACTACGCTGAGATGGTGGCACACGACGCCGTGACCTCCGCCATACGCGAGCTGCTGTCGGTCATCCCGGCGGGTTGCTCGTGGCTGCGCCCGGTGGCCGGCGACGATGGTGAGATTGCCGACTTCGAGGTGGGGGCGGCCAGCGGCAGCGGGCACGACATCTACCGCCGCGGCACCGACCGGGTCGACTCCCGGCTCAGCCAGCTCTATCCCGGCCTCGTCGGCGGCCGGCTGTGGCAGCTCTACGTCGAGGTGCTGCACACCGGCGAACCCGGCCGGATGAGCGAGTTCCGCTACGAGCAGGACCGGGCCGGCTTCGTGCCGCGCTCGCTGTTCGACGTCACCGTGCATCCGGTGCTGGGCGGCCTGCTCGTCTGGTGGCAGCGCCTCGACGAGGACCGCCGCCGCACCGAGCGCACCGAGCAGCTGGGCAATCTCGGCTGGGCGGAGTACGACCTGGTCACCGGGGAGAGCCAGTGGTCGCCCGGGGTCTACCGGATCTTCGAGCGGGACGAGTCGGCCGGCCCGCTCAGCCGGGCCGAGCAGGCGGCGGCGATCGAACCGGAGGACCGCGGCCTCGGCGAGGCGGCCTGGCAGACGATGGAGTTCGGCGGCGTCTCCGACGTGACCGTGCGGTTCCGGGTCGGCACGTCGGCCAAGCACCTGCGCGTCCTGTCCGACGTCGTGCTGGACGCGACCGGCACCCCGATCAAGGTGCACGCGGTGGTGCAGGACGTGACGGCGCGCGAGCAGTCCCGCACCGCGATCGAACGCCTCAGCGACCAGCTGCGCAGCCGCGAGCTGACCGCGCTGGCCGAGCACCGCCTGGCCGCCCGGCTGCAGCACATGATCCAGCCGGTGCCGCTGGCCCCGTTCCCGCTGCCCGGCCTGCAGGTGATGGTCGGCTACCTCTCGGCCGAGAGCGCGATCCGGGTCGGCGGCGACTGGTACCACGCCCAGGAGCTGACCGACGGCCGGGCGGTGCTCGCCGTCGGCGACGTGGCCGGGCACGGGCTGGCCGCGGCCAACAGCATGGCGCACCTGCGCTTCGCGCTGATCGCCTGGCTGGCCATCGGCATCGACGACCCGGCGACGCTGCTGCGCCACCTCAACGGCATGTGCACCCGGATGGGAGTCACCGGCACCGCGGTGATCGCCATCTTCGACCCGGCCACCCGCGGCCTGACCTGGGCCCGGGCCGGGCACGCCGCTCCGCTGCTGGCCCGCGGTGGCGTCGCCATGCCGCTCGACCTGCCGGCCGGGCTGATGCTCGGCGCCGACGACGACTCCAGTTACCAGGTGCTGACCCCGTGCCTGTCGGCCGGCGACCTGCTGCTGTTCTACACCGACGGACTGGTGGAGCGCCGGGTGACCGGCGAGCCGCTGCTCACCGAGGTGATGACCATCCTGGGCGAGGCGTCGGCCGACCACGGCGAGCACGCCCTGCCCACGCTGGCGTCCCGGCTCAACCGCCCGAGCCCCGACGACGACACCTGCACGGTGGCCATCCGGGTGCTCGGAGGTTAGAGCAGCATCGTCAGGCTGATCGCGGTGCCGTCCGGGTGGACGGAGATGCTCACCTCGTCGCAGATGCGCTCCACGATGGCCAGGCCGCGGCCGCGCGGCTGGTCGGCGGCCGGCATGGCCCGCCCGAACGCCGGCGGGGTGCCGGAGTCGATGACGTCGCAGTGGATGCGGCCGTCGTCGGCCCAGAGCAGCACCCGGCCGCCGCCGTCGGTGTGCTGCAGGGTGTTGGTGGCCAGCTCGCTCACCGCGACGGTCAGCAGGTCGGCACGCAACCGGGGCAGGCCGAGGGCCTCCGACTCGGTGCGGATGAACTCACGGACCACCGCCAGGTCGCCGGCCACCGCGTACGCCATCTCGGCGGGACGCGTCGCGGTCGCCGGCGGATCGGCGGGTGTGTTCACTGTCGGTCACCGCCCGTCTCGTCGCTGCTCGATCCACTGCGGCTCAGCAGGCCGGCCACCCCGGTCAGGTCAAGCACTGCGGCCACCGAACCGGCTGGGTTCTCCACGTAGAGCCGGCCGCCCCGCTCGATTGCCGCCCGGTGCGCGGTCACCAGCGCGTGCAGGCCGCTGGAGTCGAGGAACCCGACCGCGGCCAGGTCGACGATCACGGTGTCGCTGCGGTGCACGGCGGCCAGCAGCGACTCGCTGAGCTGATCGCGGACCGCCAGGTCGCAGTCGCCGGCCAGCGTGACCCGGACGTGCCCGGCCCCGTCGGAGGTCGTCGCCGCGAAGTTCGCCATGGACTTCCGTTCCCCTCCCCCAGGCTGACGGGAGCCATCATGTCACCCTGCGCGCCCGGTTCCAACGGGTTCCAACCCCGGAGCGACATCACCCGCGGCCCGAGATACGTACTTTCAACGGTCTTCAGGCCATATCAAGTCGTACAGGTGCTTAGTATCTTTATGTCTGATCAACAGGGCATTCGACGGGGGACGAGCCATGAGAAACCGACACTGGATCGTCACGCTCACCGCGTCGATCGCGGCCGTCACCGCGGGCGCGGCGCCCGCCCAGGCCACCAACTGGGAAACCGTGGCGGTGTGGTCGATGGACGAGCCGGCCGGCGCCCGGGTCATGGAAGACAGCAGCGGCAACGGGCTCCACGGCGGCATCGGGTCCGAGGTCTTCACCGGCCGCAGCGCCGGCAGTTCCCAGGGGTACGGCTTCGGCCGCCTGGAGCCGGACACCCCGCCCGCACGCCCGGCTCACCTGGTCGTGGTGCCCGACTACGCGGCCCTCGACCCGGGCGACCGGGACTACGCCGTCTCGCTGCGGCTGCGGACCAGAAACCAGTTCGGCAACGTCATCCAGAAGGGACAGGCGACCGTCGCCGGCGGCAGCTTCAAGATGCAGATCCCGGGCGGGAAGGTGCAGTGCTGGTTCCGCGGATCGGCCGGCCAGGTTCTGGTCACCGCGCCCCGGCCGATCAACGACGGCGACTGGCACACGGTCATGTGCATGCGCTACCGCTCCGGCGTGTCGGTCCTGATCGACGGCGTCACCGCGGCCAGCAAGCCCGGCGCCACCGGGACGATCTCGAACGCCTGGCCGCTGTCGATCGGCGGCAAGACGACCTGCGATCAGATCGAGGTGGGCTGCGACTACTTCGGCGGGGACGTGGACTGGGTGAAGATCCACGCAGCCGGATACGACTGGTAGCGCTGACGACACGCTCCGATAGTTCGAGCAAAGGCTTTCCCCTCAAGGTTGACACTCGGGGAGGTACCGAGCGAATGTTCGACGATGAGCGATGACTGGCCCGGCGCGGGGACCCTGCTGGCGACGCGCTACCGGCTGGTCACTCTCCTTGAGACCGGCGGCATGGCGCAGGTGTGGCGGGCCACCGACGAGTTGCTCGGCCGCCCGGTCGCGATCAAGCTGGCGACCGGGCCGCACGTGGCCTGGCGCGAGGCGCGGATGGCGGCCAAGCTGTCGCATCCCAACATCGCGGCGGTGCACGACTACCGCGAGGCGGTCCGCGCCGACGGCTCGGTGGCGCCGTTCGTGGTGATGGAGCTGCTGGCCGGCGAGACGATCGCGGCCCGCCTGGAGCGGGAGACGTTTTCCTGGCAGGAGGCGGCCCGGGTGGGCGCCGCGGTGGCCGACGCGCTCGCCGCCGCGCACTCCGGCGGCGTGGTGCACCGCGACATCAAGCCGGGCAACGTCATGCTCACCCCGACCGGCGTGAAGATCCTCGACTTCGGGATCAGCACGGCGGCCGGCGAGCCGGACGACGACGACACCGGCGCGACGTTCGGCACCCCGGCCTACGTGGCGCCGGAACGCCTGGACGGCATGCCGGCCGAGCCCGCGACCGATGTGTACGGCCTGGGCATCCTGCTGTTCGAGATGGTCACCGGCGATCCGCCCTATCCGGTGGACACCTGGGAGGAGCTGGACGAGGCCCGCCAGAAGGGCCCGTCGACGCTGCCCGAGTCGCTGCCGGCCGATTTCCGCACGGTGGTCGATCACTGCCTGGAAGAGCTCCCGGCCGACCGGCCCGGAGCGGACGAGGTCCGTTTCACGCTGACCGCGCTGTGGCTGGCCGATCAGCCCGCCGACGCGCCGGCCGTCGAGCCGCCGATCGTCGAGGTGTCAGCCGTCGAGCTGGGAGCGGAGCGGCCGGCTCTCGAGCCGGTCCCGGCGGGCGCCGGCGCGCGGCCGGCCGCGGAAAATCTGCACCCCCGGGTCGCGCAGATCTGGTCGGGCACCACCCCGCGACCCGGTTACGCGCCCGGCCGGGCCGCCCCGGCCACCGTGCCGATGTCCGACATCGAGCACTTCGAACCGCCCAAGCGCCGGATCGGCCTGGTGCTCGGCGTGCTCGCCATCCTGCTCGCCGCGATCGGCGCCTACATGCTGGTCAATCGGCCGAAGAACAGGACCGACGCGAACCCGCCGCCGCAGACCCACCCGGCGACGCTCTACTATTCCCGCGCCCCGACCGTGCCCAGCGTGGCGCCGAGCTCGCCCGCGCCCACCGTCACGTCGGCGCCGCCCCGGCTGGCCTTCGCGGACGCGGTGAGCCGGCTGCGCACAACGGTCGAGGACGGCGCGGCCACCGGCGAGATCCGCGGCGACGTGGCCACCGACCTGCTCAACCTGATCCGCAACCTGGAGCGGGCGACGAAGAAGGACCGCCCCGACCGGATCGAGCAGATCCGCCTGAAGGTCGCCGACCGGGCCGGCGAGGGCAAGGCCAGCCTCAGCGCCGGGCGGGCGACGATCCTGCGCGCCCGCCTGACCGATGTATCTCGGTCCGTTTAGGCCGACCCGCGGATCACCAGGCGGGTCGGCAGGACCACGCCGCCGCTGTCGCCGTCCTCGTCGCCGTCCAGTTTGGCCAGCAGCAGCCGCACCATCTCCCGGCCCATCTCGGCGATCGGCTGGTCGACGCTGGTCAGCGACGGCTCGGTGTGCCGGGCGACGACCGAGTCGTCGAAGCCGATCAGCGCGACGTCCTCCGGGACCCGCCGGCCGTAGTGGCGCAGCACCCGCAGCGCCCCGGCGGCCATCGTGTCGGAGGCCGCGAACACCGCGTCGACCTCGGGGTACTGCTCGAGCAGCCGGAGCATGGCGGCCTCGCCGCTCTCCTGACTGAAGTCGCCGAACGCGACCGGCCCGTCGCCGACCACGTCGCGGTAGCCGTCGAGACGGGCTAATCCCGCGGCCATGTCGAGCGGGCCGGTGATCGCCGCGATGCACTGGCGGCCCTGGCGGCGCAGGTAGGCAACGGCCTCGCGGGCGCCGGCCCGGTTGTCGGCGTCGACGAACGTGCCGGGCTCCGCATACATCGGCCTTCCGACCCGGACGGTGGCAACGCCGCGGTCCTCCAGCAGCGCGGGCAGCGGGTCGTCGCCGTGCAGCGACAGCAGCAGCGCGCCGTCGACGTGCTGGCGGGTGAGGTAACCCTCGAGCCGGCGGCGCTCCTCGGGCGCCTGCGCGATCATCAGCACCATCTGCAGGTTCCGGGCGACCAGGACCGACGAGATGGATTGGACGATGCGGCCGAAGAACGGCTCGGCGAAGAACCGCTCCCCCGACTCGAAGATCACCAGCGCGACCGAGTCGGTGCGCTGGGTGACCAGTGTGCGGGCGGCCCGGTTAGGGACGTAACCCAACTCGGCGATCGCGTCCTCGACCGCCGCCTTCGCGCGCGGGCTGACCTGCGCGGAACCGTTGACGACGCGGGAGACCGTGCCCCGGCCGACGCCGGCTCGCAGCGCCACCTCTTCCAGGGTCGGCCGTCCGGCACCCCTGTTACGGTCCGTCATGCGTGGCACCTCCTCCGCGCGACTTCTGGCCGCGCCCGACACAAAGTACCCGCCCGGTGCAGCCCAGGGCATGATCGAGCCAGCCAAACCCTATTACCCATGTAGGTCAATCTCCGTCCGTGCAGCGTCGTGGGAGCCGGAAGGGCCGCGGCGCGAGGTGGTTCGGGGCAATGAGTGCGATGCCGGCCGGCGGAGATCGACGAGCGCCTTCACGCGGGCACGCTAGCAAATATTGAGATGGGAGCGCTCCCATGACACGATGACTTCACATTAACAACCGTGGGCGGAGTTGTTACGCATGCGCCGTGTGTGTTTCGGGGTGATGGCCGCGTTGCTGGCGGTGGCCATCGTCGTCGTGCTGCGCTCCAGCGCGCCCGCTGCCCAGGACACCCCCGTCGGCCAGCGCGTCGACGAGCTGATGGCGCGCATGACGCTGGCCGACAAACTCGGCCAGATGACCCAGGCCGAGCGGGCCGCGGTCACCCCGGCCGATCTGACCACGTACCGCCTGGGCTCGGTGCTCTCCGGCGGCGGCTCCGCCCCGGACGACAACACCCCGGCCGGGTGGGCGGACATGTACGACGCCTACCAGCGCGGCGCGCTGGCCACCCCGCTGAAGATCCCGATGCTGTACGGGGTCGACGCCGTGCACGGCAACAACAACGTCCCCGGCTCGACGATCTTTCCGCACAACATCGGCCTCGGCGCCACCCGCGACCCCGACCTGGTGCAGCGGATCGGCGCGGCCACCGCCGAGGAGGTCACCGGCGCCGGTCCGGACTGGACGTTCGCGCCGTGCCTGTGCGTGGCCCGCGACGACCGGTGGGGCCGCACCTACGAGTCGTTCGGCGAGGACCCGGCCCTGGTCTCGGAGATGGCCACCGTCGTCACCGGCCTGCAGGACGGGGCGGCGCCGGTCCTCGCGACCGCGAAGCACTACCTCGGCGACGGCGGCACCACCGGCGGCGACGACCAGGGCGACACCGCGCTGAGCGAGGCGGAGCTGCGCCGCATCCACCTGCCGCCGTTCCGGGCCGCGGTCGACCGGGGCGTCGGCGCGGTCATGGTCTCGTTCTCCAGCTGGAACGGCGTCAAGCTGCACTCGAGCAAATACCTGATCACCGACGTGCTCAAGACCGAGCTCGGGTTCGGCGGGTTCGTCGTCTCCGACTGGGCCGGCATCGACCAGATCGACGGCAAGCCCGGCTTCACCCGGGCCGAGGTGGTCGCCGCGGTCAACGCCGGCCTGGACATGCTGATGGTGCCGGAGAACTGGACCACCTTCCTCGACTACCTGCGCGCCGCGGTCGAGGCCGGCGAAATCCCGATGTCGCGCATCGACGACGCGAACCGGCGGATCCTCACCAAGAAGTTCGAGCTGGGGCTGTTCGAGAAGCCGTACGCGGACCGCTCCTGGCAGGAGACCGTCGGCAGCGCCGAGCACCGGGACCTGGCCCGCCAGGCGGTGCGCGAATCGCAGGTGCTGCTGCGCAACTCCGGCGACGTCCTGCCGCTCGCCAAGACCGGCGGGAAGATCTTCGTGGCCGGCAAGAGCGCCGACGACCTCGGCAACCAGGCCGGCGGCTGGACCGGCACCTGGCAGGGGTCGAGCGGCGACACGGTGCCCGGCGGCACCACGATCCTGCAGGGCATCCGCGACGTCGCCGGGCCGGGCACGACCGTCACCTACGACCTGGCGGGCGACGGCATCGACGGCACCTACCGGGCCGCGATCGCGGTGATCGGCGAAACCCCCTACGCCGAGTACGAGGGTGACCGCCCCGCCGGGCTCGGGCTCGGGCTCGACGACCAGGACACGGCGGTGCTCGCGAAACTGCGGGCGGCCGGCGTGCCGGTGATCGTGGTGCTCGTCTCCGGGCGGCCGCTGGACGTCGCCCCGCTGGTGGCCGGCTGGGCCGCGCTGGTCGCCGCGTGGCTGCCGGGCAGCGAGGGCGCCGGCGTCGCGGACGTGCTGTTCGGCGACTACGCCCCGACCGGGCGGCTGCCGGTGACCTGGCCGGGCTCCTCGGCCCAGGAGCCGATCAACGCCGGCGACGGACAGACCGGGCTATTCGCGTACGGCTATGGCCTCAGTTTCGACGACCGCGAAGCCGACAGCGCCCCGCCCAGCTCGCCCGGCGCCCCGGCCGCGACCGCCCTGACCACGGGCGCCTTGGCCCCGACCGGCCGGAAGCTGACCTGGATGGCCGCCACCGACACCGGCGGCAGCGGCCTGGACGGCTACGACGTCCTGGCCGACAACGCGCTGATCGGCACGACCACCGGGCTGTCGCTGTCCCTCGCCACGATCTCCCCCGGCGTGCACGAGCTCACCGTCGTGGCACGCGACAAGGCCGGCAACCGCTCGGCCCCCTCGACTCCGCTGGTGGTCACCGTCCCGGACGCCCGCGGATGCAAGGCACGTGGCGGATGTGTCGCCACGTGAACACCCCCGTTCCCCTCCCCACCCCTGGAGTCCCCATGATCCGACGTGTCGCCCTAGCGGCGGCCGCGGCCGGCGCTCTCATCGCCGGCCTCGTCACGGTGGCCGCCATGCCGGCCGACGCCGCCACCGGCGGAACCGGCACCGGTTACCTGCACACCAGCGGTAACAAGATCCTCGACAGCACCGGCGCGACGGTCCGGCTGACCGGCATCAACTGGTTCGGGATGGAGACCGACAACAAGACGTTCCACGGTCTCTGGGCCAGCAACCCGTGGCGCAGCCAGCTCGACACGATGGCCTCGCTCGGCTACAACACGCTGCGCATCCCGTTCTCCGACGACGCGCTCAAGGCCGGCGCGACCGCCACCGGCATCAACGACTACGTCAACCCGGATCTCGTCGGCCTGTCGCCGCTGCAGATCCTCGACAAGGTCGTCGACTACTCCGGCAGCAAGGGCATGCGGGTCATCCTCGACCGGCACCGGCCGACCGCGGCCGGGCAGACCGCCCTCTGGTACACCGCGGCCGTCCCGGAGACCACCTGGATCGCCAACTGGAAGTCCCTGGCCCAGCACTACGCCGGGAACACCACCGTGATCGGCGCCGACCTGCACAACGAGCCGCACGCCGAGGGCACCAACCCGGCCGCGACCGGCGCCTGCTGGGGCTGCGGGGTGCAGGAACGTGACTGGCGGCTCGCGGCCGAACGCGCCGGCAACGCCATCCTCGCCGTACAGCCGAATTGGTTGATCTTCGTCGAAGGTGTTTCCTGCCCCAGCGGTGGCCTCTCCAACGTCTGGGACGGCGACACCAGCAACGACGAGGACTGCGGCTGGTGGGGCGGGAACCTCTCCAAGGCCGGCGAATATCCGGTGCGGCTCAACGTGGCCAACCGGCTGGTCTACTCGCCGCACGAGTACGCGACGAGCGTCTACCACCAGACCTGGTTCGACGACCCGACCTACCCGGCGAACATGCCGGCGATCTGGGACAAGTACTGGGGCTACCTCTACAAGCAGAACATCGCGCCGATCATGATGGGCGAGTTCGGCACCACGCTGGCCAGCGACATCGACAAGGTGTGGCTGACCGAGCTGCTCAAGTACACCGGCACCGGGGTCAACGGGATGTCGTTCACCTACTGGTCGTGGAACCCGAACTCGGGTGACACCGGCGGCATCGCCAACGACGACTGGACCACGATCAACACGGCGAAGCAGGCGATCATCTCGCCGTACCTGATCGCGCCGGTCGCCGGCGGATCGACCGGTGGCTCGACCGGCGGCACCACGTCGCCGACCGTCTCCACATCGGTCTCCACGTCGCCCAGCACGCCGACCACCACCGGGGCCTGCACCGTGACCTACAAGCAGGACAACGCGTGGGAGGGCGGCTTCCAGGGCGGGCTGACCGTCAAGAACACCGGCAGCGGCGCGGTCAACCCGTGGTCGGTGACCTGGACCTGGCCGTCCGGCGTCACCCTCGGCAGCGGCTGGAACGCGACCGTGACCCAGAGCGGGACGTCGGTGACCGCGGCGGCCCCGACCTACGCGGCGTCGCTGGCGGCGGGCGCGTCGGTGACCGTCGGCTTCACCGCGAACGGGACGGCTTCGGCGCCCGCGACCGTGAAGCTCAACGGCGCGACCTGCGCCTGATGAGGACTGAGCGGTGCGGACCAACCGGGCTGGTCCGCACCGCTCACCTCTCAGTCGTCGTCGCCGTGGCCGTGGCTCCCGTGGTCGTCGGACGCCGACGGGCTCGGCGCCGGGCTCACCTGCGGGCTCGCCTTCGTCTTCTTCCCACGCGCCTCGACGCGTGAGGCGAGGTAGTCGGCGCCGCTGCGGGTGCCGTTGACCGTGATGCCGTAGCCGACGGCCAGGTCGGCCACGGCGGCGTTCTTGCCGTTGACCCGGATCCGGGCGTCCGCGGTCACCGTGACCGTGAGCGCAGACCCCTTGCCGTTGATTTTGATGCTTACCGTGCGGCCGGACACCGCGGTGACCATGCCGGTGCCGGAGAACCGGGACGGCCGCGACGCGGCGTGCACCGCGGCGGCCTGCTCGCCGGGCGCGGCAAACGCGACCGTGGCGGCCGAGGGGACGACGACGGCGGTGGCTAAGGCCGCCGCGACGGCAACGCGTCGAAAGCGCACGGGCAACTCCTTGATCGGGGAGTTTCCATCGTTCCCCCGCCCGGTTGCGAGACGCGTTGCCGTCCGGTTGCAGCGTTACAGGATGCCGCGGGCGTGGAACGCGGCGCGGGTCTTGAGCGCGGCGTAGGGGCCGTAGAGCACCAGGGCGGTGGCCACGGTGCGCCGGGCCGCCTCGGGCATGCTGATCGTCGGATTGAAGAAGAACTGCGACTCGAGGATCACCCGGTTGGCGGTGGTGCGGCCGAGGGCGCGGTTGACGTCCCACAGCGCGTGCGACCAGATCTCGCCGTCGGCGTGCACCTCGTTCTCCAGGTCGCCGGGGTAGACCTTCGGGCCGTCGGTGCGGCGCAGGCAGTGCGGGGTGTCGTCGGTGTAGGACGTGGCGTCCCAGTCCATCACACACGCCCACGGGGTGACCGCGGTGTTCGGGCTGGTCGCCTGGGACATCGTGACGGCCCAGTAGTCGCCGAAGCCCTCGCCGATCGAGCCGGCCTCCTCGGACTCGCCGAAGCCGGGCACCTGGTCGTCCTGGATGGCGTGGCCGTACTCGTGCCAGATCACCTCGTTGTCCTCGGCGTCGTCCACGCCGCCGGTGCCGAAGGTGATGCCGTCCACGCTGGGGTCGTAGTACGAGTTGTCGTCCTCGTACCCGGTGGTGCTGAAGTCCTGCGGCTCGTTGTTGACGTCGCGGAACCCGAGCCGGTGGATGTACTCCTGCGCGCCGGTGATGCTGTAGTACGCCATGACCTGCTCGAAGCCGTCCTGCGAACGGTTGAACAGGAACGTACGGCTGTGGTTCGTGACCTGGTTGTCGCTGATGTTGAACGCGTACCGGCCGTGGAGCTTGTCGGTCCCGCGGTCGAGCTGGGTGAGCCGGACCGTGCGGTAGGCGCGGGCGAACTGCGGGCCGTCGGCGTTGTCGTTGTCGGTGAGCGACTCGTTCTGCAGCTTGACCACCGGGTTGGGGTCGAAGACGCGGCCCTTGCCGTCGGCCTGCCGCACGGTGTTCTTCTCCTGCAGCAACGCGCCCGAGTCGGCGTCGACCAGCGTGCGGTAGGTGCCCTTGCCGGTCGGGGTCAGCGTCATCCAGGCGAGCGTGGCCGGTGAGCCGGGCACGATGACGAGCTGCGCGCTGCCGGGCTGCTTGCCGAGCCGGCCGGCGACCTTCGACCTGGCGCCCTGCGCGGTCAGTCCGGCGATGTCGTCGGCGAGGCCGGTGACGGCCTTGCGGCCGTCGTCGACGGTCAGCACGCCCTTGTCGGTGTGCGTGGCGTAATAGCCGCCGAAAACCGGGATTCCCCGATAGGTCTGTTGGTACCAGGTGTGCGCGCCGAGCAGCGACTGCCGGGTCTGGACCAGCTGCAGCCCGGCCGGCGCGGCCTGCGCGGCGGTGCCGCCGGCGATCACCACACCCACCGTGACCAGCGGCGCGAGCAGCCGAATTGTTCTCTTCAAGGAAACCCCCCACGTCGATCCTCAGAGGATCGCGACGCTACCCCTCACCCACACTTATGGAAATACGTGGATGATCAACGGGGTCGGCGGTGGTGGGCGGTCAGCCGGCTTCCGGCCGGGGCAGGCGGATCGAGATGGTGGTGCCGCGGCCGGTGTCGCTGTCGATGGTCAGCGCGCCGCCGTGCGCGTCGATGATCGCCTTGACGATGCTCAGGCCCAGTCCGGCGCCCTGCACCTCGTTGCGTTCGGCGTCGGCCGTGCGGCGGAACGGGGCGAGCACCCGCTCCTGGTCGGCGGGGCTGATGCCGATGCCGGTGTCGCGCACCTCGATCACCGCGTCGGCGCCGTCCACCTCGGCGGCGACGGTCACCCAGCCCTGCGGGGTGAACTTGACCGCGTTGAGCACCAGGCGTTCCAGGGCCTGGCCGATGCGCTGCAGGTCGGCGCTGACCAGAACCGGCTCGCCGGCCTCGGCCGCGATGTCCAGGCCGCGGCCGTGGGCGAGGACCCGGTTGCGGTCGACCGCGTCGCGGGCCAGGGCGGCCAGGTCGATCACGCCGCGGTCGAGCACGAGCGAGCTCGGGCCGGTCTGCGCGGCCAGGAGCATGTCGTCGACCAGGGCCATCAGCCGGTTGGAGTTGCGCCGGATCCGGTCGAGGAACTGCTGGTTCTCGGCCGGCTGGGCCTCCTGGTCGCCGAGCACCTCCAGGTAGCCGTTGATCGAGGTCAGCGGCGTACGCAGCTCATGGGTGACGCGGGAGATGAACTCGTCCTTGATCCGGTCGGCGTCGCGCAGCCGCTCGTTGGCCGCGTCCAGGCCCCGCGCGTACTGGCGCAGCTCCAGCTGGGCCATCACGTGCCGGGCGAGGGTGCGCAGGCCGGCGCACTCGGCCGGGGTGAGCAGCCGCGGCTCGAAGTCGATCACGCAGAGGCTGCCGAGCGGCTGGCCGCTCGCCGAGATCAGCGGGGCGCCGGCGTAGAACCGCAGGTACGGCTCGCCGACGACCATCGGGTTGTTGCGGAAGCGGGGGTCGAGCCGGGCATCGGGCACCTGCATGACCTCGCCGTTGTGCATGGCGTGCGAGCAGAACGAGTGCCGGCGGGCGACCTCGCAGGCGTCGCCCATGCCGACGCTGGCCTTGAACCACTGACGCTCGCCGTCGACCAGGCTGATCCCGGCCGTCGGAGTGCGGCACAGCTGGGCGGCGAGCACGGCGATGTCGTCGAAGTCGGCCTCCGGGGCGCTGTAGAGCACCTCGTACTCGCGCAGAGCGGCCAACCGCTGTTGCTCCGCCACCATGATGTCCGACATTTACGCAAACCTCCCGGCTGTCACTGGTCCACTCGGCTACCCGCCGCCGGTGCTGAGCCTTAGCCCGGGTGCAGGGTGGTGCGCAGCGGGACAACCGGATCGCAACCGGGTCACACTCCTCCCGAACCCCCCGCTCCCTACGGTCTGAACTGCATGAACGTCACCTACGGACGGGGTTTGACATGGCCGTAATCGTCGCTGCCGAGGACGACGCCGATGTCGCGGGTCTGCTCGCCACCACGCTGAGCCGGGCCGGGCACGTCGTGCACCTCGCGGGCAACGGCCCACGGGCTCTGCAGATGGTGGCCGAGTGCCACCCCGACCTGGTGATCCTCGACAACGGGCTGCCCGGCATGACCGGTCTCGACGTGGCCCGCCGGCTGCGCGCCGACGACGCCACCGCGGCCGTGCCGATGATGATGCTCACGGCCGTCGCCCCGGACGGCGCCCGGGACGTCTTCGACCAGGTGCTGAGCAAGCCGGTCCCGTTCCGGCAGGTCGCCGACGTGGCCCGGGACCTGCTGGCGAACTCCGGCGACCGGCGGCTGACCAGTGGCCGGCCGCTGACCGACCCGGACCGGCTGGCCGCGGTGGCCCGGCTGCTCGACGAGCCGGACCCGGTCGACGAGCTGAGCCTGGCCATCGAGATCGCCAACGTCGCCGAGCTGACCGGCGCGTCCAGCGCCGTCGCCGGCCTGGTGCTCGACAACACCCTGCAGCACCTCGCCTCGGTCGGGCTGCCCGACCTGATCGTCGAGGCCGGCGGCACGCCGATCGAGTGGACGCCGGGCGGCGTGCTGGCCGGCACCGACCGGCCGGTGCTCTTCGACGATCTGAGCAGCGACCCGATCTTCCAGGACATCCCGATGGTCACCATGTCCGGTGTCCGCTCGTATGCCGGGGTGCCGCTGCACTCCCCCGACGGCCTGGTCGTCGGGATCATGGCGGTGATGGACACCGCGCCGATGCGGTTCTCCGGCGCGACGGTGGACACGCTGCGCGCGGCCGCCCCGCGGGTGATGAGGCTGATCGACCGCCGTCGCTAATTGCCTCGGCGGTGCTCGAAGATCAGGTGCGTCTCGGTGTCGGCGACCAGGCGGGTGCCGCTGAGCCGCTCGGTGATGATCGTGCGCAGGTCCTCGACGTCGGCCGTGGCCACATGCAGCAGGAAATCATAAGAACCAGACACAAAATAGACATCGCGTACGGCGGGAATGCCCGCCAGTGACTCGGCGAACTTGCCGATCGCATCGCGCGCGTCGGACCGGATCCGCACCGCGATCATGGCCTGGATCGGGCGGCCGATCCAGGCCGGGTCGACGTCGGCGTGGAAGCCGCGGATCGCGCCGAGATCGCGCAGCCGGCGGATGCGGGTCAGGCAGGTGGACGGGGCGATGCCGACCCGCTCGGCGAGCGCGTTGTTGGGCATCCGGCCGTCGACCTCCAACAGGGCCAGAAGCTCCAGATCGAGGTGATCGAGGCCCCGAAGATCCTTCGGCGAATCCGCTGTCATTGCTTGGTGATCCACATTTTATTCTCCTGTCTTTCCTGAAACAGAATCTTATTCGGTCCCATTGCGCCGATCCTGCACATCATTTCACTCTAGTCACACGAACCGCGAGCCCCGAAGGGACCGGAAATGCAGATCGGCGTGCCGACCGAGGTCAAGAACCACGAGTACCGGGTGGCCATCACCCCGGCCGGCGTGGCTGAGTTCGTCCGCCGCGGGCACCAGGTGCTCATCCAGGCGGGCGCCGGCACCGGCTCGGCGATCACCGACGACGACTACGCCACCGCGGGCGCCCGGATCGTTCCCGACGCCGACAGCGTGTGGGCGCAGGCCGACCTGCTGCTCAAGGTCAAGGAGCCGATCGCGTCGGAGTACCACCGGCTGCGCGCCGGCCAGGTTGTCTTCACCTACCTGCACCTGGCCGCCGACGCGGCCGGCACCAAGGCTCTGCTCGACAGCGGGACCACCGCCATCGCGTACGAGACGGTGCAGCTCACCGACGGTTCGCTGCCGCTGCTCGCCCCGATGTCCGAGGTGGCCGGCCGGCTCGCCCCGCAGGTCGGCGCGTACTCGCTGATGCGCAACTCCGGTGGCCGCGGCGTGCTCCCCGGCGGGGTCCCCGGCGTCAGCCCGGCCAAGGTCACCGTCATCGGCGGCGGCGTCTCGGGCGTCAACGCGGCCACCATCGCCCTCGGCATGGGCGCCGACGTGACCGTGCTCGACCTGAGCATCCCCCGGCTGCGGCAGATCGACGCCCAGTTCGGCGGCCGGGTCAAGACGCTGGTCTCCAGCTCGTACGCGATCGAGCAGTCGGTCCTCGAAGCCGACATGGTCATCGGCGCGGTGCTGGTGCCCGGCGCGAAGGCCCCGACGCTGGTCTCGAACGACCTCGTGAAGCGCATGAAGCCGGGCGCGGTGCTCGTCGACATCGCCATCGACCAGGGCGGCTGCTTCGAGGACTCGCACGCCACCACCCACGAGGACCCGATCTACCGGGTGCACGACGCCGTCTTCTACTGCGTCGCGAACATGCCCGGCGCGGTGCCGAACACCTCCACGTACGCCCTGACCAACGCCACCCTGCCGTACGCGCTCCGCCTCGCCGACCTCGGCTGGCAGACCGCGCTGTCGCAGGACCCGGCGCTCGCCCTCGGTCTCAACATCCACGCCGGCCAGCTCACGAACGCTTCGGTCGGCGAAGCGCTG
Source organism: Actinoplanes sp. NPDC026619 (assembly GCF_040638295.1). Classification (NCBI taxonomy): domain Bacteria; kingdom Bacillati; phylum Actinomycetota; class Actinomycetes; order Micromonosporales; family Micromonosporaceae; genus Actinoplanes; species Actinoplanes sp. NPDC026619. The sequence continues at coordinate 139,316 of NZ_JBEZYA010000003.1, forward strand.
GGCCTCCCTTCGGTCGAGGTCGCTTCGGTCCTCGCCTGACCCAGCCCGTAGCCGCCCGGAGCTCTTATGCTCCGGGCGGCTTTGCGTTCTAGAGGTATTTCTCGATCTGCGACAGGTCGGCCTCGCTGAGCCGGTCGGTGCTGGTGTTGGCCTGGTGCCAGAACGGGTAGCGCAGCGGCTCGCCGCTCACGTCGTCAAGAGCCTTGACCTCGTCGGCGGTCAGCACCAGATCGGCCGCGGCCAGGTTGTCGCGCAGCTGGTCATTCGTGCGCGCGCCCACGACCACCGAGGTCACGCCCGGCTTCTGCACGATGTACGCCAGGGCCACCTGCGCCGCCGACACCCCGTGCGACTCGCCGATCTTCACGGCCAGCTCGATCGTGTCGTACAGCTTGTCCTCGTCGTGCACCGGCGGCTCGGACCACTCGGACAGGTGCCGGCTGCCGGCCGGCGCGTCCACACCCCGGCGGTACTTGCCGGAGAGCAGGCCGCCCGCGATCGGGCTCCACACCAGGATGCCGACACCCTGGTCGATACACGCGGGCACGATCTCCGTCTCGACGTGCCGGCTGTGCAGCGAGTAGTAGATCTGAGTGCTCGCGAACCGCTCCAACTGCCGGGCGTCGGAGATGCCGAGCGCCTTGACCATCTGCCACGCCGCGTAGTTCGAACACCCCACGTAGCGCACCTTGCCGCTGCGCACCAGGTCGTCCAGCGCGGTCAGGGTCTCCTCGAGCGGGGTGTGCCCGTCCCACTCGTGCACCTGATAAAGGTCGATGTAATCGGTGCCGAGCCGGCGCAGGCTCGCCTCGGCGCCGCGGATGATGTGGTGCCGCGACAGGCCGGCGTCGTTGGGGCTGTCCCCCATCGGCATCCGCACCTTCGTCGCGATCAGCCAGTCCTCCCGGGAGTTGCCGAGCGCCTGCCCGACGATCTCCTCGGACAGGCCCGCCGAGTAGACGTCCGCGGTGTCGATCAGGTTGACCCCCGCGTCCTTCGCGATCGCGATCTCCTCGCGCGCCGCGTCGACGTCGAGATTGCCGACGGGCGTCGCCCAGCCGGTGCCGCCGAAACCCATCGTGCCCAGGGTGAATGTCGAAACTCTCAGGCCGGTCCGCCCGAGCTGCCGGTACTGCATCGTCATCGCCCTCTCTGCAGTGCATTCAACGCTTGCCAGCCTTCACCCGGCGGCCGCGCATTGTCCACCGAATGCGGTACCCGACCGACCGGGGTATATGTGCTTCACGAGACCCTTCGCCAAGTCCCCCGGATCGTTCGCCAACTCTCCGCGCGGTCTTCTGGAAGGGTCACGAAGTCCTCTGGAGCAGTCGTTTCGGCAAGGAGGCCGGTATGACGAATTCGTGGATGGCCGCCGGTGTGGCGGCAACGCTGGGCCTGGCCCCGGCGACGATGGGCACGACGTCGCCGTTCGGCGTCGCGGCAGCCGCGGTGCCCGGCGCGGTTTCTGCGCCCGGCGCCCCTGGTGTCGATGAGCAGTACCTTCCCGCGGACAAGGCCGGGCTGGTCACCTCCCGCACCACCGGCAGCAAGGTGTGGGCGACGGTGCAGTCCACCGGCGGGCTGGGCGAGATCTTCTATCCGACGCTGGGCGGGCCGGGCGCGCGGGCGCTCCGGTTCGTCGTCGCCGACCGGCACGGTCACGCCACCCTGGCCGCCTCGTCCGCCACGGTCACCGTGCGCACCTCACTCACCGACGAGCGCAGCCTCAGCTTCCGGCAGACGTTCACCGCGGGTGACGGTTCATGGCGGCTCACCGCGTCCTACGTGACCGATCCGGCCCACGACACCGTCCTGGTCGACCTGGACCTCGACGGCCGCGGCCGGGACCTCTACGCGATCTACGACCCCGCCCTCGCGAACACCCGCGGCAACGACTCCGGGCACACGGCCAGCGTGGCCCCCGCCGCCGGCCGTAACGGTACGGACGTGCTCGTCGCCACGGACGGCGACGTGTCCAGCGCGCTCGCCGCGAGCCCGGCCATCAGGGCCGCCTCCAGCGGCTATGCGCAAACCAGCGACGGCCTCACCGACCTGCTGGCCGACGGCCGGATGGACTGGCGCTACCGCGAAGCCGGCCCCGGCAACCTGGTGCAGACCGCCGCGCTGGCGCCACGCGTCACCCTCGCGCTCGGCTTCGGCTCCCCCTCAACCACCGCCACAGGCAATGCGACCCGCTCTGGCCGGTCGGGCGGCGAGAGCAGCGCGATCTTCGCGGCGACTTCCTCGCTGCGGAGCGGCTTCGGCCGCGTTTCCGGGCTTTATCGGTCCGGCTGGGGCCGGTACCTCGCCGGGCTGCGGCAGCCGCCGGCGTCGGTGTCCGGCGCGGCCGGCCGCCGGCTCTACCGCGTGTCCACGATGGTGCTCGCGGCAAGCGAGGACAAGACCCACCCCGGCGCGTACGTCGCCGCGCCCGCCTCGCCGTGGGCCTTCGGCCGGGACGACCCCTCCGGCCCCTACCACCTGGTGTGGTCCCGAGACCTCTATCAGATCGCGACCGGACTTCTGGCCGCCGGCGACCGCGCGGGCGCCACCCGTGCGCTGCACTTCCTGTTCACCGTCCAGCAGAAACCGGACGGTTCGTTCCCGCAGAACTCTCAGGTCGACGGCGCACCGGTGTGGGGTGGCCTGCAACTGGACGAGGTCGCCCTGCCGATCGTCCTCGCCTACCAGCTCGGCCGCACCGACCCGGACACCTGGTCACACGTGCGCCGCGCCGCCGACTTCCTGCTCGGCTTCACCCAGGACGGCTTCGCGGCGCCGTGGACCCCGCAGGAACGCTGGGAGAACCAGTCCGGCTGGTCCCCCGGCACCATCGCCGCCGAGATCGCCGGCCTGGTGTGCGCGGCGTCGCTGGCCCGGGCGAACGGCGATCCGGCCGCGTCGGCCCGATACCTGGCCACCGCCGACTCCTGGCGCGCCCGCCTCAAGTCGTGGACGGTGACCTCGACCGGCCCGTACTCACCGAAGCCGTATTTCCTTCGTCTGACCAAGGACGGCAATCCCGACGCCGGCACCACCTACCCGATCGGCGACAGCGGACCGGCCGCCGCCGACCAGCGCAGCGTGGTCGACCCCAGCTTCCTGGAGCTGGTCCGGCTGGGCGTGCTGCCCGCCTCGGATCCCGACATCCGCAACACCCTGTCGGTCATCGACGCCCAGCTGGGCGTCGACACCCCGAACGGCTTCTTCTGGCACCGGGCGTCGTTCGACGGCTACGGCGAGAAGGCCGACGGCAGCCCCTGGGACTACGGCCTGCCGGACGGCTCCCTGCTCACCCGCGGCCGGGCGTGGCCCCTGCTCAACGGCGAACGAGGCGAATATCAGCTGGCCGCGGGCTCACGCTCGGCCGCCCGCACCCAGCTGGCCACGATGACCCGGGCGACGAGCCCGACCGCCATGCTCCCCGAGCAGGTGTGGGACCAATATCCACCGGCCACCGCCCCCGGCACCCCCACCTTCTCGGCGACCCCGCTGACGTGGGCGCACGCCCAGTTCATCCGCCTGGCCTGGAACGTCCAGACCGGAAAGATCCTGGAGCAGCCGGCCGCGGCCGCCGACCGCTACCGGAGCTGAAAGCAGCTCACCGACGGCCGCGCTTGACGGCGGCGCTCGGCGGCACCGCGCTGGTCAGCCTCTCGGCCAGTCGAAGTCGAGAGCGCCGCCGGACCGTTCGAACTCGGCACGCCACCGGTGGTCGCCGGAGTGGAGCCGCCCGCCCGCCGCGCGAACGTCACCAACATCCCACCATCGTGTGCCCCGCCGATCGGACCGGCCAGCGAGTTACCGCTGCCCTTGGGAGGATGAGGAGATGCCCAGCGATACCGCGCATCCAGCCGAACGCATCAACCGCCCGGCCGCCGACGTCTACGCCTACGTCGCCGACCCCCGGCACATCACGGACTGGGCGCCCGGCCTCGGCGGAGAGGTCGAGCAGATCGACGGCGAGTGGTTCGTCGACACCCCGGGCGGCCAGGTGAAGGTGGAGTTCGCCCCGCCGAACGACTACGGCGTGCTCGACCACCACGTGACGTTCCCGAACGGCGACGGCTTCGACAATCCGCTGCGAGTCGTCCCGTACGGCGAAGGCTCGGAGATCGTCTTCAGCGTGCGCCGCACGCCCGGCGTCTCCGACGCCGACTTCGCCCGCGACACCGACGCGGTCGCCGCCGACCTGGTCCGCCTGAAGAAGATTCTCGAGTCCAGCTGACGCCCGCCGGGCCAGGCCGGCCGTGGCCGCGATGCCCAGTCCGGCCAGGTAGTTGCCGATGTTCGACGGGCCGGCGATCTTCGGCCGCGGGTTCAGGCCGTGCCGGCGGGCGGCGTCCAGGATCGCCGCCGGCAACTTCCGCACCGTCGTGGTCAACCAGGACGCGCGGCGACAGCCCCCGCCCCCGCAACCACCGATCGAGTACGCCGATGACCGCCCCGTAGGCATCGACCCCGCCACGGCTGGGCGCCGCCACCAGCTCCGTCACCAGCCGCAGAACCGAAGCGCCACCATCACCCGTGCCCACCCTCGCAGTCTGCCGGGACACCCCGGAGACCGACGCCGGCCACGCAGCGGCGGGTCAGGGGCGGATGTCGCGTGCCTCGGCCAGCAGGAAGGCGGCGACCGCGTCGAACGGCTCGAGGGAGCGCTCCGCCCGCGACAGCACCACGGCGCCTTCGCTGGCTGCGACCAAGGTTGTCGCGAAAGGCACCGGGGACGGGTGGCCGCCGGCTGCCAGGAGCGTGGCCAGTTGGTCGCGCCAGGAGCGGAAGACGGTGGCTGCGCGGTCGAGCATGTCGTCCGAGCGGGCGGCCACCGTGACGGCGAGGACGGCGCAGCCGGCTGTGGTGTCGCTCTGGACGAGCAACTCCCGCCACAGGCCGAGGTACCGCTCGGTCACCTGGGCCGGGCTCGCCCCGGTCAGCCCGGCGAGGCCGCGGATCGTGTCGTCGCCGGCGGTGTCGAGCGCGGCCGCCACCAGTTGGTCCTTGCCGCCCGGGAAGTGGTGATAGATCGAGCCGCGCGGCGTCCCGGTCGCCTGCAGCACCTCGGCGAACGACGTGCCCTGCAACCCCTGCCGGGCCAGTAGCCGCACCGCCCCGTCGATCATCCGTTCCCGCACGCCGTCGACCACGCGCCGCACCTCCGCTTTCCCCGATACCGGCCGCCCAGCGCACACCCTCTAAAGCGTCCTAGGAGGCTAGGTATCCGAGGTGCTTCACCGTCGTCCTTTGTGGATCAATTTGACAGGCACGTTACGACCTGGTGGCAAACTCCGCACGGCCGCCCCCGCGAAAGATCATCCGAACCCGTTCGGAGGAAGGATCGAGATTTCGGCACCCTCGGGTCGTTGAGCAGTTGGTGCGGGACTTCCTGGAACGACGCGGCATGGACATGGCCCTGATCGCGGGCCTGATGATCTTCTACGGGCTGTTCATCGGGGTGGCGCTCAGCCGGTCGTGACGAAGGCCGGAACCGGGCGACGAGGGCTCAGCCCAGGGGGCATTTCACTTCGTACTGGCTGACCGTCGCCCCGGTCGACGGCCCCGGGCAGATGAACTGCTCGAAGCGGGTGTCGGCATCCACGAAGCGCTTCAGCCAGGCCACGCTGGTCGACGCGATCGTGGTGTTCGGAATGTTCGGCGCGAAGTGCGACGCGCCGGTCAACTCGAGCCGGATGCTCGCCGCCGACGGCGCCGGGCCCCGCTGGAACGAGTTGGTCGCGGCGTCGGCCCGCGGGATCAGGGTGACGGCGGCGGCAGCGAGCGCCAGGCCCGCGGCGGCACCGGCGATGGTGCGGAGCTTCCTCATGTGCTTCTCGCCCCGATGGATCCGATGGCCGCTGATACGGCCCGCATTCGGCTGCCGGTCGAATTCCGGAGCGCTCCTGAGACAGCCGTCGCACGTGCGGAAATCGCGTTGAACCGAATCCCTCGTGGCGGTGTTAACCGAAGTCCAACCACGATTCCCGGAGGGATAAAACGGACAGGAAATCGCGCCGGGTGGTCGCTCACGGCGATGTCGTGCGGGGGGCCGTGCGTCAATTCGGATCACACGGATCACTGGACATGGATCTGCTGGCCGCGCAATTGGCGGTCAGCCGGGCCACCCTTTACCGGGTCGCGGGCAGCCGGGACGCGCTGCTCGGCAATGCGCTCTGGGCGCTCGGTGACCGGCTCCTCGGCCAGGCCCGCGCGACCCGGCGCGAACGCGGGACGGACGGGGTGATCGAGGTGTCCCGCCGCTTCTACGACCGGATGCGCGCGTCCCGGCCGATGCGCTGCTTCGTCGACTCCGAACCGCAGACCGCCGCCCGGGTGCTGTTCACTCCCTCGGGTGAGGTGCACCGCCGGGCGATCCTGGTGCAGCGCGACATCTTCGTCGAGACCGGCGCCGGCGCCGCGTCGCCCGACCTGTTCGGGCTCGCCTTCCTCTACGTGCGGATCATGGAGTCGGTGCTCTACAGCGAGCTGTTCAGCGGCAGCGACGTGGAGTTCCGGATCGCCGAGCGAGCGCTGCGCGCGCTGCTGGACGGCTGAACTCCGGTCCCGTCCGGCCGGGCGTGGCTACGATGTTCACAATCCCGGCAAAATACATGTGTCGGACGTATAGGGCCAGCTCACGGGGGTAGGCGTAACTCATGGTGACGGCTACGACGACCCGGTTCCCGGTCGCGGGCACCGAGCTCGAGGGCGACCTCCACCTGCCCCGCAACGCCCACGGCGTGGTGGCCTTCGCGCACGGCAGCGGCAGCACCCGGCACAGCCCGCGCAACCGGCGCGTGGCCGCCGAGCTGAACCGGCGCGGCCTCGGCACCCTGCTGGTCGACCTGCTCACCCACGAGGAGGAGGTCGATGACGTGCACACCAGCCACCTGCGGTTCGACATCGGGCTGCTCGCCGAGCGGCTGATCGGCCTGGTCGACTGGCTCGCCGTCCAGCCGCAGACGCGCAGCCTGCCGGTCGGGCTCTTCGGCGCCAGCACCGGCGCGGCGGCCGCGCTGGTCGCCGCGGCGGCCCGGCCCGACGAGGTGCACGCCGTGGTCTCCCGGGGCGGCCGGCCCGACCTGGCCGGCCCCGCGCTCGTCGAGGTGAAGGCGCCCACGCTGCTCATCGTCGGCGAACGGGACTTCCCGGTGGCCGAGCTCAACGAGCAGGCCCGCGACGCCATGACGGCGGATGCGCAGCTGCGCATCGTGCCGGGCGCGTCGCACCTGTTCGAGGAGGCCGGCACGCTCGACACCGTCGCCGAGGAGGCGGGCACGTGGTTCGCCACGCACCTGCGCTGATGACCGGCCTTACGGGCGGCGCTTGACCTTCCACCAGAACGTGGGCTCGGTCGTGGCTGCGTCTGTCGCCAGATCCACCCGTACACCCGAAGCCTGAACCGCACCGACCACCTGGCCGGAGGTGACCCCGGAGCCCGGCGCCGCGGTGGTGGTGGTGACCTTGATCGTGAGGCCCGGCCAGCCGATGACCTTGAGCGGGATCGCCGGGCTGACCGTGACCACCGAGCCCCAGGCCGTTTTGACCTTGCCGACCGTTTTGTCAGCCAGCAGGGTGTATTCCTTGACGATGTTCCGGACGGATTTGAGCAGTTTGCGAACGGCGGCGTTGACGTTCGCGAGCTGCTCCGGGGTGTGCGCGCCGGGCTGGTTGAAGACCGCGCCGATGACCGTCAGTGTCTTGCCGCCGACCGAGAGGTGCGCGGCGAAGACCAGGTTGCCGCCGGCCTCCCCGGTGGAGCCGGTCTTGATGCCGAAGACGCCCTGTTCACCCAGCAGATCGTTGTAGTTCTTGATCTTGCCGGCGACCGGGATGTCCGCGCTCGGCAACGCCACGATGTCGGCGAACACCTCGTCCTTGAGCGCCGCGCGGGCGAGCGCGACCTGGTCGGCGGCGGTGCTCACGGTGGTGGGCAGATAACCGGACGGATCGGTGTAATGCGTGCCGGTCATGCCGAGTTCCTCGGCCGCGTCGTTCATCTTCTCCAGGAACGCGTCCTGCGACCCGGCGTCCCAGACGCCGAGCATGTGCGCGACGTTGTTGGCCGACGGCAGCATCAGCGCCTCGAGGGCGTCCCGCTCGGTCATCCGCTCCCCCGCGGTCACCGGCACGAGCGACTGCCCCAGCGGGATCCGGGCCTGGTAATCGGCCACGTCCGCGCTGGTCACCGTGATGGTCGGCCCGTCCTCGTCGCCGCTGAGCGGATGGTTCTTCAGGATCAGGTAGGCGGTCATCACCTTGGCGACGCTGCCGATCGGCTCGGCGTCGTTGTCCCCCGACCCGCCGAGCCGCCCCATCCCCTCGATGAGCAGCTCCGCCGACCCCTTCGACGGCCACGGGATGTTCGGCAGCGCCCCCGGGATCTTCAGCCCGGCCGCGATGTCGGTGGTGAGGGCGGCGGCCGGGAGCGCCCGGTGCAGCTGAGCGGCAACACCCCCACCACCAAGAGCCAGCAGGAGTACGACCGGAAGCAGCACCGCCAGAAGAAGCCGCTTCCGCCGGCGCGGCTCCCTGACGGCCGGCCCGCCCGGCGCGGCCGGCGGCGGCCCCTGGACCGGCGCACCGACCGAGGCCCGCCCGGCCGCCTGCGGCACCTGCCCCACCGACTGCACCGGCCCGACCCGCGGCATCAGCTCGGTCCGCGGCTCCGGCGCGACCCGCGGCATCAGCTCCGTCCGCGGCGCCGGCCCGGACGGCGGCAGTTTCACCGTGGCTTCCCCGGGGCGCGCGGCGGGCGGGCTCGCGGGGGCCGGCTGACTGCCGTACACCTGCCCTGGGGGTTGTCTCGGCGCCGGCGGCGTGCTCGCCGGAGTGACCCGCGCGGAGCCTTTCGCGGGCAGCGAAGCCTGGCCACCGCCACTGTCTTCCGGCGTGGTCTCGTTGCCCGGCCCCGTCATCAACCCGCTCCTCACCCGGCCCGGACCAGCCCGGGCGCCTGACCAGTATTCCCGGACCGCGCCAATACTCTTGTCAGCCGTCCGATTGACCGCTGAACCTACGTCCGCTACCTGTGGTACACGCCGGCAACGCCAGCAACAGGAGACTCGGATGATCGCCGTTACTCCGCCACAAATCCACCCCGCTACTACTGCGCGCAACGCCCACCTGGCTCTTTGGATATTTTTGGGTGCCAACCTGGTGATCGTCGAGCTGATGTTCGCCACCCCGGCGACGCCCGCTCATAACACGCTGACCTCGATCGGGCGCTTCTTCGGCCTGCACCTCGCGTTCGTGATGGCCCTGCAACTGCTGCTCGTGGCCCGTCTGCCGTTCCTCGACCGGCGCATCGGCATGGACAAGCTGACCACCTGGCACCGCTGGACCGGCTTCACCCTGTTCTGGCTGGTCCTGCTGCATCCGACGTTCGTGATGCTGGGCTACGCGAAGCTCGACAAGATCTCGTTCTTCGGCGAGATCCCCAACCTGGCCAAGCAGATGCCGGTGCTGCTCGGCATGATCGCCGCCGGGCTCCTGGTCGTGGTGGCCGCGCTATCCGTGCGCCTGGCCCGGCGGCGCGTCTCCTACGAGCTGTGGCACACCGTGCACCTGCTGGTCTACGCGATCGTCACGCTCGGCATCGTCCACCAGGTCTACGAGGGCTCCGCGTTCAAGTCCAACGCCCTCACCCAGGTGTACTGGTGGGGCCTCTGGGCGTTCGCCCTCGGCGCGCTGCTGGTCGGCCGCTTCTTCGTGCCGCTCGTCCGCAACGCCCGCCACCAGCTAAAAGTCGCCGCGGTCGTGCCCGAGGCCGACGACGTGGTCTCGGTCTACCTCACCGGGCGCGACCTCGGCCGGCTCGACGCCCGGGCCGGCCAGTTCTTCCTGTGGCGGTTCCTCGGTCACAACCGGTGGTGGCAGGTCAACCCGTTCTCACTCTCCGCAGCGCCGGACGGCCGATCGCTGCGCCTCACGGCGAAGGGCATCGGCACGACCAGCGCCGGGTTGCGCGACCTGCCGATCGGCACGCGGGTGTTCGCCGAAGGCCCGTACGGCGCGTTCACCGCCGGTCAGCGCGTGACCTCGAAGACGCTGCTGATCGCCGGCGGCATCGGGGTGACGCCGATCCGGTCCCTGCTGGAGGACGAACAGCTGACCGGCGACATCGTGGTGCTGTACCGGGTGCGCGACCGGGCCGAGGCGGTGCTGCTGGGCGAGATGACCAACATCGCGTCCATCCGCGGCGCCCGGCTGGAGCTGCTGACCGGCCGGACCACCGAGGGCAACGAGCCGTTCAGCCCGCCGAGCCTGCTGCAGCGGGTGCCGGACATCGCCGAGCGGGACGTGTTCGTCTGCGGCCCGGCCCGGATGACCGACGCGGTGCTGCAGAGCCTGCGCGAACTGAAGGTGCCGGCCCGGCAGCAGCACGCGGAGACGTTCCGCCTGGCGAGCTGACTCGCCCCCGATGGTGGCTGCCTGCTCGTCCAGCTGGGGGTTTGCCCCGGGCGAGTAGGGTGCCGCGGGTGATCAAGGTGTCGCGGCGCCGGCTCGTGCTCGGTGTCGTCTGCGCGGCGCTGGTGGTGCTGCCGGCCGCCGGCGGCTGGAGCGCGGGCCGGGCCTTGCGGCCGGCCGCCGGGCGCAGCGCTTCCGCCTCGCCGCCCGCCGTGCTGCCGGCGCCGTCCTATGTGGGGCCGACGCTCGACACCGCCACTCCTGGCGGGCCGGTGGGCGTCACGTCCGGCATGCCGGTCACGACGTCGGCGCTGCCCGCCCCGGTCGGGTGGAAGCTCAGCGACGTGCCGCAGTTCCTGCCGCCGCCCGCGCCGGAGCCGATCGTCCTGCCGCCGGGCGATCAGGTGCCGTTCCTGTCCCGGGTGCCGGTGACCCAGCCGGTGGCGTTCCTGACGATCGACGACGGCTATCTGAAGAACCCGGAGGCGGAGAAACTGTTCGCCGCGGCGCACATCCCGGTCACGCTGTTCCTGACCACGGACGCCATTGCGGACGATCCGGCGTTCTTCGATCGGCTGCGCGGTTATGGCGCCGTGATCGAGGCACACACGGTTTCACACCCGGAGCTGGCCGGCCGGTCGTACGTCTTTCAGAAGCACCAGATCTGCGACGGCGCCGACCGCCTCGGCCAGTGGTACGGACGCCGGCCGGTGCTGTTCCGCCCACCGTTCGGGGACAAGGACTCGACGACGCTGCGGGTCGCCAAGGAATGCGGGATGACGGCGGCCTTCATGTGGAAGGAGACCGTCGACAAAGGCAAGGTTCGCTATCAGGAAGGCAAGGTCGTCCAGCCCGGCGACATCATCCTGATGCATTTCCGGCCGGCCTTCGTGAAGGATTTCCTGGCCGCGCTGAAAGCCATCCACCGGGCCGGTCTAACACCGGCCCTGCTGGAGGATTACGTGCCGGACGCGTCCCTCGGCAGCGCCCCGGTCGTGTCATCCGCGCCGGATCACCCGGGCGGGCCGTGTCATCCGCACCGACGGATCACCCTGGCGGCGGAGCAGCGACCCGTCACGACCCCGGCGTCGGCTAGCGCCTCCCATCGGCGTCCTGGCCGATCCGAGACCCCGATTTCCTTGGAATCGGGCCCTTATCCGGGCCTGAGACCCGATTTCAAGGAAATCGGGATCATCTCGGCCGCGGGTCGCCGCCGCATCCTCGGTGAGGACCCACCGCCGCGGGGCCACGCGGCCTACCCCCTCTCCGCCGTTCCGATCGGCAGATTCGGCAGCCGCTGCGGGTCGTTGAGCACGTCGATGGTGGCGATCCGGCCGTCGCGCACTGTGAACGCCATGACGGCGAGGGTCCGGTCACCGGCCCGCACGACGATCCCGGCCGCACCGTTGACCAGCACGGGCATGACGAAACCGGCAAGGCTGCGGTAACCGGTCGCCTGGCCGGCCACGTCGCGGGCGCCGCGCAGCAGCACGGTGAAGTGCGGCCGGCCGGGCCCGCCGTCGGCGCGCAGCACCACCTCCGGGTGCAGCACCGCGAGGAGGGCGTCGAAGTCGCCGTCACGGGCCGCGGCGAAGAACGCGTCGACGGCCGCGCGCTGCCGGACCAGGTCGGGCTCCGGGACGGGCGCCTCGTCCCGCACCCGGCGGCGGCCCCGGCTGGCCAGTTGCCGCGCGGCGGCCGGTGTGCGTTCCAGCAGAGCCGCGACGTCGTCGAACGGCACCGCGAACATGTCGTGCAGCACGAACGCCAGGCGCTCGTCGGGGGTCAGCGAGCCGAGCACGACCAGCAAGGCGAAGCCGACCGCGTCGGCGAGCAGCGCCTGCTGCTCGGGGTCGGGGCCGGCGGCGGGACTCACCACCGGGTCGGGCAGGCGAAGCTCGGACAGGGCCGGCTCGGACAGGGCGAGCTCGGGACGGGACTGCCGGGCACGCAACAGGTTGAGGCAGACCCGGCCGACGATCGTGGTGAGCCAGCCCGGCACGTTGCGCACCCCGCCGACGCCGGCCTGATCGGCGCGCAGCCAGGCCTCCTGGACGGCGTCGTCAGCCTCGGCGAGAGACCCGAGCATCCGGTACGCCACCGCGCGCAGCCGCGGCCGCTCCGCCTCGAACTCCTCGGTCAGCGTGTGCATCCGTCACATTCTCCGGCCGGCGCGTGTCATCCCCGGTAACGACATGATGGGAGAGCTCCATGATCCTGGTGACCGGCGGCACCGGCACACTCGGCAAGCACGTCGTCCCCCTGCTCCAGCAGGGCGGCCACGAAGTGCGGATCCTCAGCCGCCAGTACGGCGCGGACCTGTCCACCGGCGAGGGCGTCGACGCCGCTCTGGACGGCGCGGACATAGTTCTACATCTCGCCGGCAGCCAGAAGGGCGACGGCGGCAAGGCCCGCACCCTCGTCCGGGCGGCGAAGAACGCCGGCCGGCCGCACCTCATCTACATCTCAGTCGTCGGCTGCGAACGCATCCCGGTCAAGAGTTCTATGGACCGCGGCGGATTCGGCTACTTCGCGGAGAAGCGCGAAGCAGAACTCGTCATCGAGAGTTCTGGACTTCCGTGGACGACGTTGCGGGCCACCCAGTTCCACGATCTGACCCTGAAGGTCGCGCAGGGCGCCGCGAAGCTGCCGGTGATGCCGGCTTTCGCCGGCGTCCGGTTCCAGCCGGTCGAGACGGCCGAGGTCGCGACCAGGCTGGTGCAACTGACGCTGGGCGACCCGGCCGGCCTGGTGACCGATCTGGCCGGCCCCCAGCCGTACGCCATGACCGACCTGTTCCGCCTCTACCTGCGAGCGACCGGCCGGCACCGGGCGATCGTCCCGCTGCGCGGCGCGGGCGGCGCCTACCGAGCGGTGCGGGCCGGCGCCAACCTGCCCCTGAACGGCGCCGACCTCGGGCGGGTGACCTGGGAGGACTTCCTCGTCGCGCAGTTCGGCGTAACGGCCTAGTTCGAGGAGTAGGGATCACGGCCCGGGCTGCGCACCGCGTTGGTGGCGGCCTCCTCGATGTCCTCGGCGACGCCGGCGAGCAGGTAGACGCGAGTGGTCGCGTTGCCCTGCGCTTTCAGCAGGCCGGCCCGGGTCAGGGCCTGGATGTCGCGGATGGCCTGGTCCCGGCTGAGCCCCTCGTCCTGCTGGTACGTGGCTCGGCGCACCTCGCCGAGCGCGGCGGCGTAGAGCGCGGAGACGACCCGGTCGGGCAAGCCGAGGCCGGTGGCCAGCTCGGCCAGGTCGTTCCACAGCCGCACGGTCCACTCGAAGCGCTTCTTCACACGCTGAGCCTGGCGGTGGTGGGAGGTGAGGACGAACCGCAGCCAGGCACGGGCATCCCGACCAGGTTCGAAGGATCCCTGTTGAACGGAACGCAGCACGGCGTAGTACTGGAACGTGTTGATCTGCTCGCCCAGCCATTCCTCGATCGAGGAGAACTCGGGCGCCAGCTCGCCGGTCCTCGCCAGGACCAGGGTGTGTACCGCCCGGGCGGTGCGCCCGTTGCCGTCGCGCCACGGATGGATGCTGACCAGATTCAGGTGAGCCATCGCCGCCCGCACATATGGGTGGGCATCGAGGTCTCCGTGGCGAAGCCACTCGACCAGTTCGCCCATCAGGCCGGGGACCTGGTCGGCGTCGGGGCCGGTGTAGACGGGATCGCGTTGGTCAGAACTCGTCACATAGATGCCGCCGGCGCGGTACCGGCCCGGCCATTTGCGCGGCTGGTATTTAGTGATCATGAAGTGCAGCGTGGAGAGCAACGTCTCCGAATGATCGAAGAAGTCCATCAGCGGCGTCTGCTGCACATAGATCATCGCGTCGCGATAACCCGCGACCGCCTGCTGCGTCTCTTCACCCGCGCTCGCGGACATGGGCGCATGCTCGACGAGAGCACGTGCGTCGGAGCTGCTGATGATGATGTGCTCGATCGTGTTCGACCCCTGGATCGCCGCAGCCAAGAGGTCACGGCGAAGCTGGCCCTCCCAGTGCGGCTTGCTGCGCAACTGAAGACGCAGATCGGAGCGCATGGCGTCCAGCTCGCCGAGAACCCGAAGGTCCTCGGCGTCCAGCTCGGGCATTCGATAGAGCATTCGCCTATGCTGCAGCTCCAGTAGCATAGGCGCACAGTCACGGCTGGCTGAGGCCGGGTTCGCCGGTTTCGATGTGGCCGACCAGGTGGCGGACGTACTGCGGGTTCAGGTCGCTCGTCACGGTCACGTCGTATCAGTGGTGGCGGTGCGGGAGGTGGCGGACCTGGCTCTGGCCCGGGTTGAGGCGGATCACGGTGTGTTCGCCGAGGTAGGCGTCGGTCAGCACCACCCGGACCGCCTTCGAGGACGGATTGGCCAGGGTCAGGCGCGCCTCGCGGATCGTCGTCTCCACGCCGGAGGCTCGGAAGCGGCGCAGGAAGCCGTCGGGGCCGTGCACCGTCACGTCGGCGGTGTCCGGCCAGATGACGGTCAGGTGGGTGCGGGACGCGGCCGTGTAGGTGCGTGGCTCGCCGCCGGCCTCGGTGGCGTGGAAGACGGCGCCCGCGCCGCCCCGGCTGGCGAACGTCACGCGCAGCTCGCCGCCGGCGAACCGGGCGTCGGCGGCCAGGTCGTAGCGCAGCGGCGGGCCGGGCGCACCCCGCGCTCCGGCTGCGGGAGCGCGGGCGACGCCGGGGGCGCCGGGACGTAGTCGGGGTGGCGGTCACGGTCGGCCGGGGCGTACGCCGAGGTGTCCGGCAGTTTCGGCGCAGCCGGGTGGGTCCTGCCGAAGTCGAACGCGGCCGTCAGGTCGCCGCTGACGGCCCGGCGCCAGGGTGAGATGTTGGGCTCGTGCACGCCGAAGCGCTTCTCGATGAAGCGGACGATCGATGTGTGTCTCCGAGCAGACGAAACCCCCGGTGCTCCAGGGCGAGACGACCAGCATCGGCACGCGCTGACCGAGGCCGTACGGGCCGGGCACGTGGCCGTTGGACGCGGGGAGGAACTCGTCCCGGAGGTCCACGGTCGACTTGCCGGCGGACGGGTAGGCCGGGACGACATGGTCGAAGAAGCCGTCGTTCTCGTCGTACGTGATCAGCAGTGCCGTCCTTGACCAGACCGTGGGGTCGGCGGTCAGCGCGTCGAGCACCTGCGCGATGTACCAGGCGCCGTAGTTGGCGGGCCAAATCGGGTGCTCGATGTACGCCTCGGGCGCTACGATCCAGGACACCTGGGGGAGCTTGCCGGTCAGCACGTCGGCGCGCAGCGGAGCGAACATGTCATCGCCCGCCTTGAGGTTCGTGCCGGTGCGGGCCTTCTGATAGAGCGGTGAGCCGGGCGCGGCATTGCGGTAGTTGTCGAAGTAGAGCAACGCGTCGCCGATTTGGCCGGCACCCACCGGTCGTAACGGCCGCCGTTGAACGCGTCGTGCCCGTCGTTCCAGCCGTGCGGCAGGTCCTGGATGAACTGCATGCCCAGGTCGCCGGCGTCCGGATGGAACGGCAGCACCCCGTCCTGATTCCACACCGACGTGCCGTCCGGCAGGGTCACCGGCGTGCGGTCACCGAAGCCGCGGACGCCGCGCAGCGCGCCGAATAATGGTCGAACGAGCGGTTCTCCTGCATGAGGACCACGATGTGCTCGATGTCAGCGATGCTGCCGGTGCGCCGGTCGGCGGGGATCGCCGCGGCACGGGCGATGCTCGGCGACAGGGTGGCCATGGCGGTCGCGCCACCGGCGAGGGCCGGGAATCCACGACGATTGATCCGATCCATGCCGGTCAGTCTCGATCCCCGGTCACCAACGTCGGGCTGCGGTCAGGAGAACATGCGACGGTCGTCCGGTAGACGCTTGGTCACGCCCCGGCGATCGAAAAGCTCCAGCAGGGGTACGGCGACCCGGCGGCTCGTATCGAGCGCCTGGCGCGCTTCGCTGATCGTGAACGGCTGGGCAATCTCCCGCAAAAGCCCGGCCGCCTCGTCGAACGCGCCGGCCCGCAGCACCACGTTCGGGGCCAGTTGCAGCAGCAGGCCGGCCCGGACCGCCGCCGCCTGCTGCCGGACGCCCAGGCCGAGGCCGGCGAGGTCGTAGGCGTCGGGCGCCGCGAACGGCGGGCGGCCGGCGAACGCCTTGTCCACGGCCGCGATCAGGTCGGCCGGGACGCCGGTGGCGCCGGTCTCGATGCGTCCGTTACGAATCCGCAGCGGCGGCTTGACCAGCGCCTCGACCAGGGCGCGGTCGGGCAGGCCGAGAAGGTGGCGGACGGCCTCGACCGGCGCGCCGGGCTCGAGGGGGTGCGCCGCCCGGTAGGCGGTGACCTCGGTGACCAGGGCTTCGGCCAGGGCAGCCCAGTGCGCGGGGTCGGCGTGCCAGTCGCCGGCCACGGGCTCGTCGATAGCCGGCACGCCCATCGCGGCCAGATCCGGGGCACGGATCAACAGGCGGCGGCGCAGCTCGCCGGCCGGCGACGGCGTGCCGTCCATACTGGTCAGGTCGGCGGCGCGGGCCGCGGCGGCGCCCCGGCGGGTCAGGCCCGGCGGCTGGACGTCCAGGACCGTGATGCCGCCGGACACGTGGCGCCGGCCGGGATCGCGCAGCAGCGCCCGGTCACCGACGCGGAGCGGCAGCGGACGGGACAACCTCAGACGGCACGTGTCCGGGCCGAGCGGCCGCACCCGGCACGGGACGGCGGCCGCGCCGATGTGCAGCGTCACGGTCGGCGGCAGGTCCTTGACCGGGTCGCCGTGCAGCCGCACGTCGATCAGGCCGGTGTCCCGGAAACGGCCGGGAGTCAAAAGAGCATCACCCCGGGACAACTGCTGCTTGGGTACGCCGCGCAGGTTCACCGCCACCCGAGCCACCGCGGTCACGTCCTTCACCGGGACGCCCAGCGTCTGCAGACCTTTCACCGTCGCCGTCTCATCGCCGAACGTGAGCTCGTCACCCACCGCGATCTTCCCCCCGCCGAGGGTCCCGGTGACGACCGTGCCGGCCCCCTTGATCGTGAAGACACGGTCGATCCACAGTCGCACCGGACCGTCCGGCTCGGGGGCCGGGAGCCCGGCCAGCAGGCGGTCGAGGGCCGCACGCAGGTCGTCCAATCCCTCGCCGGTCGCGCCGGACACCGCCACCGCGCCGACCTGACCCAGGCTGGTGGCCGCGATCCGGTCCTGGGCCTGAGCCAGGGCCGGTTGTGGATCCGCCAGGTCGGAACGGGTCACGACCAGCAGGCCGTGGCGGACGCCGAGCGCGTCCAGAGCCGTGAGATGCTCGGCGGACTGCGGCATCCAGCCCTCGTCGGCGCCCACCACGATCATCGCGGCCGGGACCGGGCCGACGCCGGCCAGCATGTTCGGCACGAACCGCTCGTGGCCGGGCACGTCGACGAACGCCACCGTCGCCCCGGACGGCAGCGTGGTCCAGGCGAAGCCCAGGTCGATGGTCATGCCGCGGCGGCGTTCCTCGGCCCAGCGGTCCGGTTCCATCCCGGTCAGGGCGCGGACCAGGGTGGACTTGCCGTGGTCCACGTGGCCGGCGGTCGCCACGACGTGCATGGTCAGGCCACCGCCAGGACGGCCGCGACCAGATCTCCGTCGCACCGCTCCGGGACGCAACGCAGATCAAGCAGGAGACGACCGGCGGCCAGGCGGCCCACCACCGGCGTCGCGGCGGTGCGCAGACCCATCGCGTACGCCTCCGGCAGCGCGAGTGACCACGACGGCAGCTCGACGTCCGGCGCTCCCCCACCGCCGACGACCGCGACCGATTCGACCATCGTGACCGGGATTCCCTTTTCCTCGAGCTGCTGAAGAACCCCCAGCGTTCTCCTATGAAGCACCTCCGGGTCCAGGTGCAACGCTTCTCGCACCGGAGTTTCCGGGCCGGAGATCGTGGCCTGCAGCGCGGCAAGGGTCAGCTTGTCGACGCGTAATGCGCGGGCCAGGGGGCTGCGGCGGAGCCGTTCGACGAGGGCGGCGTCGCCGAGGATCAGGCCGGCCTGGGGGCCGCCGAGCAGTTTGTCGCCACTGGCGATGACCAGGTCGGCGCCGTCGCGGAGGGTGGTGGCCGCGTCCGGTTCGCCGGGCAGCAGTGGTTCCGGTTCGAGCAGCCCGGAGCCGATGTCCGCGACCACCGGAACGTCCAGCGCCGACAGCTGCTTGATCGTGGCCTCGCTGGTGAAGCCGGTGATCGAAAAGTTCGACGGATGAACCTTGAGCACGAAGCCCGTGTCCGCGTTTACGGCTCTCTCGTAGTCCTTCAGGGAGGTGCGATTGGTGGTCCCGACCTCACGCAGCCGGGCGCCGGTGGATTCCAGCAGCTCCGGCAGCCGAAAACCGTCACCGATCTCCACCATCTCGCCCCGGCTGACGATGATCTCCTTGCCCGCGGCGAGAACGGTGGCGGCAAGGACGAGCGCCGCCGCCCCGTTGTTGACGACGTGCACGTCACCGGCGTCCGGCACGGCCTCGCGCAGGGCCGCGAGCGCAGTGCGGCCACGCTTGGCCCGCCGCCCGGTGGCCAGGTCCATCTCGACGTCGGTGTTCCCGGCGGCCGCGACGATCGCTTCACGGGCGGCGGCCGAGAGCGGCGCCCGCCCCAGGTTGGTGTGCAGCACGACGCCGGTCGCGTTGAGCACCGGCCGAAGCCCGCCGGCCGTCCCCGGGAGGGCGGCCACGGCCGCGTCGGCCACCGTCTCCGGAGCCAGCGCCCCGTCCCGGACGAGCTGCTGAGCGGCGGCGACGGCAGCCTTGACGGCCGCCCGCCCGAGCCGCCCGGCCGCATCACGCAGCCGGGGGTCGGCGAGGACGACATCGGTGCGCGGCACCCGCCGCCGAGGATCCACAGGCCGAACCTATCCCCCGGCGGCGCACCGCACAGCCGCGACCCGAGTTACTGCTGGGGCGGAACGGCACCCGGCTGAGCCGCCGGCGCTCCGGACTGGCCGTAGGCGACCGGCGCTCCGGGCTGGCCGTAAGCAGGCTGCGCGCCTGGCTGGCCGTACGCGGGCTGCGCGCCCGGCTGGCCGTACGCGGGCTGCGCTCCTGGCTGGCCGTACGCGGGCGGCGCTCCGGGCTGGTCGTAAGCGGGCTGCGCGGCCGGCTGCGAGTAGGCGGCGGGCTGGGCTGCGGTGGCCTCCTGGCGGGCCTTGAAGCTCTTGACCGCCTGGATCACCGCGAGGACCGGGACCACGAACGCGTAGAAGAAGATCCGCACCTCGCCGCCGGAGAAGAACAGCAGGAGGTAGACCGAGTAGCCCAGGAACAGGGCCGCCGCGATGCCCTGGAAGATGCGCGCGCCCTTGCCCTGGCCGAAGCCGGCCAGAGCGAGCACGGCCAGGGCGATGGCGCTGACGAAGAGCAGAGCGATGTAGCCGTAGAAGGCACCGTCGGACACGAATTTTCCCCGTTCGATGAGTCGTGGACGGCATACCTTAAAGGTTCCTGAGACTCCGTGGGGGGCGGCCGCTACCCGGCCCGGTTGCGGGCGATCTCGGGCTGGTGACGGACCGCCCAGTCGGCCAGTGCCGAGAGCGGCGCCAGCAGGCTCGCGCCCAGAGCCGTGAGGCGGTATTCGACGCTCGGCGGCACCGTCGGATGCACCGTACGGGAAATCAAGCCGTCGGTTTCGAGCGAGCGCAGTGTGCGAGTGAGCATCCGCTGGCTGACGCCCTCGATGGAGCGGTGCAGTTCGTTGTAGCGGTACGGCCGCTGGCCCAGCAGCGTCAGCACCAGCACCGACCACTTGTCACCGACCCGGCGCAGCACGTCGGTGAGCGGGCAGGTCTCATGCTCGGCGGCCGGGATCGGGGTGGGCAGCCGGGTGGCGAGCATGGAGGGCACACCTGTGTTCGCACCGGACATCGAACTGCCTTCTTTCCGCTGCTCGCCATGTCATCGACGATCTGATCCATGAGCGTACGCACGGTGGTAATCAGCGGCGGCACCGACGGAATGGGCCTGGCGCTGGCCCGCGCCCGGGCGGCACAGGGCGACACCGTCGTCGCCCTGGGCAGTTCCGCGGAGAAGGGCCGGCGGCTGGCCGGAATCGGTCACTTCCTGCAGGTCGACCTCAGCGACGTCGAGGACACGCGGCGGGTCGTGTCCCGGTTGAAGGAATCCTGGCCGCAGATCGACGCGCTCGCGCTCTTCGCCAACCGGCAGGGGCCACGGCGGGAGGAGAACCGGCAGGGCCTGGAGCGGACGTTCGCGCTCTACTACCTGAGCCGCTACCTGCTGGGCCAGGCCTACCGGGACAGCGCCGGCCTGATCGTCAACGTCGCCGGTGTGGGCGTCACCAAGGGCACGATCGCCTGGGACGACCTGCAGCTGACCAGCGGCTACGGCATGATCCGGGCCCAGTTGCAGGCCGGCCGCCTCAACGACCTGCTCGGTGTGGCGCAGTCCGGCGGCAAGGCCCGCTACGTGCTGTATCACCCGGGCTTCACCCGCAGCGGCGACATGTCGACCTTGCCGGCGCCATTGCGCGCTGCCATCAAGATCGCCGCCAAGGTGAAAGCACGGTCGGTCGAAGAGTCGATCCGGCCGGTCGAAACGTGGATCGACAATCCGCCGCCGGCCCCGCTCACGGCCGTGGACCGGGACCGCGAGCTGCCGCTGACCCTGCCGACCCTCGACGGCGGCGATGCGCACCGGCTCGCGTCGTCCACACAGCAGCTTCTCCGCGATGCGGCCCGCGACTGATCACCCAGTCGGAAAGGCGACAGTTCGCGTCCCGAGGCCCGCGAACCACAGCCCGTTATCGTGCCCAGCATGGATGCATGGGTGGTCGACGAGAACGCCAAGGGCCTGCTGGATCGCCCCCTCAAGACCGTGAAGGTCAATGCGGACAAGGTCAGCGAGGCGTTGACCGAGCTGCGACAGCTGTTGCCCGACGACCCGGAGCCGGCCGACGGCACCGTCAAGCGGTGGCGCATGGACGAGGTCGAGCTGACCGTGGAAGTGACCGGTGAAGGGTCGATCAAACTGCTCGGCGGCGCGACCGTCGGCTTGACCGGGGGTATCAAGGTCCTGTTCAAGCGAGTGGACTGACCGTGCGTAAGGCGCTCCTCGTCGGCGTCCAGCGCTACACCGGCGGCTACAGCGACTCCATCGGTGAGGCCGTGGCCGCCGACCTCGACCTGATGCGCGCCGTGCTGGTCCAGATCAACGTGGTCGTGGACAAGGTCGTCGGCGGCGGCGAGAACGAGATGGTCACGTCCTCCGCCATCAAGGTCGCCGTCGCCCAGTTCCTCACCACCGCCTCGGCCGACGACGACCTCATCGTCTATTTCAGCGGCCACGGCAAGCAGTACGGCGACATCAGCTACCTCGTGCCGTCGGACGCGAACCCGTACCTGCCCGACCCGGGCAGCTACCTGGTCCCGGTGCGCTTCGAGGCCGAGCTCGCCCTCTGCCCGGCACGATCGGTCACCTTCGTCGTGGACGCGTGCCGCAACGGCGACTACGTTCCCCACGCCCGCCCCGCTGAGGTCCCGGCGACCGTCTCCCAGATCTTCGCCACCGAGAAGTTCGGCACCGCCGGCATCGGGAACTCCGGCGGCCCGGCCAGCGTGTTCACCCGGGCGGTGGCCGGCGTGGTGCCCACCCTCAACGCGGAGGTACGCCTCGACCGCGCCCGGCTCCGGATACAGAAGCGCCTCGACGAGATATGCCAGCTCGAAGGCATCGCGGCACAGCAGATCGACGTCGTGTCGTCGATCGACGAGGACCGGGCGCCGTTCCCGCTCTTCCAGGCGAGCGTCACCTCGGCCACCCCGGAGAAGTGGAGCCGCCTGCTCCGGTCGTTGTTCCCCGACCTGATCTCCCCGTACACCGGCGAGTCGGTCATCGACCAGCGGCACTTCACGGAACTGCTGGCCCGGGCCGACCGGCTCGAGGACGAGGCGTCGCGAGCGGGGATCGCCGACGCCCGGATGGACGCCCGCAGCGAGTGGACCGAACCCAACCTGCCCAGCCGCCTGACCAAAGCCTTACTGATCACGGTTCCCGGCCTCGGCGACTCCGACTTCGAGCGCATGCTGCTCGTCGGCATAGTGGTCGCGGTCGAATCCGCCTTCCGCACGGCGGAGTACGAGATTCTCGGCGAGGGCTGCAGCTGCCAGTCGGTCGACATCCTGCTCGCCTCCGACCCGTCGCTACGCCGGCTGGCCGAGTCCGACGGTCCGGAGGCCGCGAGCCTCCGACAGTGGATAGCCCACCTGGCGGCGACCCGCGAGACGGTCCTCGGCCGTTTCGGAGCGCTGAAGGCAAAGCTGAGCGAGACGTTCCAGCCGTTCATGCCGGACGCCGGCGTCCCCGAGTTCAAGCGCGCCGTCGACTACGCGTTCAGTTGCATCCGGCTCGCATTCGACACCGGCACGTCGTGGGAGGACGTCAAGGAGGTCGACGAGGCCGACGGCAACATCGTGCACGGTTACCGCATCGCCGCGCTGGTCCGGATGACGTGGCTGCTCTCGTTCGACACCAGATTGTTCCCGCTGCAGACCGGGATGCACCTGCTGGCGGAGAAGACGGCGGACGCCGGGAAGACGCCGATCGCCGAGTCGCTCGACCTGCTCCAGCACGCGAGATGGAAGCGGGTCGACAGCCTTCTCGATCTCGACTTCTGGAACCGGAGCGCAGCGCTCGACTTCGGATTGAGAAGCATCATCGAGGAGATCAACCAGGATCTCCTGCGCCACCGCCAGCAGGTGGGCGGCTCCCTGCACGGGACCACGATCCCGCTGGCCGTGGCGGCGAGCAGGCTCGTTCCCGAGCCGCACACATTCCGGCTGCCGCACGTGATGTTCGAGGTCTCCGCAGCCGAGACGCAATCCCTGCTGATGGGCACGAACCTTTACCACGACAGCGCGCTGGCCATCCGGGAACTCTTCCAGAACGCGGTCGACGCCTGCCGGTACCGGGACATCCGGGCTCGCACGATCGGCGGCCCGCATTACGACGACAACTGGAAGCCCCTGGTGACGTTCCATCGCGGCCGGGACGGCGGCCGGGAGTACATCGAGTGCCGCGACAACGGCATCGGGATGTCCACGCACGAGCTCCGGGAAGCCTTCGCCAAGGTGGGCCGCAGATTCCGGGATCTTCCGGAGTACGTCGAGGAGGTCGCCGACTGGAAACAACGCGGCATCGCCCCGTTCGAGCCGATCTCGCAGTTCGGGATCGGGGTCCTGAGCTACTTCATGCTCGCCGACCAGATCGAGGTCCGCACCGCCCGGGTCGACCGGATGCTGACCGTCAAGAAGCCCCTCAGGGTGGAGATCAATGGCGGGCATTCGCTGTTCCGGATCATCGATTCGGCACTTCCCGACCCGATCGGCGGCGGCACCGCGGTGCGCCTCTATCTACGCCCCGACAAGGAGAACATCGATCTGGACGCGGTGCTGGCCCGGATCATCAGGTGCCCAACCGTCGAGGTGCGCTACGGCAAAACCCGATGGAGCCCGGGGACCCTTTACCACTCCGACGGGAAAGAAGCGGAGGTGCTCCTGCCGGCGCCCGAGCTCGGAGTTTACCTCCACCATGGCGTGGGCGAGATCCTGATAAATGGCATTCCGACCGAAGGCCGGGACCCGATCACCCTTCTCGGCTGCACGATATCCGTCGGAGGCTGGGCCAATCCGGACTTGAGCATCGACCGCCGATCCTTGCTCTCCATCGATCGGCACGCGCTCTCCGAAAGGCTGCGAGCGGCCGCGCAGGGCGCGGATCAATCGTTTGCGCTGGACGTCAATTGGCTGATCGATTTCTACTACAATGACATTCGCGCCGCGGACCTCATCTACGCAAAATTCAAGAACACGGCGCTACGGATCAACGCTTATCGCGACGATCAGGACGGCCAGGACCAACCCCCTAAGACGTTGATGATCGAGCCTGCTGTTCACGGAATCTATGCGGGCGACCCCACCCTCATCAAATACCATGGAACAACCTCGACGCTGGGACAGGCACGCATATCGCAACTCTTTCAAGGTGCCGATCCGCTCACCGCACTGGCCGGGTTTCCTAAATTTGACAACCATCTTTTGGCCCTCATGCAGAGCGCTACACCCTCGTTATCTGAATTCGAGAAGATGGGAATCAGATACCGCGCCGCAGATGCCGTAAATACGCTTTTCCGCCAGGACTGGCCATTGCGGTCGATCATGAATTTTGCCGAGGCGCACGGCGTGATCCTGGGCTCTGCCGTCGCATACGTCTGGGCTGCCGCCTTTCTCGAACGCCCCACATCTGTCTTCCTGCGCAGCGAGGCCACCCGGTGGTCGGCAAGCCGGACCGGGAAACGTTGGTCGGTTCTCAGGGATTCCCCGCTCAGCCAGATTGCCGTCTTGGGCGCGACCAGTCACGCTTCCCGGCTCCTCTTCCTCAATGAGAAACTCCTGGCGAGCGAAGCGGTTGCGACCGCGCATGCCGCCACTCCCATTGGCGACCTCGTTCCGCACGTCCCCGCGGAGAGGATCAGCGCCGTGCGGAAGCGCCTCGCATATACTTCCGACAACTTTGCTCGAGATCGATGGTACGACGATTTTCAAGGAATCCATAAGGACACTTGGGAAGCTGTCTGCAGGACAATATCGGGCAACGAATCAGCTTCAAAACACGTCAAGACCACAGTCGATTTTGCCAGAGACGGGCTCAGCGGTGCAGCATTGATAGCCGCGTCCACCGATAACGACGGTATCGCACCGTTCTATGCGGATTCGGTACCGTATATATCCGTTCTGGCCGCGGCCGTCGAATCACGGGTTCCGGCGTCCGACGTAACCGAAGCGCTGGTGCGAGCAGGGTACCAGGCGCCAATCCCACCAGATGCCGGCATGCTCGAGAAAATTGCCACCGAGCATCAATTCCTCTGGTTCGGCAAAGGCGCTTCCGCAATGACGAACCCGCTGGAGTATCTGAATCATTTGCCGGCCGTCGTCGACCTCGGCAGAACGGTGGGTTGGGAAAGACTGGCGGACGCCATTATCGACGTCGCCAACTCATCGTTGACTGAAGGGAGGCTTCGACACCTCGGCGAACTGAACTTCGGCGATCCGATACTGCTGCAACGTCAGGCCAAAGCATTTTCCCGGGAATTCACTTTCTGGGACATCAATGTTGCCTCGTTGGTGATCTGCGCTGATCGGTGCGAACTCACCTACGGCGAGGCTCTCGAGGCGCTGCTTCCGTACCGGAACGTCGCCCGCAGCTGGCAACTGCCCGACACGCTGGCGCCCGACCTTGCGGGCATGGCCCCGATCCAAGGCCTGTACCAGATGTTCGAGGCATCCACTGAAATCGTGATGGACGCGGCGAAATGGGCGCTGCTCGGCATGCGGGCGTCAGCGGTCACCGGGCGACCCATGGCCGAGCTTGCCACCTCCGCCGGCCCTCTTCTGGCGTCACTCGGCAGGGACACCTCGGTGCTCTTCGAACTGGCGCGTCTCGTGCCAGGCCGCGTTCACTTCGATCACCTGGTCATCGCCGGCTGCCTGCAGATGCTGCCAGGCGGCACCAGCAAGGCCGAGCTCGAGGCGATGGCACGCCCGTTCGCGAACGACCCGAGCAGCCTCGCCGCGAAGGCCGAGGTCATGGCCCAGATGCCGGAGATGAAGTGGCTGGAGCATGATTCCTCGCCCGGGAGGGACTAAGGTCGAACCGTGGGCGTCCGGACCTGGATCGAAGGCTGGCCGGTCTATCGGCAGCTGACCGGGACCGACCCGCTCGGCCGTGGCGCGGCGGCGCAGTCCGACCGGTCCAAGGCGCTCACCGCGCGCACCGAGACCGCCGACCGGGTCGCCAAGTCGATCTGCCCCTACTGTGCGGTCGGCTGCGGGCAGCGCATCTTCGTCAAGGACGAGAAGGTCGTCCAGATCGAGGGCGACCCGGACAGCCCGATCTCGCGCGGCCGCCTGTGCCCCAAGGGCTCGGCCAGCCTCAGCCTGGTCACCTCGCCGCGGCGGCAGCAGCACGTGCTCTACCGCAAGCCGTTCGGCGCCGACTGGGAGAAGCTCGACCTCGAGACGGCGATGGACATGGTCGCCGACCGGGTGCTCAAAGCGCGCGAGCAGACCTGGGAAGACGCCGACGACGACGGCCGGCCGCTGAATCGCACGCTGGGCATTTCCAGCCTGGGCGGGGCGACGCTCGACAACGAAGAAAACTATCTGATCAAGAAGCTGTTCACGGCGCTGGGCGCGATCCAGATCGAGAACCAGGCGCGTATTTGACACTCCGCCACCGTTCCCGGTCTGGGAACCTCTTTCGGCCGTGGCGGGGCCACCAGCTTCCTTCAGGACCTGGTCAACGCGGACTGCATCATCATCCAGGGCTCCAACATGGCCGAAGCGCACCCGGTGGGCTTCCAGTGGGTGGTGGAGGCGAAGAACCGCGGCGCGAAGGTGATTCACGTCGATCCACGGTTCACCCGCACCAGCGCGCTGGCACACACCTATGTGCCGGTGCGGGCGGGCGCTGACATCGCGTTCCTGGGCGGGATCGTCAACTACATCCTCAGCAACGAGAAGGACTTCCGGGAGTACGTGCTGGCGTACACCAACGCGTCCTCGATCGTCAGCGACGACTTCCAGGACACCGAGGACCTGGACGGGCTGTTCTCCGGATTCAACGACGAGACGAAGGCGTACGACGAGTCGAGCTGGATGTACGCGGGGCACGAGGAGCACGGCCGGGGGCACGGCGACTCGCACACCGACCGGGAGACCGCGTCGGCCCAGCAGCACGAGTCGCACGGCGCGCCGCTGCCCGCCGACGTGCGGCGCGACCCGACGCTGCAGGACCCGCGCTGCGTCTACCAGATCCTCAAACGGCACTACCGCCGTTACACGCCGGAGGTCGTCGAGCAGCTCTGCGGCGTACCGGCCGACAAGTTCCTGGAAGTTTGCGAAGCGTGGACCGCGAACTCGGGGCGCGAGCGGACGACCGCGCTGGTCTATTCGGTGGGGTGGACGCAGCACAGCGTGGGCGTGCAATACATCCGCACCGGCGCGATCATCCAGCTGCTGCTGGGCAACATGGGCCGGCCCGGCGGCGGGGTGCTCGCGCTGCGCGGGCACGCCAGCATCCAGGGCTCGACCGACATCCCGACGCTGTTCAACCTGCTGCCGGGTTACCTTCCGATGCCGCACCACGAGAAGCACGAGACGTTCGATCAGTGGATCGACGACATCCGGCATCCGGGGCAGAAGGGTTTCTGGGCGAACGCCGAGGCGTACGCGGTGTCGCTGCTCAAGGCCTATTTCGGCGAGGGCGCGACCGCGGAGAACCACTGGGGGTACGACTGGCTGCCGCGGCTGACCGGCGACCACGGCACGTACCGGCAGGCGCTCGACATGATCGACGGGAAGATCAAGGGGTATTTCCTGCTCGGCCAGAACCCGGCGGTGGGGTCGGCGCACGGCCGGGCCCAGCGGCTCGGCATGGCCAACCTCGACTGGCTGGTGGTCCGCGACCTCTACATGATCGAGAGCGCGACGTTCTGGAAGAACGGCCCCGAGGTGGCGACCGGGGAGATCACCCCGGAGACCTGCCGCACCGAGGTGTTCCTGTTCCCGGCCGCGTCGCACGCCGAGAAGGAGGGCACGTTCACCCAGACCCAGCGGCTGCTGCAGTGGCGCGAGAAGGCGGTCGAGCCGCCCGGCGACGCCCGCAGCGACCTGTGGTTCTTCTACCACCTGGGCAAACGCATCCGAGCCCGCCTCGCCTCGTCCATTTTGAAACGGGACCAACCGATCAAAAACCTGACTTGGGAGTACGGGGGTTACGAGCCCAGCGGCGAGGCGGTCCTGCAGGAGATCAACGGTTTCGACCTGACCACCGGCAAGCCGCTGAGCTCGTTCAACGAGATGAAGGCGGACGGCACCACGTCCGGCGGCTGCTGGATCTACACCGGCGTTTTCGCCGACGGCGTCAACCAGGCCGCCCGCCGCAAGCCGGGCAACGAGCAGAACTGGGTGGCGCCCGAGTGGGGCTGGGCGTGGCCGGCGAACCGGCGCACCCTCTACAACCGCGCCTCCGCCGACCCGGACGGCAATCCGTGGTCCGAGCGCAAGGCCTACGTGTGGTGGGACGCCGGCAAGGGCGAGTGGACCGGCGCGGACGTGCCCGACTTCGAGAAAAAGAAGCCGCCGTCCTATCGGCCGCCGGAGGGGGCGAGCGGCGTCGACGCGATCTCCGGCGACGACGCGTTCATCATGCAGGGCGACGGGAAGGGCTGGCTCTTCGTGCCGTCCGGGCTGATCGACGGGCCGATGCCGACGCACTACGAGCCGGCCGAGTCGATCGTCCGCAACCCGCTCTACGGCCAGCAGGCCAACCCGACCCGCAAGGTCTACGACCGCACCGACAACCTGACCAACCCCAGCCCACCGCAGAAACACAGCGAGGTCTTCCCGTACGTCTTCTCGACCAGCCGCCTCACCGAGCACCACACCGCGGGTGGCATGAGCCGGCAACTCGCGTACCTCTCGGAATTGCAGCCGGAGATGTTCGTCGAGGTCTCCCCCGCGCTGGCCGCGGAACGCGGTCTGGAACACCTGGGGTGGGCGCACATCGTCACCGCCCGCGCGGCCATCGAGGCTAAAGTGCTGGTCACCGAGCGCCTGACGCCGCTGCGCCTGGAGGGCCGCATCATCCACCAGATCTGGCTGCCCTACCACTGGGGCTCGGAAGGCCTGGTCACCGGCGACTCGGCGAACGACCTGATCGGCATCACCCTCGATCCGAACGTGCTCATCCAGGAGAGCAAGGTGGGCACGTGCGACATCCAGCCCGGCCGGCGGCCGACCGGCAAACCCCTGCTTGCGTACGTGGCGGAATATCAACGCCGGGCCGGACTCCTCCCCGGGAAGGACGCTGATGGGCAGCAATAGCCTGTACGGGCCGCTCGACCCGGCGCCGGACGCGGGTTACCCCGACGCGCCACCGCGGATGGGTTTCTTCACCGACACGTCGGTGTGCATCGGGTGCAAGGCGTGCGAGGTCGCCTGCAAGGAGTGGAACGCGATCCCGGAGGACGGCTTCAACCTGCTCGGCCAGTCCTACGACAACACCGGCGGCCTGACCGCGAACTCGTGGCGGCACGTCGCCTTCATCGAGCAGCCCGGTTCCTCCGCCGCCGGTTCCTCCGCCGCTCAGACCGCGATGGTCGCGTCGACCACCCAGCCGCAGACCGGCACCGCCCCGGGCATCCCGCCCGCGATCGACGCCCTGGCCGCCGCCGGAACCGCCGGGCCGCAGTTCCTCGGCATGCCGCAGAGTGACCTGCCCGGTCGCACTGCCGATGCGCCGCGCACCGATTTCCGCTGGCTGATGATGTCGAACGTGTGCAAGCACTGCACCCACGCCGGCTGCCTCGACGTGTGCCCGACCGGGGCGCTGTTCCGGTCGGAGTTCGGCACCGTGGTGGTGCAGGAGGACATCTGCAACGGCTGCGGCTACTGCATCCCGGCCTGCCCCTACGGCGTGATCGACCGGCGCGAGGAAGACGGCCGCGCCTG
The DNA here is from genome assembly GCF_040638295.1 of Actinoplanes sp. NPDC026619. NCBI lineage: Bacteria > Bacillati > Actinomycetota > Actinomycetes > Micromonosporales > Micromonosporaceae > Actinoplanes > Actinoplanes sp. NPDC026619. The sequence goes on from NZ_JBEZYA010000003.1 coordinate 169,223, forward strand.
GAAGTGCACGCTCTGCTACGACCGCATCGGCGACGGCCTGACCCCGGCCTGCGCGCAGGCGTGCCCGACCCAGTCGATCCAGTACGGCGAGCTCGACGAGCTCCGCACCCGCGCGGCCGCCCGGGTCGAGTCGTTGCAGGCGCAGGGCGAGTCGTCGGCCCGGCTCTACGGCCACTCCGAGGACGACGGGGTCGGCGGCGACGGCGCGTTCTTCCTGCTTCTCGACGAGCCCGAGGTGTACGGGCTGCCACCGGACCCGGTGGTGACCACGAAGGATCTGCCGGACATGTGGAAACGGGCCGGACTGGCGGCGCTCGTGATGGCGGCGTCGGTTGCCGTCTCCTTCCTGGGGCGGCGGCCGTGAGCCCTCGTGGCGGCGACCGGCCGATGGTGCCCCGGGCGGATTTCCGCTCCTACTACGGGCGGCCGATCGTCAAGCCGGCCCCCTGGACGCACGACATCGCCGCCTACCTGTTCACCGGCGGGCTCGCGGCCGGGTCGGCGCTGCTCGCCGCGGGCGGGCAGCTGACCCGGCGGCCCGGGATGCGGCGGGCCGGGCGGGTCACCGCGATCGGCGCGGTCGCCGCGAGCGGCTACTTCCTGGTCGCCGACCTCGGCCGGCCGGAACGTTTTCTCAACATGCTGCGTGTCGCGAAGCCGACGTCACCGATGTCGGTCGGCACCTGGATCTTCTCCGCCTTCAGCGCGGCCGCCGGCGCCGCCGCGATCGCCGAGGCCGCGCCGCTGCTGCCGCCGGGGTTCGTGCGGCGGGTGCTGCCACCGCTCGGCGCGGCGGCCGGGATCGGCGCTGCGGTCGTGGCGCCGGCTCTCGCGACGTACACCGGTGTGCTTCTGGCGAACACGGCGACGCCGAGCTGGCATGCGGCGTACCCCGAACTGCCGTTTGTCTTTGCCGGCAGCGCGCTGGCCAGCGGCGCCGGAGTCGGGCTGATCGCCGATCCGTCCCCGCCGGCCCGGCGGATGGCGGTGCTCGGCGCGGCCGTCGAACTCTACGGCGCACACCGGATCGAGACGACGAAAGGCCTGCTCAGCGAGCCGTACGCGACCGGCCGCGCGGGCCGCCTGCTCCGTGCCGGCCGCGCGCTGACCGCCGCGGGCGTGGCCGGCGCGGTGCTGGGCCGCGGAAACCGGGTCGTGTCCGCGCTGTCCGGCCTGTCGCTTCTGGCCGCGTCGGCGGTCACCCGGTTCGGCATCTTCGAGGGCGGCATGGCGTCGGCGCGCGACCCGAAATACACCGTGCTCCCCCAGCGGGAGCGCCTGGCCCGCCGAGCGCTTCTGGATCAGCCAGACATATCGACCGGTGAATCTGACGGGATTCCGACCGTCCGTAACTCGATTGACACCGGTGAGTGACGGCGCAAGCTGAGGCCTGACCGTCACTTGGGGGCCTCCGATGTCCGATCATCGGCCCGTCTGGCGACTCTCACTCCTCGGCGCGTGGCAGCTCAGCTGCGACGGCCGGGAGGCCGAGGTCGGCCGCAACGGGCAGCGACTGTTCGCCTTTCTCGCACTCCACGGCGCCTGCGCCCGCTCGTACGTGGCGGGCGCCCTGTGGCCGGACTGCTCCGACACCCGCGCCAGCGGCAACCTGCGCGCGACGCTGTCCCGCCTGCACCGGCGCGGCCTCGCCGAAATCGTGCCGCCGTCCTGCGGTGTCGTGTCGATGTCACCCGCGGTGCAGGTCGACGTCCACCGGGTCCGCACGGCCGCGGCCCGCGTCCTGGACGGCCCTCCCGTCCGATCCGCTCTGCGGTCGCTGGCCGGCGACGAGCTGCTGGCCGGCTGGTACGACGACTGGGTTCTGGTCGCCCGCGAACAATTGCGGCAGCAGCGCCTGCACGCCCTGGAAGCCTTGTCCGCCCGGTTCCTGACCGCCGGCGACACCGCGGCGGCCGTGGAGGCCGCCCTCGCCACCGTCGCGCTGGAGCCGCTGCGGGAGAGCGCACACGGCGCGGTGATCCGCGCCCACCTGGTCGAGGGCAACCGCGCCGAGGCGCTGCAACACTTCGGCCGGCTGCGCACCCTGCTGCGCGGCGAACTCGGCGTCGAGCCGTCGAGGACGGTGAGCGAGCTCTTCCGGACCTGTCACAGCACTGTCACACCCCGCGGATGAAGCTGCCTTGTCAGCCACCACAAGGGGGAACACAAAATGCCAGGATTCAACGACACCGAAGCCATCGCGGTCTACCCGACCGACCCGAAGGACTCCTTCCGGGTGCCGGTCGTGGAGAGATCACTCGGCTTCGACATCCACTTAGAGGCCGAGGCGGGCAACGGCGTGACCGGCCCGAACGCCATCACCCCGTACGCCGCCTCCGTCCAGATCACCAACCTCACCCAGTTCAAGCTGGTGAAGGCGACCGCGCCCGGCAACGCGACCGGCACCATCGGGGTCAACCAGACCTGGACCCCGAGCAACCAGGCCTTCGTCTTCACCGTGGCGGCCGGCTCGCCCGACATCAAGGTCGGCGACCTGCTGCAGGTCATCGCGAGGCTGCGCACCGGCAACCCGGCCGGCGCGAACAGCAACGATTTCTCCCTGGTACAGAGCGAAATCTTCGAGGTCATCTGATCGCGTACGCCTGAGGGGCGCCCCGGCGTCCCTCAGGCCACCTCGACCGTCCGGCCGGTGCTCACCACCAGCTCACCGATCACCGGGTAACCCGGGATCTCCCCGACGACCAGCAGCCCACCCGACGTCTGCGCGTCGGCCAGCAGCAGCAGCTCGTCCTCCGACACCTCGGCCGCCAGGTGCGGCCGCACCCAGTCGAGATTGCGGCGGGTGCCACCACTGACGAACCCGTCGGCGAGGGCCTGCCGGGCCCCCTCGAGGTACGGCACGGCCCGCGCGTCGAGCCGGGCGGTGACGCCGCTGGCACGCGCAAGCTTGTGCAGGTGCCCGAGCAGCCCGAACCCGGTCACGTCGGTGGCGCAGCTGACTCCCGCTTGCTTGGCCGCCTCGGCCGCGTCCCGGTTGAGCGTGGTCATCGCCGTCACGGCCTGCGGAAAGACCTCACCGGTCGACTTGTGCCGGCTGTTGAGGACCCCGATGCCCAGCGGCTTGGTCAGCGTCAGCGGCAACCCGGCCACCCCGGCGTCGTTGCGCAGGAGCCGGTCGGGGTCGGCGATGCCGGTGACCGCCATGCCGTATTTCGGCTCCGGGTCGTCGACGCTGTGCCCCCCGGCGACGTAACAGCCGGCCTCCCGCGCGATGTCGAACCCACCCCGCAGCACCTCAGCGGCAAGCTCCATCGGCAGCAGGTCCCGGGGCCAGCAGAGCAGATTGACCGCGACGACGGGCGTCCCACCCATGGCATACACATCGGAGAGCGCGTTGGCCGCAGCGATCCGCCCCCAGTCATAGGCATCGTCGACGACGGGGGTGAAGAAGTCCGCGGTGGCCACGATGGCCTGCCCACCGGCGATCCGCACCACGGCCGCGTCGTCCCCGTCATCAAGCCCGACCAGGAGTTCGCCCGGCCCGCGCGGCAGATCCCCACCGACGAGCCCCGCCACGACGGCCTCGAGCTCGCCGGGCGGAATCTTGCAGGCACAGCCGCCGCCGTGCGCGTAGGAGGTGAGTCGCTGCGCAGATGTCGTCGTCACCTGTCTAGTGTGATCCCCGGAGGCGTTCAGGTGGCTGGTGCCCCTCCCGGTCTTCAAAACCGGTGTGGCCCGGCATCCGGGCCAGGCGGGTTCGATTCCCGTCCGCCTCCGCCAGCTAAATGCATTTGCGCACGGCATTACCTGTCCGGGTGTCAGATTCGCGACATGCCGTGATTGAACTGCGCAGCACTTTGCGGCACCACCTGCGCGCCGACAGGTTCGGCTCTTTGTTGATCACTGACCACGCTATTGATCAACTTTGCTCGATCTCTGGAATCCCAGTAGCGTCGCTCGCCTGATCAAAGGCTCTTGCCACACTCGAACGGATGACAGATGAGCACGCCTGTCAATAATGAAACCCGGGTCGAAACGACGCGGCGCCACGCAAAGCGCGGATGGTTCGAGAAACAGCCGGACACCGCGAAAGCCGCCATCATAACCGGCGTCTTCAGTGTGGTGGTCGCCCTCATCGCCGGAACGGTCGGCCTCGCCACCGGCGTGTTCGGCAGCAAGAACGAGGCACGCCCGACCAGCACCTGGGCGACATCCATCGGCAGCCCTACCAGCGCGGAAGTGGACACCCCCGCGGCAACGCAGTCCACCGATGCAGCGCCCGAACCCAGTGCCGGAGACGCCGACGGCGCAGATCGGCTCCACGGGCGGACCTTCAACGAAAACTATCAGATAGACCTCGACTCGACCCGTCAGAACTGGGATCTGAGCAGGTCCTGGAAATCGGGATCCGACCTGGGCTTCGAATACATCAGCATCAAGACGATCAAAATTCAAGGCGAAGCTTCCAGGGCCCGAGCGACGCCGAATATCGACGACTGCAACAACTCGACCGTCCGTTTCCGGTACGGCATCGAGGACGAAGACTTCGCCGCCGGAAATGCGTTCTGCGTGATAACGACGGACAATAAATGGGTTTGGGTCAAAATAGTGCGTTTCGATCTGGACGCGGAGAACAAGAACATAACGCTGGACATCGTCCCGCTCGGAAAAGTGCAATAGCTCGCCATGATCGGTTCTGGTGGACGATGAACCCATGACCTTCCTCCCTACGGCGACCAGCGACGACGAGAAGCGCCGCGCCGCGCAGGTGGCGGTGCTGCCGATCGGCAGCTTCGAGCAGCATGGTGCCCACCTACCCGGAAGGACTGGTCGGCCGCCAGGGACGCGGCCGATCTGACCACCTCCGCGCACGACGACATGCAGGCGGGCGAGATCGAGGCCTCGCTGCTGCGTCTCGTCGCCAGCTTCAAGACCCACCTCGACGCGCTGACCGCGCTCGCGTAGTCCGTCGCCCCCACATACGCTGCGAGCATGGCTCGGGTGCTGGTCACGGGAATGTCGGGGGCCGGCAAGAGCACGCTCCTCGCCGCCGTTGCCCGCCGCGGCTACCGGACCGTAGACACCGACTACGATGGCTGGGAGCTGGCTGACGCCCAGTGGGACGAGCCGAGGATGAGCGCACTCTTGGCCGAGCATCCCACGATCGCCGTGTCCGGGACCGTGCGGAATCAGGGCCGCTTCTACGACCGATTCGAGCACGTGATCTATCTCTATGCCCCGCTGGCGGTGCTCCTGGATCGGGTGCGGGTTCGGACCAACAACCCCTACGGCAAGAAGTCCGAACAGCAGGCCGACATCACCCGGTACGTCGCCGAGGTCGAACCGTTGATCCGCCGGGGCGCGACTCTTGAACTCGACGGACTTCAGCCGGTCCAGGTGCTGGCCGATCAGATCGAGCGCTGCCTGCTCTCCTCCGGACAGGCCGGCGCGGCCGGTCAGGTGTAGTCGAAGTAGCGGTTCCACCATGTGCTGGAGATGCCGGCGCCGTCGTAAGGCCGCCACAGAGGTTCCTCGGGGATGAGGGTGTAGCCCAGATCGTCCTGAACCTGACGGTCGACGTCGCACCGGTTGCCGAAGCTCGCATTGAGCTGCTGGGCGAGTCGTTCGAAGCGGGCCCGCGCCGTCCGGTGGTCGTAGTTCGCCGGGAACTCCAGGTGGCCGGGGTCGTCGAGGGAACGCAGCAACTGCCAGAGTTCGGCATCGTCGGCGGGCACCGGGCCATTGTGCCTGCTCGTGAGTTCTCGCCATGATCGGTGTCGCTGGAAGGGCGCTTCGAAGAGCTTCGCGGCAAGACCGCGGAGTCCTTCGATTCCGCCCACTCGGCGATCTTCAGGGCGAGCCGCGTCAACTTTGGTTGACGGAATTTGGACAGCACTCATCCCGAACCCCTTACCGACGGCTCAGAGGAACTGCTTGATCACCCGCGATCGGGCAGGGCGATCCCCTCGATCACGGACGCCGCGGGCTCGCGGCGTGGCCAGGCCACGGCGATGACAGCGGCGGCGAGGGCGGCGAGGCTCACGGCCGTCCACGGCTGGAGCGCAATCACGTCGCTCGGGCTGTACACGATGTACGGATACGGCGAGCCGTGGGCGTACAACATCACCTGGTAGGCGTCGCGGTAGAGCGAGTAACCAGGGACGATCGCCGCCGCGAGGGCCACCGCCGACATCGCCCTCGCCGCCCACCCCCGACGGCGGCCGCTGTCGCGCATCCGGAAGGCGAACGCGACCGCCAGCAACCATCCGGCGACAACCCCGGCCACCACCCCGGCGACGGTCAGCGGCCGCACGGCCGCCGTCTCACGTGGCCAGACCTCGGTGCCGTACATGACGTCGCCGTTGACGATCGCATCACCGTCGCCCTGGAGCTTCAGACCACCCCTGGTCGCCGTGTAGCTGACGGACTTCATCGGGATGCGTTCGGCCTTCTCGATGTCGTCGGTGAAGTTGCCGAGAACGTAGCCGGTCCGCTCCTCGAACGACGTGATGCGCCAGCCGTCGGCGACCAGCGCGGCCCGGACCCGCTCGGCCGAATAATCGCTGGTGCCGTCCGCCCGTACGAGCGCGTTCGGGGTTTTCATCGCCGACGCCTCCCGGTAGACGGCGGCGGGCGCGGGCATGCCGGTCAGCGCGGCATTGAGCGCCCGCAACTCGCTGTCGGACGGCACGGATGCGGCCGTCTGCCAGCCCGCCCAGGTGCCGGCCGCCGCGCCGAAGCCGCCGAGCAGCACCGCCGCGAGCAGAGCGCCGGCCCACACGAGGGGCTGCCGGGCGGGCGGCCGGAATCGCTCCCGCAGACCACACAGGACGAGGTGCACCGCCAGCCCGCGGCTCGGCCGCCGGCCGGCTTCGGCCATGTCCAGCAGGGTGGTGACCATCTCGGCGCCGCGGTGATTGCGGTAGGAGCGCGGATAGGCGCGCAGCAGCCGCTCGCAGCGGCGTTCCCACTCCACGGTCACAGCCCACCACCGAAGGCGAGCGGCCCACCACCGAAGGCGAGCCGCAGTCGGGCGGCCGCCGCGTCCGCGTTGCGCCGAAGCCGCTGCACCTGCGTCGCGAGCTCCGCCTTCCCGGCGTCGGTGAGCCGGTAGTAGCGCCGGAGCCGCCCCCCGACCGCTTCCTCCCGGTCCATCACGACCAGGCCCTGCTCGGTGAGCCGGTCAAGCGCCCCGTAGAGGGTGCCCGGCCGCAGCACGACCTCACCCTGCGACAACTCCTCGACGGCGCGAAGCACGCCGTACCCGTGGGCCGGTTCCGCCGCCAGGGCGGTCAGGATCAAGAACGTCGGCTCCTGCATGACCGCGTACGCTATCCCGAGCGTTATATAACGTCAACCGTAGTATCAGTGTCTCGGCAGCACGCGCACCGTCTCCGGCCCTTCGGCCATCCCTTTGTCGTAGTTCCTTCGGAGCCATTCGTAGGAGTGATTGTGTTCGCGCGGCGCTGTTATACCGGTGGTAGCTCAACGTATCGGGATGGTGGCTGTGATGGATCTTGGAGAGTTGTCGACGGCCGTGGTGCCGTACGTGGCGGCCACGGCCGCCGCCTACGGCGGCGCTGTGGTCCAGAAGGCGACCGACACCGCCGTCGACAGTGGCGCCGACGCAACGGTCGGCTGGGGACGGAAGCTGCTGGCCCGGCTGTTCCTCTCCAGCCGGGGTGGACAGATCACCGAGGCGGTCGAGGAGCTGGTCGAGGACCCGGCCGACGAGGCGTCCCAAGCGGTGCTGCGTGCCCAGGTCCTGAAGGCGCTCAAGGATGACCCGGTGCTGGCGGCCGAGTTGGAGAGCATGGTCCGGCAGGCCGGCGGCGATCGGTACAACGTGCGGATCAGCCACAGCAGCGGCTTCCAGATCGGCTCGAACAACGTTCAGCACAACGTGACGAGGCCACCCGCGCCATGAGCGTCCACGACAGCCACGGCTTCCAGCAGGGCGACAACAACGTCCAGATCAACTACTTCGGCGCCGGGGGCGTCGTCCTGCGGCCGGAAGCGCTGCTCGAACATGTCCGCGAGCTGGCTCCGGCCACTCTGGAGGACCGTGACGCCGAGCTGGCCGAGTTGCGCGCGTTCTGCTTCGGGGCCGAGCCCTACGTGTGGTGGCAGGGCGAGCCGTGGTCGGGCAAGACAGCGCTACTCGCGACATTCGTGCTCGAGCCGCCGGACGGCGTCGACACGCTGCACTTCTTCGTCCGGGCCGGCCAGTCCTACTGGAACGACAGCACCGCGTTCGAGCTGACCCTGCACTCCCAGCTGACGACGTATCTGGAGACCACTGCCTCCGGCGTACGGGACCCGGCTCTTCTGCATTTGGAGCGGGCCGAGCTCTTGGGGCGGGCACTCGATCTGGCGCAGGCGAACGGGCGGCGGATGGTGCTGGTGGTCGACGGCATCGACGAGGATCAGAGCCGCAATCGGGCCACGTTGCTGCCGAGCATCCTCACGCTGCTGCCGGCCGAGCCGCATCCGGCGCTGCGCGTGGTCCTCGCCGGTCGTCACCAGTTCGATCTGCCGGTCGACGTCACCGATCATCCGGCTCTGACCTGCCGGGTGCGCCGGCTGGCCGGCTCGGCGCGGGCCGCCCGGTTGTACCGGGAGGCGCGGCTGGAACTCGACACGCTGCTGCGCAGCGACTCTCTCGCGCAGGACGTGCTCGGCTTCGCCGTCGCGTCGGAGGGCGGCATCAGCATCGACGAGGTCGCCGAACTCACCGAGAAAACCGCCCATCTCGTACGCGAAACCATCGTGAACGCCGGTGGCCGAACGCTCGTGGTGACACCGTTCCCGGACGGCGGCGAAGGCTTCGTCTTCAGTCACGAATCGCTGCGGGAACAGGCCAGCGAGGCCCTGGGCAGCGCGATGATCGGTCGCTATCGAGCCCGGATCGATCGGTGGTCGGTGGGCTACGGCCGCCGCCGCTGGCCGGCCGACACCCCGTTCTTCCTGCTCGCCCGGTACGGCAAGCTGCTGGCCGACAACGGCGAGACCACCCCGCTCACCGCCCTCGCGCTCGACCCCGACCGGCATGCCCGAATGCGGCAGCGCCTCGGCGGCGACGGCCCGGCGCTCGGCGAGATCGTCGCCGCCCAGGTCTGCTGGACCAGGGAGAAAGATCCCGATCTCGCCGGCGCCGCCCGGCTGGCGAAGCTGCGCTGGGAACTGACCGCGCCCAACCTGCACATGCCGCCGTCGCTGCCGGCCGTGTGGGCGCTGCTCGGGTCACCCGAGCGCGCCTTCGCCCTGGTCGGCGCGATCGAACCGAGCCCGCAGCGCACCGACCTGCAGCAGTCGATCGTCTCCGCCCTGCTGTTCGTGCACCGCTTCGACGTGGCGTCCTTCATGGCCGTGCAGCTGGAGGACCCGGAACGCGGCACGGCGCTGCTGGCGGTGGCCGTCGAGACCTTCGAGCAGGGCTATCCGGAGGAGGCCGACGAAGTCGTCGGCTTCGCGCTCGACGAGTGCGAGAACGGCATCGACGTGCTGCTGGGGTACGTCCGGGCGCGGGGCTTCGCGTTCGCCCGCTCGATCCGGGATCCGGCGCTGCGCGACGCCGCACTGTTCGAAGTCGTCGACGCGCTGGCTCACGAGGGCCGGATGACCGAGGCCGAGGGCGCGATCGCCGCCATCGGCGACGAGGGCGGCCGCGCGTTCGCCCGGATGGCCGTCGCCGACGCCGGCGGCCGCCCGCTGAGCGCGCCGGACGAGCGGCTGCTCCTGGCGCTGGCCGACGGCGAGCCACAGGTCAACGACAACGTCTCGGCGACGCTGGCTCGCTGCTTCGCCCGCGCCCGCCGGTACGGCGAGGCCACGAACATGCTCCTGCGCATGAACGACCCGGCCACCGGCGCCCCGCCGGTCCTCGAGATCTGCGTCGGCAACCAGGCGTTCGACCAGGCGGTGGACCTGGGCACCCGGCTGAACCTGCTCGTCACGGTTTGCGACCTGTTGGCCGCCGCCGGCGAGCGCACCAGGGCCATGAACATCGCCATGAGCCTGCCCGCGGTCGCCCGGGTGCGCACGATCGCCCTGATCGGCGCGGACCAGGTGGCCGCCGGCGACCACGGCGGCCGCGCACTGATCAAGCTGGCCGACGACCTCGCCGAGCAGACCGGGCCGGAGGCGTCCGTCCCGCTCGCGGTCGTCGTCGCCCGCACCGGCGACCGCAGCCTGATCCAGCGCCGCCTGCGCCGGGTGCCGAAGGACGAGCTGATCGCGGTGGTCCACGCCATCGCCCGCGGCGGGTGGGAGGACGCCACCATGTACGCCATCGCTCTGCTCGACGACCCGGTCGAGCAGGCCGAGGCCGCCCTCACCCTCGGCGAGGCCGTCGTCGGGCAGGACCGGCCGCAGGCGGCCCGGCGGGCGGCGCAGTTCGCGGCGAGCCGGCGGCTGACCGGCACCGATTTCGACGTGGACGAACCCGACTTCGACCCCGGCGAGGCCGACCCGTTCGACCTCGATCAGGCCGGCGAGATCCTCGCCCGCGCCGCCCGGATCCTCGCGCAGGCCGGCGACCTCGACGAGGCCGTCCGGGTCGCGGCGATGGCAGAGATCTCGTCGCGGGCGACGATCGATCCCGACCGCGAGAACACGGACCTGGCGCTCGTCGCGATCACCAGCGCCGAGCTGGGCGACTTCGCGGAGGCGGAAAGGCTGGCCCGGCGCATCGGCGACGAGGGGACCCGCCGCGACCTCCTGGGCAGCATCGCGGTCCTGGCCGCGCGGAAGGGCGACGATTCGGCGGGACGGCTGGCCGAGGAGGTGCAGGGCGACGCGCTGCAGGAGGTCACCCGCATCTTCGCCGCTGACCGCGGCACCCTGGCACTGGCCACCCGCACGGCGAGCCGGGCGACCGAGCCCGACGAACGTGCCGCCGCTCTGGCGTCGGTCGCCGAGGGCTACCGGAAGGCGGGCGATGACGGCTTCGCCAACGAGCTGATCGACGCAGCGGCAGCCATGCTGCCGCCGGCCGAGTATGTCGAGCTCGCCCAGACCGCGGCCGAGCTCGCGGCGACGGCGGTCGCGACACTCCGGCTCCCGAAGGTCACGGTGCTCGAGCGGCGGCTGCCGCTGCCCTGGCAGAAGGCCGTCTTCCACGCCGAGCTGGCGGCTCGAACCATCGACAACGGCGCGTTCACGCCGGCGACCAGCACCGGCCACGCACGGGTCGCCGGCGACATCGCCGCCCGGCTGACCCACCCGTGGCAGACGTGCACGGTCTACAGCCGGCTGATCACCGCGTGGGCCGCGATCGGCGATCCGGCCATGGTCGCCCGGATGACCGAGGCCGCCCTCGGCGCGGCCCGGTCCGCCGGCGAGGACTCGACCTTCATGCTGCCCGAGCCGATCGTGCTCGGCATCGACGCCTACCTGCGGCTCGGCCTGCCCGACCGGGCCGAGCGGCTGGCGTACGAGGATCCCGAACCAGCTCCCGGCGTGCAGGCCTATCTCGCCCAGCGGCTGGCCGAGTCCGGCCACCTCGACGCCGCCCTGCGGGTCGCCGGCGCGATCGCGCTGCACGACCCGTCCCGCGATCGCTGGAACATCCTGGCGCGGGGCGCGTCCGACGATCGCGACGACGCGTTGGCCGGGGTCGTGGCCGTCATGGCCGAGGGCGGCGGACGTCCGGAGAACGCGCTGAAGGTCGTCGACCGGATCACCAACCCGTCGAGCCGGGCTCAGGCGCTGACCGACCTGGCGATCGGCCTGGCCCGCGGCGGCCGGCCGAATCGCGCGCGGCAGCTCCTGGCGGCGGCCTTCGCGCTGGGCGAGTGGACGGTCCCGCTGCACGGACTGGTCGAAGTGGCGCCCGACATCGCGCGAACCGTCATCAGCGGGCCGCACTCCTGACCGAGAACCTCTTACGCTCTTGTCCGGTGATCGATGACTTCGCGAAGGACTATCTGCACCGCCGGCTCGCTGTCCCCGTCAGCGGTCGAAGTCGGTGCTGGTGGACAGCGACCGCCAGGCCTCGACCTCGGCCCGCTGCGCGTCCAGCACCGCGGTGATCGCGGTGACCGCGTCGGTGCCGAGCATCAGCAGCTCCGGGGCCTCCCCGCTCCTCGCCGCCGTGATCAGCGCCTGGGCGGCCCGCGCCGGATCGCCGGGCTGGGTGCCGTGCGCGGTGTCGTGCTCCTTGCGGCGCTTGCCCGCGGTCTCCGCGTAATCGGCGATCGGCGTGGCCGACTGGGTCAGCGACCGCCCCGCGAAGTCGGTGCGGAACCCGCCCGGCTCGACCGAGGTGACCGTGATGCCCAGCGGCTGCAGCTCCTTGCGCAGCGAGCCCGACATGCCTTCCAGCGCCGCTTTGGACGCCGAGTAGTAGCCCGATCCCGCCGGGCTGATCCGCGCGCCGATCGACGAGACGTTGAAGATCGACCCCCTGCGGCGGGCGCGCATGCCGGGCAGCACCGCCTTGATCATCGCGACGGCGCCGAAGAAGTTCGTCGCGAACAGCTGCTGCACGTCGGCGTCGGCGCCCTCCTCGACCGCCGCCCGATAGCCGTAGCCGGCGTTGTTGACCAGCACGTCCACCCCACCGAAGCGCTCCTCCGCCGCCGCGACGACCGACGCGATCCGCGCGGCGTCGGTGACATCGAGGGCAGGAGCCAGAGCGCTTGACGGGTACGCCTTGGCCAGGTCCTCGACACTGCCGGCATCACGGGCCGTCACGACCGCGTTGTCGCCGCCCTCGAGCACGGCCGTGGCCAGGGCGCGGCCGAGGCCGGTCGAGCAGCCGGTGATCAGCCAGGTGGTCATGAGGGGGTCTCCTTCTGCAGGCGGATCGTCAGGGCGGCCACGGCGGGGCCGACGACCGTGCCGACGATCGCCGGGCCGTACCGGTCGTATTTGGTGTGATAGGCGTGGTCGACGTCGATGGTCTCGGCCACGAACGAGACGTCACGGGTGAGCCCGCCGGCCCGGATCTGACCGAAGCCGGCAGCGAGCGCCCGGCGGTACCACCCGTTGGCCGCCCCGTAGGCGCTACGCACGTAGAGCTCGTCACCGGACCGGACCACCCAGACCGGCACGAAGGGCCGCAGCGTCCCGTCCGCCCGCCGCGAGGAGATCTCGAGTTCGGTCGCGCCACCGATCGCGGCCAGCTCCGCAGCCGTCCAGCCGCTCATCGGGCGTGCTCCGGCGCGGTCCAGCTGGCGAGCAGCCGCAACGCGTCGTACTCGGGGCTGCCCGGCGCCGCGTGGTAGGCGTTGAGCCGCAGACCGGTGTCGGCGGTCAGCTCCATCGACTCGTAGCCGAGGGCGAGATCACCGACCTCCGGATGATGCAGCCGTTTGATCCCGGCCCGGTGCTGACGCACGTTGTGCGCCGCCCACCAGGTGCGGAAAACCTCGCTCCGGGTGCTCAACTCACCGATGAGGTCGGTCAGCTTCTTGTCGTACGGGTCTCGCCCTGCCTCGCCGCGCAGCAGCGCGACGGTGTCGGCTGCCAGTTCCGCCCAGTCGAGGTAGAACTCCTGGGCGGCGGGATCCAGAAAGATGAACCGCGCGATGTTGGCCGGCCCCGCCGTGCTCGCGAACATCGGGGCGAACACGGCCCGCCCGAGCGCGTTGACGCCGAGCACGTCGAGCCGCCCGTTGCGCACGTAGGCCGGCGCCATCGTCATCGCGTCGAGCACGAACTGCACACCCGGCCGGATCGTCGCCGAGGGGCGCCGCCGCCCCCGCACGGTGGAGACGGTCGCGTTGGCGGTGCGGGCGAGATCGAGCAGGTGAGCACGCTCCGCGTCGTCGAGCTGCAGGGCCCGGACGAGCGCTTCCAGCACGCTGTCGGACACTCCGGAGAGGTTCCCGCGCTCGAGCCGCGTGTAGTAGTCGACGCTGACCCCGGCCAGCAGCGCGACCTCTTCCCGCCGCAGCCCGCTGACCCGCCGCCGGGACCCGTAGTCGGGCAGCCCGGCCCGCTCCGGCGTGATCCGCCCGCGCCGCGTGGTGAGAAAGTCGCGGATCTCCGCCCGGTTGTCCATGCTCCCGACGCTACGACGCCCGCCACCGGACTGGGAGGTTCTGTCAGTACCGGTCATGTCGCGCTCCGGGCCGGCATGACGAGCAGCGTGCTGATCACCGAGGCGCCGACCACAGCGGCGGCCAGGAACTGCGTGCTGCTGTAGGAGAGACCGGCGCCGATCATGGTGAGGAAGACGGCCACCGAGACGGCCCCGCCCACGTGGGTGGTCGACTCGAACAGCGCGGAAGCCATCCCCCGGTCCTCCGGCGCGGCGTCACCGATGCACTCGCGGGTGAGGCCGACATAGATCGGCCCGGCGCTGAACCCCCACGCGATCAGGCAGACGGCAAGCAGGGCCAGCGAGTGCGCGGAGCTGACCGCGATCAGCGCCAGCATCACCGTGCACAACGTCAACGCGAGGGCGACGACCCGGCGGGTCCCCCAGCGCCGCACCCACCCGGCGGCCGGCACGGCGCTGATCAGCGCCCCGAGCAGGACGGGCTCCAGCACCAGACCGGCCTGCGCCGCGGAGAGCCGAAAAGAATCCTGCAACTGCAAACTGCCGACAACCACGACGACTGCGTACGCGGCGGAATGCGCCCCGAACGCCAGGCAACTCGCGACCAGCCGAGGCGACCGCACCACCGACGCCTTGATCAGCGGATGCGGCACCCGCCGCTCCCAGCGCACGAGAGCCATCAGCATCACCAGCCCCGCCATCACCGGCAGCACCGTCGCCCACCGCAGCCCCTGCTCCCCGATCCGAGTCGCCCCCAGGATGACTCCGAGGAGCCCGCCGGTGGCGAGCACCGCCCCCACGACGTCAAGCCGCCCGCCCGCAAGGGGCGCCGGCTGGTCACCCCGAGCCGGGCCGCCCGCCGGGAAGGCCCGCTGATCGGCCGGAACCGGGCCACCTGCGGCGGACAACCGCTGATCGGCAGGAGCCGGGCCGGCCGCCGCGGACAACCGCTCGTCGGCAGCAGCGGGGCCGGCCGCCGCGGACGACCGCTCGTCGGCAGGGGCCGTCCCGGGTCGGGAAGGCGGCAAATGGTCGGCGGAGAGGATCAGGAGGGCCGCCGGCACGGCGGCGGCGGCGACCGGCAGGACGACCAGGAAGATCCAGCGCCAGCCGAGGTACGAGGTGATCAGGCCGCCGCAGACGGCGCCGGCCAGTCCCGCCGTGTTCGCGGCCGCCGCCACCACCGAGAAGACCCGGCTGCGCCAGGGCTCGCCGGGGAACAGCGTGGCCGCCGACGCGAGGGCGGCCGGGATCGCGAAGGCGGCGCCGACGCCCTGCATGGCCCGGCCGGTCAGCAGCAGGGCGAAGCCGGGGGCCACACCGGACACCAGCAGGCCGGCCGCGGTCAGGGCGAGGCTGGCGACGATCAGCCGGCGGCGGCCCCACAGGTCGCAGACCCGGCCGGCCAGCACCAGGAAGCCGCCGATGCTCAGCGAGTAGCCGGTCACCACCCACTGCAGCGACGCCGGCGCGATCCTGAACTCGGCGCCGATGGCGGGCAGGGCGGTGGCCACCGCGAGGCTGTCGAAGAGCACCAGAAACATCGCGCCCGCGAGCACGAGCGCGGTGAGCCAGGCGTGCCGGACGGCCGGCGTGATCGTCTGCGAACTCATGGTGCCACCGGAACTACCCGGTTTGCGGCCGGGATATCCGGGCTACTCTGCGGGAATGGCGGAGATGCGGCGGTGTCCGCGGTGCGGCCATCCGACCCGCGCCGACCGGATGGTCAAGGGCTTCGGCCGCGAGTGCGCGACGCAGCTGGGCCTGGTCGGCGGCACGGTCGACGTCGGCCACGAGGGCCCCGACCTGCTGGACGTGCTCGACGAGATCACCGAGGACAGCTGCGACGGAGCCGACCGCCCGGCCGACCGCTAGGGCGCATCCGACGGATCATCCAGGGCTGCGGCATGGCCCAGACCCCGATCTCCTGGAAACGGGCCCTTGTCCCGGGCCCGGATACCCGATCAAGGATTTCTGGGCGTGGGGGCCGGGTGGAAGGCCGGAAGGCGTACGGCGAAGGTTGTTCCGATGTGGGGTCTGCTCTCGACCTCGAGGTGGCCGCCGTGGTCGGTGACTATGCGGTGGGCGATGGTCAGGCCCAGGCCGGTGCCGCCGGTGGCGCGCTGGCGGGCCGGGTCGGCGCGCCAGAAGCGGTCGAAGACGCGGTGCAGGTCGCCCGGGGCGATCCCGACGCCGCTGTCCTGCACGGTCAGGATCGCCTCGGTGCCGAACGCCTGGACCCGCACCAGCACGTGCCCGCCCGCGTCGGTGTAGCGGATCGCGTTGGTCAGCAGGTTGCCGAGCACCTGGCGGAGGCGGTCGTTGTCGCCGTCCACCCAGACCGGGTCGGGCGCCTCCGCGGTGAGCGTCACGCCGGCCTCGGCGGCCACCGCCCGGTGTGCGGTTGCGCTGGTCAGGGCCAGGTCGGCGAGATCGAGCGGGGCTTTCGTGTAGCCGAGTTCGCCCGCCTCGGCCAGCGCCAGGACCTGCAGGTCGTCGAGGATGCGGCGCTGGAGCAGGGTTTCCTCGTGCAGCGACACGAACAGTTCCCGGCTGGGCTCGACGATGCCGTCGGACAGCCCTTCGAGATAGCCGCGGAGGTTCGACAACGGCGTACGAATCTCGTGGGCGACGTCGGCGATGAGCCGGCGCTGGCGTTCCTCGCTGCGTTGCACCGCGTCGGCCATCTGGTTGAAGGATTCGGTGAGCCGGGCCAGTTCGCCGCCGCCGCGGGAGAGCACCCGCACGTCGAGGTCGCCGCCGGCGAGTTGCCGGGAGGCCAGGGTGAGGCGCCGCACCGGGCGACTGATCCGGCGGGCGATCCAGGCGGTGCCGAGGGTGGCCACCACGAGCAGCCCGAGCGTGCCGAAGATCGCCGGCCGGCCCAGCTGGGTCAGGTCCAGATCGTCGCGGCCACCCAGGTAGAGCCGCAACGGCGGGGCCGAGGTGGTGGCGACGGCGTTGATGAAGCCGGACTCCAGGCAGACGTTGCCGTTGTAGAGCAGCGCCCGTTTCTCGGTGCAGGCGTAGAACGTGGCGTTCACGTCGGCCTGCCAGGTGGTGTCGCTCTCGACCTTCGTGGTGGCCTGGCGCAGGCAGTCCGGGTCGGCGGTCATCTGCGCCTGCGTCAGATAGGGGGCGTCGCTGGTGAGCAGCACCGCGTCGGTCTTCGTCTTGTCGGCGTGGCAGCGCACCATGACGAGGGCGGCTCGATACTGCGCGACCTGTCGCGCGGCGAGCCAGGGGGCGCTGCCGCCGATCAGGTCGGTCGGCGCCGGCCCGAAGATGCCGTTCAGGTAGTTCTTCTTGATCACCCCGTAGGCCGCGGGGTCGGTGCCCGCCTGCTTGATCGACCGGTCCAGCACCGGCCGCGGGTCGATGCCCTCGGCCGCGCCGCGCACTCCGCCCGAGGGCCGCTTCTGCAGCGTGTCGGAGTCGACCAGCACCTGGCCGTCGTCGGTGCGCAACTGGATGTGCAGATCGGTGCGTTCGGCCAGATCGGCGACGACCACGTCGACACCGGGCCAGTGTCCGTGCCTCAGCCCGTACGTCTGGATGGTGTTGATGATCTCGGTCTGGTGTTTGACCTGGGCCTGCCGGGAGCGGGTGACCTCACGCTGGGTGAGACTCAGGGTGAGCCAGGCGGTGGCCCCGATCGCGGTCACCGCGACCAGCAGGACCAGCATGAAGATGCGCAGCCGAAAACTCATCGGTCGGCGAGCCGGTAGCCCCGGCCGTAGACGGTCTGCACGTAGCGTGGCTCGGCCGGGTTCTGCTCGATCTTGCGGCGCAGGTTGACGACGTGGGCGTCGACGGTGCGCGCGGAGACCTCCTGCTCGAAGCCGAACGTCTTGTCGATGATCTCGCCGCGGGTGAAGACCCGGCCGGGTTCGCGGGCGAGCTGTTCGAGGATGCCGAACTCCTTGGCGGTGAGGCTGACCGGCGCGCCGTCCACCCGTACCTCGAAGCGGCCCGGATCCACCTCGATCCCGCCGACCCGGATGACCTGCGCGGCGGCGTCGCCGGCGCCGATCCGCCGCAGCAGGGCCCGCACCCGTGCGGTGAGCTCGCGCGGGCTGACCGGCTTGGACATGTAGTCGTCGGCGCCGATGTCGAGGCCGAGCAGCATGTCGTTCTCCGAGGAGCGGGCGGTGACCAGCAGGATCGCGACGTTCGACTCGGCGCGCAGGATGCGGCACACGTCGAGGCCGTCGACCAGCGGCATCATGATGTCCAGCACGATCAGGTCGGGCTTGCGCGCGCGGGCCTGGTCGAGAGCCGCCCGCCCGTCACCGACGGTGAGCACCTGGTGGCCCTCCCGCTCGAGGTACAGGCGGATGAGCTGGGCGTGCTTCGGGTCGTCGTCGGCCACGAGAATCCGTGCGGTCACCGGCCGATCATGACTCCTTCTCGCAAACGTGGCCAGAATTGTCCGGAACCTGTGAAGATCGTGTCCGGTTCCGATCCCGGCTTCGATCTTGGTAACTTCCGCACCGGTTCCTCACAAGCGGGTCCCTACCGTCCCCGGCATGTGTGGTTTCGAAGTCTTCGTGAGCAGCCGGGCGCAGGCCGGCCCCCTCGACTCGGCACTGGTCACCGCCATCTCCGGCGGCCTCGAGGCCATGCACCACCGGGGACCGGACGACACCCGGCTCGAGTACGCCGACGGCATGGCGTTCGGGTTCAAGCGGCTCGCCATCCTCGACCGGGCCGAGAGCGCGCAGCCCTTGCACTACCAGGACCGGTGGACGGTCGTCTTCAACGGGGAGATCTACAACTATCGCGAGCTGCGTGCAGAACTGATCAGCGCCGGAGCTTCCTTTGCCACCAGCGGCGACAGCGAAGTCCTGGCCGCGGCGTTCCACCACTGGGGTGCGGCGGCGCTGCCCCGGCTGCGGGGGATGTTCGCGTTCGTCGCCTACGACCACTGGACCGGCACTCTGCACGCCGCCCGGGACCCGTTCGGCATCAAGCCGCTCTACATCCTGGAGACCAACGACGGGATCTTCCTGGCCAGCGAGCGCAAGGCGCTGCTGCCGTTCAGCGGCGGCGACCTGGACACCGACGCGCTCGCCCACTACCTGACCTTCCAGTTCGTGCCGGAGCCGATGACGATGGACCGGCAGATCCGCCGGCTCGCGCCCGGGCACCGGCTGACCTGGACCCGCGGCGGCGGTCAGCGGATCGAGCGGTACTTCCGGCCCTCGCTGCGCCCGTTGCACCTGCAGCCCGAGGTGGCCTACCAGGCGATCCAGGACGCCCTGCGCAGCAGCGTCCGCGCCCATTTGCAGGCCGACGTGCCGGTCGGCGCGTTCCTGTCCAGCGGCGTCGACTCCTCCGCGGTGGTGGCCCTGGCCCGCGAGATCCACCCCGACCTGCACGTCTTCACGGCCGGGTTCGAACAGGAGGGCTACTCGGAGATTTCCGTTGCCGTGGAGACGGCCCGCCAGCTCGGCGTGCGCATCACACCGACTGTGGTCACCGAGGACGACGTGCTGCGCGAGCTGCCCCGGATCGTGCACCTGCTCGACGACCCCAGCGGCGACCCGTCGCTGATCCCGCTCTACTTCCTGGCCCGCACCGCCGCCCGCTACGTCACGGTCGCGCTCTCCGGCGAGGGCTCGGACGAGCTGTTCGGCGGCTACACGATCTACCGCGAGCCGGCCTCCCTCGCCGGGATCGGCCGCCTGCCCGGCGGCATGAAGCGTGGCCTACGGGGTTTGGCGCAGGTGATGCCGGAGGGCATGCGCGGGCGCAGCTTCCTTCAGCGCGGCACCACCCCGATCGAGGAGCGCTACTACGGCAACGCCCGGATCTTCTCCCCCGCCGAGAAGGCCGAGCTCATGCGGTTCACCGCCGAACCACACACGGCAATAACCGCGCAGTTGTACGCCGAGACCGCCGACGTGGACGACGTGGCCTCGATGCAGTACGTCGACCTGCACACCTGGCTGCCCGGCGACATCCTGCAGAAGGCCGACCGGATGTCGATGGCGCACTCCCTGGAACTACGCGTCCCGTTCCTGGACCGCGCCGTCTACGCGGCCGCCGCCGGCCTGTCCACCGACCTGAAGCTGCCCCCGCACAACCGCACCACCAAGCACGCCCTGCGCGAGGCGATGCGCGGCATCGTCCCGGAGTCGGTGCGCGAACGCCGCAAGCTGGGCTTCCCCACCCCGACCCGGATCTGGCTGAAGGGCACGATCGGCGACTGGGTGGGCGGCCTGCTCGCCGACTCGGGCGCCGGCCACCTGCTCGACCTGAACTACGCCCAGCGCCTCCTGACCGACCACCGGGCCGGCGTGGCCGACAACTCCCGCAAGGTGTGGGCGGTGGCGATGTTCTGCCTCTGGCACGCGATCTACGTCGAGGGCACGATCAGCCCGGCGCCGTGGCCGCACCTGGCGATGTCGAATTAGCGCCACCCGCTCCGACTCCCCCGGTAATCGGAGAGGAGCGAGGATGAAATATCTGATCCTGGTGCGCGGGGCGGCTTGGGACGCCGCCCTGGCCACCGAGATGATCGAGGCCGGCGTACACGTCGCCGCCGAGGGCCTGACCGGCCCGGAACTGGCCCGCGGCGCCCTGGCGAGCCCACCGGTGACCGGCTTCTACCTGATCGACTGCCCGTCGGCCGACGAGGCAGCACGCTGGGCAACGGCCGGCGCCGAGCTCCGCCCGGTCCTTCAGGCGGGCGGCCAGGAGTTCTAGGCGGTTGGATGGGTCGCGTGGACAACGCCGCATTCGTCGACGCTACCGAGCCGTTCCGGCGTGAGCTGTTCGCGCACTGCTACCGCATGCTCGGCTCCGTGCAGGATGCGGAGGACCTGGTCCAGGAGACCTACCTGCGGGCCTGGCGGTCCTACGACCGGTTCGAAGGACGGTCTTCGGTACGCACCTGGCTCTACCAGATCGCCACGAACCGGTGCCTGACCGAGCTGGCCAAGCGGAACCGGCGGATGCTGCCCTCCGGCGTCGCCGAGCCGCAACACGATCCGGACGCGCCGCTGGAGGTGGCCGGCGCCGAGGTGGACTGGCTGCAGCCGGTGCCGGACGCGCTGGTGCTCCCGGAGCCGGCCGATCCGGCGGCCGTCGTCGCGGCCCGGGCGGGGGTGCGGCTGGCGCTCGTGGCCAGCCTGCAGTTCCTGCCGCCGAGGCAGCGGGCGGTGCTGATCCTGCGGGACGTGCTGGCGTTCCGCGCCGCCGAGGTCGCCGACCTGCTCGGCACCACGACGGCGTCGGTCAAGAGCTCGCTGCAGCGGGCCCGGGCCACCCTGTCGGAGTTGTCCCTGACCGACAGCAAGATCACGGAGCCGGCCGCGCCGCGCGCCCGCGCGCTTCTCGACGAGTACATCGCCGCGTTCGAGAATGCCGACGCCGCCGCCCTGGAGCGGCTCCTGCTCGCCGACGCGGTCCTGGAGGCGACGCCGCTGCGCACCTGGTTCGCCGGCCGCACCGTCTGCGTGCCGTTCCTGCGCGACCACCTGCTGGGCGCCCCCGGCGACTGGCGCATGGTCGCTACCAGCGCGAACGGGCAGCCGGCCGCCGTGGCCTACCTCCGCGACGAACACGGCACCCACCGGCCGTACGGCATCTGCGTCCTCACCGTCACCGCCGCCGGCATCGCCCGGATCTCCTCCTTCGGCGACCCGGGCCTGGTCGCCGCCTTCGGGCCCGGGCGCTAGATGACCTGCAGGCGTTCGCAGAGGGCGCGCAGCTCGGCGCCGCCGGTACGGCGGGTGGAGCGGTCGAGCAGGAGGCGGACGGTGTCGGCGACCTCGATCGACGTGCGTACGTGCTGGGGCGCGACCCGTTCCGCGGTGAGCAGGAAGCGTTCTGTCGTGGAGCCATGCGCCCGACGCTAACGCCCCGGCCCGCGCGAGTGGTTCATCCCTGTACCACGGTCCGCGCCGAGATTCCTTTTCGGCAGCCGCCGGGTCTTCCTGGGCGTGGGCAGAAGTCCTCGATCACCCGACCTAGGGAATCCACCATGCGCGCACTGCAGCAGACGTCCTTCGACGGCCCGCGGGACCTGCGTCTGATCACCGACGCACCGCTACCGAGTCCGGGGCCGGGTGAGGTCCTGATCCGGGTCACCGCCGCCGGGGTCAACTTCGTCGACATCTCGCAGGCCCGCGGCGCCTTCGCCGGTGGGCCGCGGCCGCCGTACCTGGCCGGCATCGAAGCCGCCGGCGAGATCACCGCGGTCGGGGCGGGGGTGACCGGCCTGGCGCCCGGCGCCCACGTGATCGGCGCGAGCGTCGCCGGCGGCGCCTTCGCCGAATACCTGGTGCTGCCGGCGGCCGCGGCCGTCCCGGTGCCGGCCGGCTGGGCCGACGAGCAGGCCCTGGGCCTGGTCGTGAGCTGGCCGACCGCGCTGGCCGCGCTGAAGCCCCTGGGCGGCCTCGCCGCCGGGCAGACGGTGCTGATCCAGGCGGCGGCCGGCGCGACCGGCCAGGTCGCGGTGACGATGGCCAAGCATTACGGCGCCACCGTGATCGCCGCGGCCGCGCCGGGCAAGCACGAGGTGGTGCGGGCGCTCGGCGCGGACCACGTCATCGACTCCCGCAGTGCCGACCTGGCCGCCGAGGTGCGGCGGCTGACCGGCGGCGAGGGCGCCGACCTGGTGCTGGAGTCGGCCGGTGGGCCGGCCCTGCAGGCCGGCTTGGCCGCGGCCAAGCGGGTGACCGGCCGGGTCGTCGTCTACGGCCTGGCCGGCGGGAAAGCCGCGATCACCAACTGGGACCTGGTCTACCGGCATCAGGTCCACCTGATCGGCCTCAACATCGGCGCCCTGATCCAGGCGGCGCCGCAGATGTTCGGCGACGTCATGGGCGAGTTGTTCGGGCTCCTCGCGGCCGGCGTGCTTCGCCCCGGCCGGCCCACCACCTGTCCGCTGGCCGACGGCCCGGAGGCGCTGGCCGAGCTGGAGGCGCGGGCCACGGTCGGGAAGCTGGCCCTGCTGCCCTGAGATCCGGTCGGCCGGGCCCGGAAAGCCGGTCAGGCCCGGAAAGCCGGTCAGGCCCGGAAAGCCGGCCGGGTCAGACGGTCCGGGCCGACCGGGTGAGCTCCTCGGAGACGTCCCAGATCCGCCGGGCGTCGTCCTCGCTGCGCAGCCGTGAGTAGAGCGGCTGCTCGGCGGGGGCGCCGGCGAGGTGCTGGAAGCCGCCGGGTCCGTAGAACCGGCCGCCGCGGGCGTCCGGCGAGGTCGCGGCGTACAGCGCGGGCAGCATCGCGGTCTCGGGCGTGCCGAACAGGATGCCGCGGCTGCCGAGGGCGCGGATGAGGCGGCCGCCGACGGTGGCCTGCGCCCGGCCGACCGCGGGCTGGGCCTGCAGCAGGTTGGTGGCCGCGACGCCGGGATGCGCGGCGTTGCTGCTGATCCCCCAGCCCTCGGCCGTGCTGCGCCGGTCCAGCTCGAGCGCAAACAACCCGAACGCGATCTTGGACTGGCTGTACGCCTGCATCCCGTTGTAGGACTTCTCCCAGTTCAGGTCGTCCCAGTTGATGGCCCCGCTGTTCGCCGCGATGCTGAGCTGCGAAGTCACCCGGGCGTGGCCCGCGCGCAGCAGCGGAAGCAACTGGCTGACCAACGCGAAGTGACCGAGATAGTTGGTGCCGAACTGCAGTTCGAATCCGTCGGCGGTGGTCTGCCGCTCCGGCGGGGTCATCACCCCGGCGTTGTTGATCAGGAAGTGGATCGGCCGGTTCGCGTCGAGCAGATCGGCGCTCAGCGCGGCGACCGAGCGCAGCGACGACAGGTCGAGCTCGCGCAGCGACACGACCGCGCCGGGATGCCGTTCCTTGATCCTCGCGACCGCCGCGTCGCCCTTGCGGGGGTTACGCACCGGCAGAATCACCTCGGCGCCGGCCCCCGCGAGCCGGGACGCCAGGTGCAGACCGACACCGTCACTCGCGCCGGTCACCAGCGCGACCTTCCCGGAAAGGTCGGGAACCGGGATATCCAGCTGCCTGCGTGTCATCGGAAGCTCCTCTGGGGTGGTGTGTTCCCAGGCTGCACCCTCCGCCCGGGAACAACCACGGTCTGTTGATCCCATGCTGCGGGGACCGGGCCGGCCGTGAGAGGGGATCGGCAATCCGTGGCTGGCGCCGTGCCCCTCGACGCCCGGCACCGAGAGCCACGAGAAGCTCCAGCTCCTCTCGGTCATCGGCGCCCAGCGCATCGGCACCTGGCCTCACCCGGACGTGTCCAACTTGTTCAGCGGGCGCCCCGGCAGCGATACTGGCCGGACTTTGCCGTGTTTGTGGTATTTGTTCGGAGGACCTGTTGCCGGTAATGCCTCGCCCGTTCACCGTCTTTGCCGCCTGCATCGCGCTGGCCGCCGGCGTGGTCCTGCCGACGTCCGCCGCCGAGGCCGGGCGGGCGCGGACCAAGGCGTGTGAATTCGTGCCGGTCGACGACGGCGGCACGCACGCTCCCGCCGCCACCCACCGGCGCCGGACGCCGGCTGCGGTGCCGCCCGGTGCGGTCGCGTTCACCAGCCCGGACGGTTTCGGCGGCCGCGAGTATTTCCTCGGTCCCTCGAACGGGACCTGCGTCGCCCACGGCGGCATGGACCAGGACTTCGACCAGCAGATCACCCTGCCCGGGCAGCACGCTCCCGCGTTCGAGCAGGTCTTCGGCGCCGGCGGCGACTACCAGCTGCGCTTCGGATGCCGTTACCTGCCGTCGATCCGCCGGTTCGCCGAGCCGGGCGACTGCCCCGCCGTGCCGTCCACCGAGCACATCCAGGTGCTGAACACCGGCATGCCGACCCTGCCCGCGGCACTCGTGGTGGTCGAGCCGAAGGTGTCCGACCCGCAGCTGAAGACGACCGGCGCCGACCCGGTCCTGGCGGTCGTTCTCGCGTTCGATCTCGGCGGCGACGACTCCGACCCGGCCTATCGGGCCGTCACGACCTCCTTCGCCGACTGCCGGCTGACCGCCGCGACCACCGCCACCTGCGTCGCGTCACTGCAGCTCTTCGTCGACGAGGCGATCGCCTTCCAGCGCCGTTACGTCGACTTCACGGTCACCGGCGACCCCGGCGCGAAGATCCGCAAGGCCCTGAAGGAGTACGAGCCGCACGCCCGCTCGCTCAGATAAGCTCGGCCGCCATGGACGGTCGCGACGAGATAATCGGCCGGGTGGCCGGGTCGATCGCCGTCGGGCACCCGGCGCGGGTCGCCATCGACGGGCCGCCCGCCGCGGGCAAGACCACGCTCGCCGACGAGCTGGCCGTCATCCTGCGCGGGCAGGGCCGCGACGTCATCCGCGCGACGATCGACGACTTTCTCTTCCCGCGGGCCCGGCGCTACGCGCGCGGCGAGTTCTCGGCCGAGGGCTGCTACTTCGACACCCACGACAACGACACGCTGAACCGGGTTCTGCTCGATCCGCTCGGCCCGGGCGGAGACCGGCGCTTCCAGCACGCGGTCTACGACCACGCCGCGGATGCCGTGGTGTCCCCGCCGGCCAGCACCGCCCCGGCCGGCGCCGTGCTGGTCTTCGACGGCGTCTTCCTCATGCGCCCGGAACTGATCGACCGGTGGGATCTGCGCGTCCTCGTGTCGACCGAGCTCGAGAAGACCGTGGAGCGCGCGGTGATCCGGGAGCGCCGGGTGTCCTCCCGGGCCGACGTCGAGCGGCGCTGGCGCGAGCGTTACATCCCGGCCCAGCGGCTCTACTTCGCCACGGCGCGCCCGGCCGATCACGCCGACATCATCGTGCACAACGACGCGGCCCGGACGCGCTGACCGCCGGTTACTCGTACCGGTATTTCAGGGCGTCGGCTTCGTTCTTCTCGATGTCGGCGATGGTCAGCTCCGGCCTCCGCAGCTGGGCCAGGGTCACCTCGGCCGAGGTCGGCTGGGCGTCGGCGGGCAGCCACTGCTCCGGCTTCCAGGTTCCGCTGCGCAGGAACGCCTTGGGGCAGTGCGGGTAGACCTCCTCGATCCCCACGATCAGCGCGCTGGCCGGCGGCTTGCCCACGGCGGTCAGCTGCGTCAGCAGGTCGGGGCGGGTGGAGACGCAGGCCCGGCCGTTCATCCGGAGCGTCGTGGCCCGCCCCGGGATGACGAACAGCAGGCCGGCCCGGCCGGTGGCGATGACGTTCTGCAGGGTGTCGAGGCGCTTGTTGCCGGTCGCGTCCGGGATCGCCACCGTCCGTGAGTCGAGCACGGAGACGAATCCGGCGGGGCCACCGCGCGGGGAGACGTCGAAGTTGCCGCCGGCGTCCGCGCTGGCGATCAGGACCAGCGAGGCGCAGGCGATCAGCCGCCGGGTCTCGTCGGTGAGCTCGGTCATCTGCTTGCGCACGGCCGCGTCGCCGGGGAGG
This sequence comes from Actinoplanes sp. NPDC026619, assembly GCF_040638295.1. Taxonomy (NCBI): domain Bacteria; kingdom Bacillati; phylum Actinomycetota; class Actinomycetes; order Micromonosporales; family Micromonosporaceae; genus Actinoplanes; species Actinoplanes sp. NPDC026619. The sequence continues at coordinate 195,530 of NZ_JBEZYA010000003.1, forward strand.
GCGTAGACCTGGCGCAGCGCCTCCTGGTCGGGCACGGCGTCGAGGCGCAGCGAGTCGAAAGCACCGGGGGCAAGGGCTTGCCTCATACCACCGACCCTAATCGACCCACCCGGCCGATGTCCTGCCCATTACGGAGGCGGGAGGACTGTCCACATCACGCCATGGCAAGGGTCGGGCGGGTCCGGAGCCTGGTCGGCACGCATCGGCGTTCCTGAAAATGCCAATCGACGTCCCAGCATCGAGCGGGACGCCGGTGGCATGAGGGAGACGGCGTGCGAGGACGAGCAAGAACCGCGGTAGTGCTGGCCGGAGTCCTGGTCGGCACCGGGTCCGTGGCGGGCCCGGGCCTGGCCGCACCGGTCACCCCGGGCGGCGCGACCCGGGCGATCACGCTCATCACCGGCGACGTGGTGTCGCTCGCTCCCCAGGGCGACGGCCGGTACGCGGCCACGGTGCGTCCGGCGGCCGGGCGGGAGAACGTCTCGTTCCGCACCACCGAGTCCGGGGACGGACTGCAGGTGCTGCCGCTCGACGTGGTGCCGATGGTCCGCAGCGGTCGGCTGGATGCCGAACTGTTCGATGTGGAGCACCTGCTCGCCGAGGGCTACGGCGACGCCGACAGCAGCACGCTCCCGCTGATCATCCAGTCCCCGGGCGCGGCTTCGCTGCGTACTCTCCAGACTCCCCTGCCGAGCCTGAACGCGGTGGCCGTCCGGGTCGACAAGAAGACCTTCTGGCAGAGCCAGACGAGCGCCCGCACCACCGGAACCAGCAAGATCTGGCTGGACGGCAAGGTCAAGACGGCGGCCGACGACAACATCGAGCAGATCGGCGCGCCGGCCGCGTGGCAGGCCGGGCTGACCGGCGCCGGCGTCAAGGTGGCGGTGCTGGACACCGGCATCGACGCCACCCACCCGGACCTGGCCGGCCGGGTTGCTGCGGCCGAGGACTTCAGCGGCAGCGGGAACACCGTCGACCACTTCGGGCACGGCACCCACGTGGCCTCGGTCGCGGCCGGCCGCAAGGGTGTCGCGCCGGGCGCGCAGTTGCTGGTCGGCAAGGTTCTCGACGACAGCGGCAGCGGTTACGAGTCGGGGATCATCGCGGGCATGCAGTGGGCCGTCGACAGCGGCGCCAAGGTGATCAACATGAGCCTCGGCGGCGACGCCACCGACGGCACCGACCCGATGAGCGAGGCGGTCAACTCGCTCAGCGCGACGGGTGCGCTCTTCGTGATCGCCGCCGGCAACGAGGGCGGCGACTACACGGTGGGTACGCCGGGGGCCGCCACCTCGGCGCTGACCGTCGGCGCGGTCGACCACGACGACCAGCTCGCCGAGTTCTCCAGCCGCGGCCCGCGCCTGACCGACCAGGGCCTGAAGCCGGAGATCACCGCCCCGGGCGTGGACATCGTGGCGGCCCGCGCGGCCGGCACCACGATGGGCACGCCGGTCGACAACCTCTACACCGCCGCCTCCGGCACCTCGATGGCCACCCCGCACGTGGCCGGCGCGGCCGCGATCCTGGCCCAGGAACACCGCGGGTGGTCCGGCGAACGGCTCAAGGACACCCTGGTCAGCACGGCCAGAACCAGCAAGGACAGCAGTGTGTACGGGCAGGGCGCCGGCCGGGTCGACCTGTCCCGCGCCACCACGCAGGCGATCACCGCCACGGGCGTGGCCGACTTCGGGCTCGAAGCGGTGAGCCGGACCGTGACGTACACCAACTCGGGCAGTTTGCCGTTGACCTTGACCTTGACGTCGAGTCTGGCCGTGGTCAGCGCCGCCCCGGCCGTCACCGTGCCGGCCGGCGGCACCGTGGCCGTGCCGCTCACCCTCGACCGCAACGGCAGCGCCAAGGGCGTGCTCGGCGGCTGGCTCACCGCGACCGCAACCGGCGGCGTGCTGGTCACCACCGCGCTCGGCGCCACCATCGACCCGCCGCACCACCGGGTCACCTTCAGCGCGGTCGGCCAGGACGGCAAGCCCACCGCTGTGCCGGTGTTCCAGATGTTCGGCGACGACCGGCGCTTCGACGTGCTGGGTTACCTCGACCGCGGCGAGGCCGGCTGGGTCGACGTGGCCGAGGGCGACTACCTGGTCGACGCCACCCTCGCCGTCGGCACCGGCCTGCACCCCGAGGACACCCTGGTCACCATCCCCGAGCTGCACGTCGAGAAGGACATGACGGTCGTGCTGGACGCTCGCAAGGCCCGGCCGATCCGGATCGAGACGCCCAAGCCCGCTCAGCAGCAGGCGGTGCTCAGCTACTACGTGCACCGGGTCACCGGCACCGGCCGGCAGATCGACAACGGCTTCATGGACTTCAGCGCGACCGAGAAGGTCAACGTCACGCCGACCGCGCAGGTCCGCAAGGGCGCCTACGAGTTCTCCTCGCGGTGGCAACTGGTGGCGCCGTTCGCCCGGGCCGTCGTCCCGTCGGCCGGCACCTACGACCTGCGGGCGCTGCCGAGCTCGCCGGTCTTCACCGGCACCCGGCACTACGCCCTCGCCTCCGGCGGCTCGGTCAAGGACAAGGCGGTGCTCGTCTCCAGCGACGGCGACGACTACGAGCAGGTGCAGAAAGCCGCGGACGCCGGGGCGGCCCTGGTGCTGCTCGACCGCGGACCGGAGTCGGCGGCCTGGACCGGGTGGGACCCGTCGGCCGAGGAGCGGCTGCCGGTCCCGGCGCTGCTGATCGCCGACGACTACGCGAAGAAGATCCTGGCCAAGGGCAAGACCCTCGACCTGACCATGACACCCAACAGCCCTTATCTGTACGACGTCATCCAGGTCTCCACCGGCCGCGTGCCCGACCAGATCGTCCACCGGGTCACCACGGCCAACTCCTACCGGATCACCAGTCGCTACTCCGACAACGGCGGCCTCGGCTGGGTGCGCGAGCAGCGGTTCGGCTGGCGGCCGTGGCAGGACTACGCGTGGAACGACCAGCAGCGGGCGGTCGCGACCCCGTCCGTACGCGAGGAATGGGTCTCGGCCGGGGACAGCCTCTGGCAGCACCACGTCCACCAGGAATACCCGTGGGGCGACCTCGGCGCCGCCCTCGACACCGGCTTCGCCGACCAGCCGCGTTCCTATCCGCACGCCGGCACGGCCGCCGAGACCTGGGCCGCGCCGGTGGTCCGCCCGGCCACCCCGGCCGGCTACGCCAACAAGCGCACCGGCGACGTGCTGAACCTTCGGGTGGCCGACTTCGTCGACGCGAGCGACAAGCACTTCACGATCGACGAGGCCGACCAGTCGACCGCGCGGCTCTACCGCAACGGCACGCTGATCAGCGAGACCCGCGACGCCTGGCAGGACCTCACGATCCCGCCGGGAGCAGCCACCTACCGGCTCGCGCTGACCACCTCGCGGGGCGGCGCCGAATGGCAGTACGGGACGTCGACCAGCACCGAATGGACGTTCCGCTCGGCCGGCGCGGGCGCCCTGCCGATGCTGCAGATCGGCTACGCCGCCCCGGTGTCGCTGGGCGGCACCGCCACCACCGGGCCGCACCCGCTCGGCGTCAGCGTGCCGGGCGCCCGCTCGGTGGCCGTGTCGCTCTCGTCCGACGACGGCGCCACCTGGCGGCCGGCGATCGGCCTCGGCGGCACGTTCGTGGTGCCGGCCGGCAAGGGCCCGGTGTCGCTGCGGGTCACCGCCACCGACCGGGACGGGAACACGGTGAAACAGACCGTGCTCCGTGCCTACGGCCGGGCCTGAGCACGTCCATCATGGAGGCATGCGAACGCGATCAGTGCTGATAGCGGTGCTTCTGGTGCTCGCCGCAGCGGGCACGTTCTGGATGGGCCGGGCGACTGCCGCCCGGCCCATGCCGGCCGACCGGGGGTACGCGTCGGGGCATGCCGACGGCTTGCTCGAGGGGCGCGCCGAGCAGGCCACCCTGAACCTGCCGGCCACCGACAAGGCGGTCTTCGACTCCGGGTACGCGGCGGGGGCGGCCGACGTCTTCGCCGGCTACGACGGTGGCTGGGACCGCGACGCCCCGTACGTCGTGGTGCTGGCGCCGGGCGGCCCCGGCATCACCTACCGCATCGCGTCCCGGACGCCGCTGGCGGCGGGCGTGAACTACTACCTCTGCCCGGACGGCCACACGCTGTGCCGGCAGCCGCGCTGACTCAGGTCGCCGGGCTCTGCTGCTTCGCCCACTCGGCCACCCGGCGCGCGCTTTCCTCCTCGGAGAGGTCCTCGACCCGGGTCATCACCGACCAGCGGACGCCGAACGGATCGTCACTCCAGCACCTGATCGCGTTTCCCGCCTGCAACCTCGTCGTCGAGCCGGACGCGATCGGCCTGTCCGGGCCGGCGACACGCAGTTCCTACCGTGATCTGGCCGGAACGGGCCGGACCGTCGCCGCCGACCTCGGCTACAGCGATCACGCGCATCTCGCCAACGAGTTCCGGGCCGTCCTCGGCCTCACCCTGAGCGACTACCGCGAACGAAATCAGAGGGCGCAGCGAAAAGATCGGACAGGCATGTAACCTTTCCGGCCTCAGCAACGTCAATTCCTGTACAGGCCCGATGGCGCCGGCCGGGACCCCTCGATTGCGAGAGCCATGATTCAGCGACGCAAGGTCATCATCGGGACACTGAGCGCTGCCGCCGGGGTGGCCACGATCGGTGGGTCCGCGCCAGGCAGGGCGAGTGCCGAAACCACCACGACCCCCGGTCTCACCGAGAAGGCCGCCGTGCCGGTCGTGCCGGTCCGGTTGAGCGTGACGCCGGCGGGCGGGGCGGCCGCGGTGACGCCGGCGACGCCGATCGTGGTCGTGGCCCAGTCCGGCGAGCTGCGGTCGGTCGCCGTCACCGCGGGCGCCAAGACGGTCAGCGGCGCCGTGCAGTCCGACGGCACGTGGCGCTCCACCGGCAAGCTGGACTACGGCAAAACGTACAAGGTGGTCGTGACCGCCACCGACGGCTCGGGCACGTCGACGGTGAAGATCTCCAACTTCACCACCGTGAAGCCGCAACACCTGGTCGAGACGACCTTCCGGGCCAACGCGATGAGCTCCCTCAAGAAGGGCAACGCGTACGGCGCGGGCCAGCCGGTGATCATCGCGTTCAGCCGCGCCGTCAACAAGGCGGCGGCCGAGAAGGCCATCGAGATCACCACGACGCCCGCCGTCGAGGGCAAGTTCTACTGGGCGGACGGGCGGACCGTGCACTGGCGGCCGGCAAAATACTGGACCGGCGGCACCGCGATCACGGTCGACGTCAACCTGTTCGGCGTCAAACTCGGCAACGGGGTGTACGGCGAGAAGAACGCGTCGACCCGGTTCACCATCGGGCGGCAGCTGATCACACTCGTCGACAACAAGACGCACCTGGCGAAGGTGTACATCGACGGCAAGCTCGCGCGCACCATGAAGTGCAGCCTCGGCAAGGGCGGCTCGGCCACCGGCCAGAACGGCGAGCGCATCAGCTACTGGACGGCGGGCGGCCCGCACGTGGTGCTGTCCAAGGAGCGGGTGCACAGCATGAGCTCGGCCAGTTACGGCATCACCGACCCGAACGACCCGAACTACTACGGCGCCGAGGACATCGAGTACTGCACCCGGATCACCTACTCCGGCGAGTTCCTGCACGCCGCCCCGTGGAACCACTCGCTGGGCCGGGCCAACATGTCGCACGGCTGCGTCAACCTGAGCGTCACCGACGCCAAGTGGGTCTACGAGAACTTCATGATCGGCGACGTGGTCGACGTCCGGAACAGCCCGCGGAAGTTGCCGATCTACAACGGACTCGGCGACTGGACGGTGCCGTTCGCCAAGTACGGCGCCTGACCGCCTCAGGCGGCCGGAAGACCTATCGCGGCAGGCCTGAGGTCAGTTGCTCGGACCGCTCCCAGAGCCGGCGGGCCAGGTCGGCGTCGGCCGCCTGCGCGTTGGTCTTGGCCGGCTTGCGCTTCTCGTAGTAACCGCCGGGCTGCCAGCCGTCGCCGGGCGCGGTCTCGGCGAACCAGACCAGCTGATCGGCGCCCTTCTCCGGGGTGGTCAGCATCGACCGGGTGATCGGGTTGCTCACGATGAACCGCATCAGCCCGCTGGTGGTGGTGCTGCCGAAGCTGGTCGCGACGTTGCCGGGGTGGAACGCGACCGCGGCGATGCCCTGGGCGTGATAGCGGCGGTGCAACTCCTTGGCGAACAGGATGTTCTCCAGCTTGGCCGCGCCGTACGCCCGGATCGGGCTGAAGTCGCGGTCGTTGTCGAGGTCGTCGACGTCGATCGGGCGGGCCATCCGCGCGCCCACGCTGGAGGTCTGGGTGATCGTCGCCCGGGACGCGATCAGCTTGTCCATCAGGAGCTGGGTGAGCAGGAACGGCGCCAGGTGGTTGATCTGGAACGTCTGCTCGAAACCGTCGGCGGTCTTGGTGCGGTCGCCGAACACCCCGCCGGCGTTGTTGGCGAGCACGTCGATCCGCGGGTAGGCCGCATCCAGCTCGGCGGCGAGCCGGCGCACCTCGTCGAGCCGGGTGAAGTCGGCGAGGTGAAAGGGCGCGCCGATCTCGCCCGCCACGGCCTGCGTCTTGCTCGCCGAGCGGCCCACCACGACGACCCGGTGCCCGTCCTGGTGCAGCCGGCGGGCGGCGGCCGCGCCGATGCCGTCGCTGGCCCCGGTGATCACGATTGTCTTGGTCATGGCAACAGCGTACGCCGAACTTGTCAGTCGCTGTCAAGTTCGGCGTTGAGTGATAATGTCGGGGCACTATGAAGCCGGGTCTGAGGGAACGCACCCGCCGCGCGGTGCAACGCGAGATCGGCGAGGCGGCGCTCGCGCTGTTCGTCGAGCGGGGGTTCGACACCACCACGATCGACGACATCGCCGCCGCCGTCGGCATGTCGCAACGCAGCGTCTTCCGTTATTTCGCCACCAAGGAAGAGATCGTGGTCGGCAAGCTCGACCTGGCCACCGACCAGATGGTCGGCACGCTGCGCGCCCGCCCGCCCGGCGAGCCGGTCTGGGTGTCGCTGCGCAAGATCTTCGACCTGCTGGACGAGCCGATCCCGCAGGTGACCGCCGAGCAGGTCCACCGGGTGGTGCTGGAGACCCCGGCGCTGCTGGCCGCCTACCTGCAGAAACTGCAACAGGTCCAGGAGGCGGTGGCCGGCGCGCTGGCCGAGCGCGCCGCCGCGGCCGGCAAGCCCTATGCGGCCGACGACCCGACGCCCCGGGCGCTGACCGCCGCGGCCTTCGGGTGCATGGTCGCCGCCCAGCACTCCTGGCTCGCGTCCGGCGCGGCCGGCTCGCTCGGCGCCGCGCTCGACCGCGCCATGGCCACCCTGAGGCCGGCCGCCGACGCTTGAGCTGACCTTTTCAGTCTTTGACGGCGTCCTGTTCGTCGTCGGGCAGCAACTCCCGGACCTCCTGGGGGCAGCGGCAGGCGACGGCGATCCTGGCGGCCCACGCCAGCGCCTCGTCGCGGGTGGCCACGTCGATCACCGAGAACCCGCCGATGACCTCCTTGGTCTCCGGGTAGGGGCCGTCGGTGACCATCCCGTCGGTGGCCACGATGCTGGCCTGCTGCCGTTCGAGCCCGCCGCCGTAGACCCACACGCCGGCGTCCGAGGCCTCCCGCACCACCGCGTGCGAGGCCTTGCCGACCTCGGGCAGCTCCTCCTCGGTGATGTGGTCCATCGCGCCGGAATTGAACGAGATCAGGTACCGCGTCATGCCATGACTCCCTTGTCCCGGCGACCCGCTCCGGCCACCTCTCGCATGGTCCACGAACGGCTCGCCCCGAATCCGACGCCGGGCCGGAGAAATTCTCCGCGGTCGCTGGATAGGGTGTCGCCCATGACCGACCACCTGCCCGTCTTTGAGTTCGCGTTCCCCGGGCCGCTGCGCGACCAGCTGGTCGCGGCCGTGCTGAGCGGCGCCAAGACGACCACCACCGGGTTGCTCGCCGACTACGAGATCGGCAACGAGCCGCTGCCGCAGCGGGGCGAGCGGTTTGCCGTGATCGATTCGGCCGGCGACCGGGTCGCAGTCATCGAGACCCTCGAAGTACGCGTGCTGCGGGTCGGCGACATCGACCTCGACCACGCCATCGGCGAGGGTGAGGGCTACACGTCGGTCGCCGAGTGGCGCGCCGGCCACGAGAACTACTGGAACGGCGCCGCCTACCGCGGCTGGCGCGGCGACCCGGAGTTCACCGTGGACGACGACACGGTGGCCGTCCTGGAGAAATTCCGCCTGGTGCCCGGCAATTGAGGCGCGCCGGCGGCGTCAGGCCGGCGGGCGCTGGTCCGGATCCGGCGGCGGCGCCTGGTCCGGGCCGGAGAACGGGTCGGCCGGCGGCGGATAGTTCCCCGGCGGCGGATAACCACCGGGCGGCGGATAACCACCGGGCGGCGGATAACCACCGGGCGGCGGATAACCACCGGGCGGGGGCGGGTAGCTTCCCGGCGGGGGCGGGTAGCCGCCTGGCGCCGGTGGGTAGCCCGGGTAGAACGGGGGCTGCGGGGCGGGCTTCTTCGTGCTGCGCCGCACGATCCAGACGATGAGGGCGGTGATGCCGCCGATCACCAGCAGGCAGCAGAGGACACGCGTGCCGATGTAGCCGATCGCGTAACCCACGCTGTACGAGGAGTCGTTCTCCGCCACCAGTGCTCCCGTCGATCAATGCCGGCCGACAGCGTACAGGCCGGGTGGTCAGCCGGTGAACGGCGTCATGATCGAGACCTCGTGCAGGTGGGCCAGCCTCGGCCTTGCCGCGGTCGCCGCACAACAGATAGGCGGTCCGGAGCAGACGCCCATAGCTCGCCCGGACGAAGGGCGTGACCTCCTCCTCATCCCGCACCCTTGATCGCACGGCTACTACTTACGCTCCGGGACCCGGCAAAGGTTGCCGACAACTTCGCGCGTACGGCGTCGGAGGTCTCTTGCTTGTGGTTGGTCCTCAGCCGGCGTGCAGGCGGCCGAAGCGGCTTCGGTGGAAGACCAGCGGGGACGGGTCGGCGTGGCCGGCCGGGCGCGCGGAGTGCAGCTCGAGCAGCACGATCGTGTGGTCGCCGGCCACCACCTCGCGGTAGATCGAGGTGTCGAAGTGGGCCAGCCCGTCGTCGAGCAGGACCGCGCCGTCGGCCGTCGCGGTCAGCGACAGGCCGTCGAAGCGGCGCTCGACCGGCCCGGCCAGCTGCCGGGCCACGGTGGAATGGTGATCGGCCAGGATCGTCACCCCGAGGTGGCCGGCGCGGCGCAGGTCGGGCCAGGTCTTCGAGGCGTTGGCGATGGAGAACGACACCAGCGGCGGCTCGAGGCTCACCGAGGTGAAGGAGCTCGCGGCCAGGCCGGCCGGCACGCCGCCGACCAGCGCGGCGACGGCCACCACGCCGCTCGGGAAGATGCCGAAGACCTCCCGCAGGCGCTCCGGGTCGAGGTCCTGGTTGGTGCGCAACGTGGTCACCTCGCCGGCGCTCCGAACGGCACCGCGGACACCGATCCGCGGCCGGGCGCCGGGTGGCGCCACCGGCCCCGCCGGGCCAGCTCGGGCAGCACGCCCTCGCCGAACCGGTAGGACTCCTCCAGATGGGGGTACCCGGAAAGCACGAATTCACTGATCCCGGCCGCGGCGTACTCCTCGATCAGGTCGGCGACCTGCTGGTGGCTGCCGACCAGCGCGGTGCCGGCGCCGCCGCGGACCAGGCCGACGCCCGCCCACAGGCCCGGGTAGATCTCCAGGCCGTCCTTGGTGCCGCCGTTGAGCGCGAGCATCCGCTTCTGCCCCTCGGACTCGCTGCGGCGCAGGCCGGCCTGGATCTGGACGATCTGGTCGGCGGAGATGCCGTCGAGCAGCCGGGCGGCCTCGGCCCAGGCCTCGTCGGCGGTGTCCCGGGTGATGACGTGCACGCGGAGGCCGTACCTCAGCTCCCGTCCTTGTTTGTCGGCCAGGTTGCGCACCCGGTCGACCTTCTCGGCGACCGCCGCCGGTGGCTCGCCCCAGGTCAGGTAGACGTCGACGTGCTCGGCGGCGACGTCGAGCGCGGCCGGTGACGAACCGCCGAAATACACCTCCGGCAGCGGGTCGGGGATCTGGGCGAGCGACGCGCTGTCGAGCTGGTAGTGCCGGCCCTCGTGGGTGACCGTCTCGCCCGCCCACAGCCGCTTGACCAGGCCGAGGAACTCGCCGCACCGGTAGTAGCGGTCGTCCTTGTCGAGGAAGTCGCCGAACATGCGCTGCTCGTGCGACTCGCCGCCGGTGACCACGTTGAGCAGCAGCCGGCCGCCGGAGAGGTTCTGGAAGGTGCCGGCCATCTGCGCGGCCAGGAACGGCGCGATCAGCCCCGGCCGGAACGCGACCAGGAACTTCAGCCGCTCGGAGACGCTGCTGAGCATCGCGGTGGTGATCCACGCGTCCTCGCACCAGGCGCCGGTCGGGGTCAGCGCCGCCTCGAAGCCGAGCTGCTCGGCCGAGCGGGCGATCTGGCCGAGGTAGGCGACCGACGCCGGGCGGCCGCCGGCCAGCGCCGGGGTGCCGTGGCCGCCGCCGACGATGTACCGGCCGTCGCCGCCGTTGGTGGGCAGGAACCAGTGGAACTTCATCGTGCTCCCCATCCGTCGTGCTCGCCATCCGTCGGCAATCTCTATCGGAAATATAGGCTTGGTCGACTATCCTTCCGCAAGACATCGGGTGCAAGGCGTTGCCTATCACCCCCGCGGCTTTCGGGAGGGTCATGCGGATCGAGCAGCTGGAATACCTGGCCGCCGTGACCCGCTACGGGTCGCTGCGCCGGGCCAGTGAGCGGCTGCACATCTCCCAGCCCGCGATCAGCGAGGCCATCCGCAAACTCGAGCGGGAGCTGGGCGTGACCCTGCTCGACCGGCACCGCTCCGGCGCCCGGATCAGCCTCGCCGGCCGGGAGCTGCTCCCGCCGATCGTCGACGTCCTCGAGTCGGTGGAACGGCTCAAGACCGCGGCCGGCGACCAGCTCGCCAGCCGGCGCCTGCTGCGCGTCGGCACCGTCAACGCGGGCACATCATCGTTGGTCCTGCCGGCCCTGCGCGCCTTCGGCGAGGCCCAGCCGCACGTCGCGGTCGAGATCCGCAACCTGCAGCAGGACGAGATCCACGTGGCGCTGACCGAGGGCACCCTCGACCTCGGCCTGGTCAACCTGCTCGACGGCGACGACGTGCCACCCGACTTCGAGGTGACGGTGCTGCGAACCGGCCGGCCCGCCGCCGTCCTGCCGGGCGGCCACCCGCTTGCCGCGCACGTGTCGGTGACCACCGACGACCTACGCGCCGAACGGTTCATCACGATGCGGGCCGGCTACCTGATGTACCGGTTCGTCCACCGGCTCTTCGGCGCCGCACTGCCCACCGCCCTGCACACCACCGACGGCGCCGAGATGGGCAAGATGATGGTCGCCGAGGGCGTCGGCCTGACCGTGCTGCCCGACTACAGCGTGCGCGGCGACCCCCTCGAACGGGCCGGCCTCATCACCACCAGGCCCCTGGCCGGCGACCGCACGGTGGTCACGATGGTGGCACTGCACCGGCGCCAGCCCCGGGTGCCCCCGGCGGTCCTCCAGCTGCTGGCCCACCTGAGCACGGAAGCGACTCGCGGACAACTGTCCACATAAGATCTGACTGGCGCCGTTCCCTTACCATCGCGGGCATCCAGGTGTCGCGCTGCGTAAAGGGTGCCATGACTGACGGTGACAAGAAGGCTCGGCTGCGTTCCACTCTCAACCTGATCGCGTTTCTGCTGGTCGCTGCCGGCCTGATCACCGTTCTGCTGGGTGGGCCGCTCGTCGGCGCCGTGACTATCGCGATCGTCGCCGCGCTGGCGCTGGTCAGCTGGCTGGTCTACCGGCGGCGGGAAGCCCTGCGCCGGCAGCTGCTGCGGGGGCCGGCCTGGGTCAAGAACCTGGTTGACGGGTCGGCGAAGGCCACCACCATCACCGCGAAAGCGCGGTCGCTGACCGAGCACTCGGCGCTCGCCGCCGTACTCGCGCTGGTCGTCGTCGTCATTCACGTCGCCGTCACCGGGCGGCTGACCCTGGGAATCGCCCTGGTTGCCGCCCTGCTCGGTCTTTTCGGTGCGTTGACCAGCAAGGATTCGATGGCGTGGCTGATCGTCATCGGGCTCGCCTCGGTCCTGGCGGTGGTCACCATCTTCGCGGCCGACATGTTCCGGGGCGGGTCGGACGCGCGCGGGCTGGCCATCTCGGTGGCGGCCGTGGTGCTGCCGGTGGTCGTCTCCAATCCGCTGTTCGGCGGCCTCAACCGGCGGGTCTTCAACAAGAACGGCGGTCTCACGCTGCGGCACCAGGTGGTGCTGGTCGTTCTCACGCTCATGCTCGGCACCCTCGGCGTGGCCCGGGACGCCTGGCTGCCCGGTGTCGTGCACGGCTGCTACACGCTGCCGCGCGCCGGCGGCATCACCATGCTGCGCACCGATGCGCAGGGGCGCTGCTACGGGCTGCTCGACGACAGCGGCACCGGAGTGTTCACGCCGGACGCCTTCGGGATCGACCCGGTCACCCGCGGGCTGGAGCAGGCGATCCTCGGCAACAACCGGGCCATTCGCGAGGGCGACCTGACCGTTGTCTGGCTGGGGTCGCTGTCCTGCGACACGGCGCCGTCCGACGCCACCCGGTGCGCCGACGGGCGGGACTATCCGTCCGAGCGCGACCAGCTGCGCGGGCTGCTGTTCGCGCAGACTCAGCTCGCTGCCGCGCGCGGCCACCGGCTCCACGTGATCATCGGCGATGCCAGCCAGGACGTGCGGCACATCGAGGACGTGGCCCAGATGATCGTCACGCGACGGCATTCGCTGGGCCGGGTGGTCGTGATCGGTGGTGGCGACAGCCGGGACAGCACCCAGCGGGCGATCAACCGGCTGCTCGACGCCGGCATCCCGTTCATCGCGCCGAACCTGCTCGCCGACCTGAGCGCGCCCGGCCGGCCGTTCGTCGACCGGCCGGGCTACCTGCAACTGGGCGCGTCGAACATGGACTTCGCCACGGACACCGCGACCCGGCTGGCGCAGCGTTTTCCGGCCGGCTTCCGGCTCGACATCTACCAGACGCCGGACCCGACCGATCACTACACGACGTCGCTGGTCAACGACCTGCTCACCGCCCTGCAGACGGCCCCGCACGCGACCGGGCGGCGGGTGTCCGCGCTCGGCGGCCTGAACGAGTCGATCTGCGACACGCCGGCCGCCGGGCCGCCCACCGTGCTGTTCTTCGCCGACCGCTGGACCCGGTTCGCCGAGTTCGTCCAGCGGGTCAACGATCTGTGCGGCCACGCCAAGCCCCGGCTGGTCATCGCGGACAGCTCGGTGAGCCGGTTCATGGCCGACTACCAGTTGCGTGCCGTCAGCAATGCGAACTGGCCGGTCGACTACTACGCCAGCGGGCCGGCCTGCGCCGACCTCGCCCCGGCGGCGTACGGCGTGCTGACCGCCCAGGCGCAGGCCTCGGCCCGGCTGCTGAAGCTTCCCGCGGGGTTCGCCTGCGCCGACCGCACCGAGGACGGGCTCGAAGGGCAGCTGCTGCGCGCCTGCTCGATCGACGCCGCCGCCAAACGGACCAGCCAGCCGTGCATCGCGAACGACCTGGGATCGTTCCTGGTGCCGGCCTATGACGCCGTCGTGATGGCCGACAAGATGCTTCCGGTCCACCCGCCGGCCGGCGACTATCTGAGCAGCCTGACCCTCGCCCCGCTCACCCTGGCCACCGGCGTCACGACGGAGGTGCACGGCGGCCGGCTGCAGGCCCCGACGATCGCCATCCGGATGTGGCACGTCGACCCGCTCTACGACCCGACCCGGATCTGGGAGCGGCCCAGCGCCGGCCTGACCCTTCAGGACAAATGAACAAAGCCCTTCTTACGGTACGGGTGACGGCTTCCCCAACCGCACGGCGGCCGTCACCCCGCTGCTCACATCAGGTGCGGGCGCGACCGACGTAAGCGAGCGGTAAGCGGGCCCGATCAGCATCGGGCCTATGCGCTGGAGACTTCACCTCGCCACGATCACCGTCCTTACCGCCACCACCGCGATCGGCGGGACGCACACGGCCCGCGCGGATCCGGGCGGCGGCGACTTCCCGGGGGTGGTGCGGGCCGTCGACGGCGAGCTGCACTGGTTCCTGCGGGATGCGGTCGGTGCCGGACCGGCCGCGACGACGTTCACTTTCGGGAAGGCCGGCGACATCCCGGTCTGGGGTGACTGGAACGGCGACGGCACCAGGACCGCCGGGGTGTTCCGGGCGGGCGCCTGGGAGCTGACCGATCAGGTCGGGCCGGAGCGCCCGGCGATCGACCACACCCTCCAGTACGGACGCGCCGGTGACACCCCGGTCGCCGGCGACTGGGACGGGGCGGGCCGGCCGGGCATCGGGGTCGTGCGGGGCACCACCTGGCTGCTGCGGCACACCGTCTCCGGCGGCGAGGCCGAGGTCTCCTTCACCTACGGCCGGGCCGGGGACCTGCCGGTGGCCGGGGACTGGGACGGCGACGGCGATCAGGAGCCGGGCGTCTACCGGGCCGGAGTCTGGTACCTGCGGGCCGGGATCGATCCGGCCGATGCGGCGTCGCGCACGACCAGCCTCGGCGTCGAGGGCGACCGGCCGGTCGCCGGGGACTGGGACGGCGACGGCGTCGACGGGGTCGGCGTGGTGCACGTCAACACGTGGCGGCTCGACGGCGGGCAGTCGTTCGCGTTCGGGACGCCCGCCGACGCCGCGACGCTCGGGCCGTCCGGGCCGGTCAGTGACGGCTCCGCCGGGCCGGCCGGGGTCGGGCCGTCGGCGAAGCTCACCCGTCCGGCGCCGGCCGACGACGACGCGAAGCGGCTGATCGAGCTGCTGCGCAACACCAACCGGTACGGCATGTCGACCTGGTGGCAGCGTTTCGCCGCCCAGGAAGGGCCGTATTTGACGTTCGGCGGCGTGGACGAGCTGCAGATCCGGCCGCCCGCGATGGAGGCGCTCGGGGTCGCGACCGCGTTGCGGACCGGCGTGTTCGACCCCGCCACCGCCGGCGTGACCGAGGCCGAGGCGCGCCGCCGCACGGTGCTGCTGACCACCTCGCTGGTCTACCGGCACCGGTCCAACAGCCCGGGCGGGTGGGGACCGACCTGGCAGAGCACGTTGTGGGCGGCGCAGGCCGGGCTGGCCGGCTGGCTGCTCTGGGACGACCTCAGCCCGGTCGATCGGGAGCGCCTGACCCGGATGGTGGAGTCCGAGGCGGACCGGTTCGTCGACTACCCGGTGCCGTACTACCGGGACCGCAACGGCGTGATCCTCAGCCCCGGCGACACCAAGGCCGAGGAGAACGCCTGGAACGCGATGGCCCTGCAGCTCGCCGTCAACCTGATGCCGGCGCACCCGCACCGGGCGCGCTGGGAGCGCAAGGAGGTGGAGCTGATGGTGTCGGCGTTCGCCCGGCCGACCGACCTCACCAGCAGCAAGGTGCTCCACGGCAAGCCGGTCAGCGCGTGGCTGGGCGGCAGCAACGCGAACGACGACGGCTTCGTGATCAACCACAACATCGTGCATCCGGACTACTCGACGACCGTGTCGGAGAACCTGCACAGCGCGATCGTCTACTCGCTGGCCGACCGGGCCACGCCGCAGGCCGCGCTGTTCAACGCGGACGTGGTGTACCAGGCGCTGGTCGACCACAAATGGACGGCGGGCAGCGCCTATCCGCCGGGGCCGGCCGTGGCCGCGCCGGGCGGGACGGTCTACGTGCGCGGGTCGGCCGATCTCTACTACCCGCAGGGCAACGACTGGGGCACCGACCGGTACGTGCAGCCGATGACCCTCGACACCCAGATCAGTGTGCTCGCTCTGGACGGCGGCACGAGCGTCGGCGGCGCGCAGTGGGCGCGGCTGCACGGCGACCGGGTGTTGTCGCAGCAGCGGCGTTCCGCCGACCGGCGCACCTATGTCGGCGCCAACGAGGACCGCTACCAGGGGCGCGAGGAGCTGGTGGCCAGCACCGTCGCGCAGGCGTGGCTGACCCGGTGGGTCGTCGCGCAGGGCACGTACCGGCTCACCAACGCCGCTGTGTGAAAAGGAGTTCCAGGATGCTCAGTCAACTACTACTGGTCGTACCTCTGCTGGTGGCGCCCGCAGCGCCGGCGGCGAAGGCCGACACCGTCGGGGTGTTCCGCGCCTCCACCCGGACGGCCTATCTGCGGACCGCGCTGTCGTCCGGCAACGCCGACGTGCAAGGGTTCACCGTCGGGATCGCCGGCGACACGCCGGTCGTCGGTGACTGGGACGGCGACGGGGTGGACGGCCTCGGTTACTTCCGGGCCTCCGACCGCACCTTCCATCTGCGCAACACCCTCGACGCCGGCGGGCCGTCCGACGTCGCGTTCTCCGCGGCCGACTTCGCGCTGTCCGGCGACGTCCCGGTGATCGGCGACTGGGACGGCGACGGGCGGGACGGCGTCGGCGCCTACCGGCCGTCCGATCAGACGTTCCGGCTGCGCAACGCGCTGAGCGCCGGGCCGGCCGACACCCAGTTCGCATCCGGCGCGGCCGGCGACGTGCCGGTCGCCGGGGACTGGAACGGCGACGGCAAGGACTCGGTCGGCGTGTTCCGGCCGTCGACCGGCAACATGCACCTGCGCAACGCGCTCAGCTCGGGCGCCTCGGACTACGCGTTCGACCACCCGCGGCTCGATCCGAACGACGTGCCGGTGGTCGGCGACTGGGACGGCGACGGCGTGGACACGGCCGGCGCCTACAAGCCGTCGACCCGGGTGCTGACGCTGCTCGCCGCGAACACCGCCACCGCCGCGGTCACCGCCTCCTACGCCTACGGCAGCGCCGGCGACCGGCCGCTGGTCGGCGACTTCAAGCTCGACACGGCCGACCCGACACCGGCACAGCTGGCGAAGGTGTACGGCTTCTACGCCGATCCGCAGGCGCATCCGGACGCCTGGCTGGCCGCCAACCCGAACGACTCCCGGGCGCCCGCCATCCGCTCGGCGATGGCGGCCCGGCCGGGCGCGCACTGGTTCGGCAACTGGAGCGGCGACATCTACGACGCCGTCGACGCCTACGTGACGGCCGCCGCGGCGGTGCACAAGGTGCCGATCCTGGTGGCCTACAACATTCCCGGCCGGGACTGCGGCGGCGCGTCGAGCGGCGGGGCGGGCAGCCCGGCCGCCTACCGGGAGTGGATCAGCGATTTCGCGGCCGGGGTGCGGGGCCGGCCGGCGATCGTCGTGATCGAGCCGGACGCCCTCGCCCAGGCCGACTCCGGGTGCATGCCGGACGCGGCCGACCTGCAGGCGCGTTTCGACCTGCTGCGGTACGCCATCGGCGAGTTCGGCGGACAGTCCTGGTCCTATGTGGATGCCGGAAACGCGCACTGGGTCGATCCGGCGACCATGGCGCAGCGGCTCGACCGGGCGGGCGCGGCCGGCGCGCACGGGCTCGCGGTGAACGTGTCGAACTTCTACACCACCAGCGAATCCACCGCCTACGCGGAACAGGTGCGGGCCGCCACCGGCAAGCCCTACCTGATCGACACCAGCCGCAACGCCAACGGCGGCCAGCCGGGCAACTGGTGCAACCCGGTCGGGGCGAAACTCGGCGCCGCGTCGCGGATCGGCGGCTCGACCGGCCCCGAGTTCACGCTGTGGGTCAAGGTTCCGGGCGATTCCGACGGCTCGTGCAACCACGGCGAGGGAATCCCGGCCGGGACGTTCTCCCCCGATCTGGCGATGCATCTCATCAACGGCGACTGACCATTTCCCGCAAGACCCGCCGCCCGGTTACCGCACCGGGCGGCGGTTTTTGCGGCGTACCGGTAAATGCATGGAAAGCGCGCGGAAAGCGTAGCCGAATAGCCTTGAAGTTGTTCCGGATATCGTTTTCCGAGGAGGAAAATCGTGAAGCGTTCACTGACGGCACTCGCCGTTCTCGCCACCACCGCGGGCGTGTTCGCCGTGCCGACGGCCGCGTTCGCGGCTCAGAACAACGACATCGGCGGCGAGGTCTACACCAACGGCGGCTGGACCCCGGGCCACGTCACCCGGCACAAGACCGACACCGGCGACATCAAGGTGAAGATCACCAACAACGTGGACGGCGGCATCTGCCTGCGACTGCGGAGCACGACCTCGAACTCCGTCTTCGCCGGCCCGGTCTGCTGGGTCGCCGGCGAATACACGGCGAAATTTGTCGCCACCGACGTGCTGCGCGGCACCGACTTCACCATCGAGGCGAAGAAGCGCGTCGCCACCGGCACCAACAATGAATGGGCCGGAATCGCCAACTACTGATCCGCATTGGGAAAACAGCCTCGTCGCTTACGGCGGGGCTGTTTTCTTGCGCTCATTTCCCGGTACGAAATAGGCCAGGTCCCCTGGCACCCGGTTTCTCGGGCGGCACTCACCCTCCGCGCGCCCGCGCCGGGCGGGCCCGCCGGGAACGGTGACTCACGCCCGGAGCCCGTCGACCAGGATCGACAGCAATCGTGGTCCGCGGGCGTCGAGTTCGGTGTCGTCCAGGCGGGACAGCCAGCTGATGAGCACGATGACGTCGCGGGCCTCCGCATCGGGGCGGATGGTGCCGGCCGTGCGTCCGGCGGTCAGCAGCAGCTCGATCGCGTCGCCGATCGGCTGGTCGCCGAGATCACGGCGGCCGGCGGCACCGCGGCCGCCACCCGCGTCGACGTCACCGATCCCGGCGACCTCCAGTCGCTCGTCGACACCGCCGTCCAGCGATTCGGCCGCCTCGACGTCCTGGTCGGCAACGCCGGCGTCACCCGGATCGGGCTGATGGCCGACCTCGACGTCGCGGGCTGGTCGGCGATGGTCGACGTGAACGTCAAGGGCATCCTGAACGGGATCGCCGCCGCGCTGCCGGCGTTCCGCCGTCAGGGCCGCGGTCACCTGGTCACCGTCGTGTCGACGTCGGGGCTGAAGATCGTCCCGACCCAGGCGGTGTATGCCGGGACGAAGAACGCGGTCCGCACCTTCCTGGAGGCGCTGCGGCAGGAGAGCACCGACGGCGTCCTGCGCACCACCTCGATCTCGCCGGGTTACGTGCGCACCGAGCTCATCGACCACGCCGTCGACGACCCGGCCGTGCGCGAGCAGGCCAGGCAGAGCATGGCCGACCTCGGCATCGACCCGGCGGCGGTGGCCCGGGCGATCGCCTTCGCGATCGACCAGCCGGACGACGTCGAGATCGGTGACCTGACCATCCGGCCCACCCGGCAAGGCTGAGGCACGGCACGGCGCCCCCGCCGGACACTCCGGCGGGGGCGCGATGAACGTGCCGGATCAGCCCCAGTCGCCGGCGACCGGGAGCATGCCGGCGGTGAAGCCGGTGAACGTGGTGTCGGCGTTGCCGCCGCCGTGGGTGTTCTTCAGCAGGAACTGGGTGGTCTCCGGGCGGTAGAGGCCCGGGGTGTCGGTGCCGTTGCCGTCCCAGTCGCCGACCACCGGCACGTCGCCGGGGCGGCCGTAGATGTAGGCGTAGTCCGATGCGCCGTCGTCCAGCTTGTTCCGCAGGTGGAACGAGCTGTCGGCCGGGTCGTAGTAGCCCACCGAGTCCTTGCCGTCGCCGTCCCAGTCGCCCGCGAGCGGGACCATGCCGGTCGGGCCGAGCCCGAACGCGTAGTTCGACGCCCCCGGCTCGTTCAGGTCCTTGAGGTGGAAGGTGGCGTCCGAGGGCCGGTAGAAGCCGGTGCTGTCGCCGCCCTTGCCGTCCCAGTTGCCCGCGAGCGGCACGTCGGTCGCCAGCGCGGAGGCGAACGCGTAATCGGACGCGCTGCCGGGCGGCAGGGTGTCGGAGAGGTGGAACGAGGCCGGGTCGGTGTCGGCGTTGGTGCCGGGCCGGAAGATGCCGACCGACTCCTTGCCGTTGCCGTCCCAGTCGCCGGTGACCGGCTGGTCGCCGAGCGCGCCGTAGGAGAACGCCCACGTCGAATTGCCGGCCGCGTTCGCGCCCAGCAGATGGAACGAATGGTCGGCGGGGTTCCACATGCCGGCCACGTCGCCGCCGCCCGCACCGCCGTTGGCAAGTGCCTTCAGCGCCGCGAGCGTCCCGTTGAACCGGTTGTGATCGACCGCGGTGGACACCCCGGCAACCGAGCCGCTCTGCGTGTACTGCCACATCGTCCAGGTGCTCCAGCCGACCGGCAGACGGGGCGCGGCGGCCGTCGTGTAGTGCGCCACCTGCAGCGGGTACGACCCGAACGCGGTGCTGTTGACCTCGGCGTCCCAGAAGCCGGGGCTGGTGTAGATCATCGGTTTGCGGCCGGTGAGCCGTTGCACCTCGTTGAGCCAGGTCTGCACCCAGGTGCGCAGCGCCGCCTGGCTGAGATCGCCGTCGGCCTCGAGGTCGAGGATCGGCGGGAGCTGGTTGGGCTGGCGCAGGGTTCCGGTGACCGAGATGTAGTAGCGGGCCTCGGCCAGCGCGTCGCCCGCCGTCGCGCTGGGACGGGCGAAGTGGTACGTACCGCGAATGACGTTTTTTGCTTGAAGCTTGGCCCAGTCGCCGGCGAAGGTGGAGCTGGTGAAGTCGTTGTCCTCGGTGGCCTTGACGATGCCGAAGCTCTGCCCGCCGGAGCCGAAGACGGTGTCCCAGTTGATGGCCGCGCCGTTCGGGTGCTGGTAGGCGGAGACGTCGGGGCCGACGAGGTAGGTCGCGGCGAAGCTGGTCTGAGCGACGGCTACCCCGCCGAACAGCGCGGCGGCGGTGAGCGCCGCGGCGAGCCGGGCCCTCATGCGTTGTCCCA
Source organism: Actinoplanes sp. NPDC026619 (assembly GCF_040638295.1). NCBI lineage: Bacteria > Bacillati > Actinomycetota > Actinomycetes > Micromonosporales > Micromonosporaceae > Actinoplanes > Actinoplanes sp. NPDC026619. The sequence continues at coordinate 216,275 of NZ_JBEZYA010000003.1, forward strand.
GTCGCCGGACACCGGAACCATGCCCGCGGTGAAGCCGGTGAACGTGCTGGTGGCGTTGCCGCCGCCGTGCGTGTTCTTCAGCAGGAACTGGGTGGTCTCCGGCCGGTAGAGCCCGGGGGTGTCGGTCCCGTTGCCGTCCCAGTCACCCATGATCGGCTTGTCGCCGGGGCGGCCGTAGACGTAGGCGGCGTCCGAAGATCCGTTGTCCAGCTTGTTCCGCAGGTGGAAGGAGCTGTCGGCCGGGTCGTAGTAGCCGACCGAGTCCTCGCCGTCGCCGTCCCAGTCACCGGCCAGCGGGATCACGCCGGTGCCGATCGGGCCGAGCTGGAACGCGTAGTTCGAGATGCCGGGTTCATTGATGTCCTTGAGGTGGAAGGTGCCGTCCGACGGCCGGTAGAACCCGGTGCCGTCCTTGCCGTTGCCGTCCCAGTCACCGGCCAGCGGAACGTCGGTGGCGAACCCCGATTCGAACGCGTAGTTCGAGGCGCCGGCGGGCGGGAGGTTGTTGGACAGATGGAACGAGCCGAGCTCGGTTCCCGGCCGGAAGATGCCGACCGACTCCTTGCCGTTGCCGTCCCAGTCGCCGGTGACCGGCTGGTCGCCCAGGGCGCCGTAGGAGAACGCCCACTTCGAGTTGCCGGCGGCGTTGGTGCCCAGCAGGTGGAACGAGTGGTCGGCCGGGTTCCACATGCCGACCGTGTCGACCGGCTTCGTCGGCGGTGAGGTCAGCGCGTCCCAGATGTTGTAGGCGATCGTGCTGCCGTCCGACGCCTGCAACTGGTAGGCGTCCGGCAGCGCCGACACCTGCACGGCCTGGCAGATCTCGCCGATCGAGTTGGCCGTGTTGTTGTACGAGCCGTTCGGGTAGAGCTGGAGCATCTTGTTCAGGAACGCGTTCGTCGCGTACGCCGGGTCGAGCCGCTGGGCCGCCGAGCCCCACGAGGCCCGCTGCTGGAACAGGCCGAGGCTGTCGTGGTCGACGGCCACGCTGATGTTCTCGATGGTCGACTCCACGATCGCGGTGGTCACCGCGATCGCCGCCGCCCGCTTGGCGAGCCCGCGGGACTTGGCCGTCTCGACGATCCGCCGCGCGCAGGACATCCGGTAGCCGGTGAGAGCGCCACGCAGCTTGCCGTTGAGCTTGGAGTTGAGCTCGGTCGCCAGCGCGGTGTCCATCGCCTTGGTGCCGCCGCAGGTCGTCGTGGTGTAGGACGCCGTCAGAGCGGCAGAGTCCGCCGCCGGCGCGGCGTAGGCCGGGTCCGGCACGGCCGGTGCGAGGACCGCCACGGCGACCGCGGCCGCCAGAGACCACCTCAGGGTGCGTTTCACTGTTCTGGTCCTTCCACGGGTGGGTCACGCCGATCGGCGCATGGCACCACGGTGGGCATCGACCACTTCCCGCCTGCTTACCGGCCGCTGTCCGCGGTCCGAGGTAAGCGTGCGGAAAGTGCACTGTGGATTAGTGATTCCTGAGTGTCGATGTCCGACGAGAGGGAAGACCCGTGAGACTCAGGATGTCCCGAACCGGCCGGCGAGCGATTCGCGCGGTCCTTTTGCTCGCTCTCCTGGTGGCCGGCGGAGCGCTGGCCATGCCCCGGGCCGAGGCCGCCACCAAGGCGTACTACCTGCCCTTCCCGGCCGGTGTCAGCTACCGGGTCACGCAGGGCTGGGACGGCTCGTTCAGCCACAACGGCAACGAGTTCGTGCGGTACGCGGTGGACTTCGGAATGCCCAGCGGCAGCACGGTCGTCGCCGCCGCGCCCGGTGTCGTGTACGACTCGTACCTGTCCGACAGCTGGGGCAACACGGTCGTCATCCAGCACCCGTGGGGCGAATGCACCCGCTACTCGCACCTGTCGTCTCGGCGGGTCAGCAAGGGCCAGACCATCAAGCAGGCGCAGGTGGTCGGCATCTCCGGCGCGACCGGCAACGTCAGCGGCGCGCACCTGGACTTCAAGGCCGAGGAGTGCAGCACCCGCTACTCGATCAAGATGAGCTTCGCCGACTACAGCGGTTCGCTCTACGACACCGCGGTCCAGGGCAAGACGCTGACCAGTGGTAACAAGCCGCCGGTCATCGTGAAGCCGCTCGACACGGTGGGCATGTGGAACCCGGCTGACCACTCGTTCCACCTGCTGGGCACCAACGCCGCCGGCAATTCGAAGTGGGCGTTCTCCTACGGCGCCCTGGGCGACCAGCCGGTCACCGGCGACTGGGACGGCAACGGCAAGGAGTCGGTCGGCATCTTCCGGCCGGGAACCGAGCTCGGTTCATTCCACCTGTCCAACAACCTCCCGCCCGCCGGCGCCTCGAACTACGCGTTCGAATCAGGGCTGGCCACCGACGTCCCGCTGGCCGGCAACTGGGACGGCAAGACCGGCGACAGCACCGGCTTCTACCGGCCGTCGGACGGCACCTTCCACCTCAAGGACCTCAACGAGCCCGGCATCTCGAACTACGCGTTCCAGCTCGGCCCGATCGGCACCGGCGTGACTCCGCTCGCCGGTGACTGGGACGGCGACGGCGAGGACTCGGTCGGCTACTACGACCCGGCCGACAGCTCGTTCCACCTGAGCAACGTCCTGGACTACGGCTCCTCCGACTACGCCTACGTCTACGGCCGGCCGGGTGACGTGCCGGTCGTCGGCGACTGGGACGGCAACGGGACGGACACGCCCGGCCTCTACCGGCCGGAGACCAACCAGTTCTTCCTGAAGAACACCCACGGCGGCGGCAACGCCAACATCACCTTCACCGGCTTCACCGCGGGCATGGTTCCGGTGTCCGGCGACTGGGACAACGCATGAGGGCCCGGCTCGCCGCCGCGCTCGTCGCCGCGGTGCTGATCGGCGGAGCGGCAGCCCCGGCGCAGGCCGCGGTCACCTCCTACATCCGGGTCGACCAGGTCGGCTACCCCGCCGACGGGCCGAAGGTGGCCTTCCTGCTCGGCACCACCGCGCAGGCCGGCACGGCCTTCCAGGTGGTCGACAGCGCCGGCACGCAGGTCCTGGCCGGCACCGTCGGCAGCAGCCTCGGCTCGTGGAACTCCAGCTACACCGCGGTCGCGCCGATCGACTTCTCGGCGGTGCGGACCGCGGGCCGCTACAGCATCCGGGTCAGCGGCGTGACGACCTCGCCCACCTTCGCGGTGGGCACGGCGAACAGCCTCTACGCCCCGGTGTCGGCCACCGAGACCAAGTTCTTCCAGGCCAACCGGGACGGCACCAACGTGCTGTCCAGTGTGCTCAACCGCAAGGCGTCGCACCTCGCGGACGCGTCGGCGAGCATCTACAAAGCCCCCACGTTCGACGACGACGGCCTGATCGTCGGCAACCTCACCAAGGCCGCCACGGCCACCGTCGACGTCTCCGGCGGCTGGTTCGACGCGGGCGACTACCTCAAATTCACCCACACGACGGCGTACGCGCTGGACACGCTCCTGGTGGCGCAGCGCTCCGGCGCCGCCGACACGACCCGGGCCGCCGAGATCGACTTCGGGCTGGACTGGCTCGACAAGATGTGGGACGACAGCGCCGGTGTGCTCTACGCGCAGGTCGGCATCGGCGGCGGCAACGCGGCCAAGACGTACTACGGCGACCACGACGCCTGGCGCCTGCCCCAGGACGACGACACCATCACCGACGCGGCCGGCACCGGCCAGTACTACCAGCGCTACCGGCCGGTGTTCCGGGCCAACGAGCCCGGCGCGAAGCTGAGCCCCAACCTGGCCGGCCGGGTGTCGGCGGCCTTCGCGCTCGCCGCCCAGGTGCACGCGACCAGCGACCCGACCCGGGCACGCAGCGAGCTCGCGAAGGCGGCGGCGATCTACGGCATCGCGAAGACGACCTCGGTGGGCGAGCTGGTCACGACGTTCCCGCACGACTACTACGGCGAGGACGGCTGGACCGACGACATGGCGCTCGGCGGCGTCGAACTGCACCTCGCGGCCAAGGCGCTCGGCGACAACCGGGCGGCGACCTGGCTGACCCAGGCGGCCCAGTACGCCCGGCAGTACCTCGACGGCGACTTCCACGACACCCTGAACCTGTACGACGTCAGCGCGCTCGCCGACTCCGACCTGGTGACCGCGATCGGCTCCACCGGCAGCCTCGCCGTCACCCCGGCCGAGCTGGTCAGCTCGCTGGAGGAGCAGCTCGACGCGGGCGTGACCCGGGCCAACGCGGACCGGTTCCGGGCCGGCGCGGTCTACAACGACTACGACTCGACGTCGCACACGTTCGGGCTGATCGCGCAGGCGGTCCGCTACCGCGACGTCACCGGCAGCACCAAGTACGCCACGTTCGCGCAGCAGCAGGCGAACTGGATCCTCGGTGGCAACCCGTGGGGCACGTCGCTGATCGTCGGGGTCGGGACGACGTACCCGAAATGCCCGCACCACCAGATCGCCAACCTGGCCGGCAGCCACACCGGGACCGGCGCCATCCTGGCCGGCGCGGCGGTCAACGGCCCGAACGGCACCGCCACGTTCAGCGAGTACGACCCGGACGACACCAGCCGGGGGTGCCCGGCGGACGGCGCGGACCCGTACGCGGTGTTCACCGGGAACGGCGCGCGCTACGTGGACCACACCGACGCGTGGATGAGCAACGAGCCGGCGATCGACTTCACCTCGACCGGCGCGCTGGCGTTCAGCCTGCTCGGCCGGGGCGGCCCGGTCACCGGGCCGGTCACGCACGCCGACTCGATCGGGGTGTTCCGGCCGTCGGACCACAAGGCGTACCCGCGCACCACCCTCACGTCCGGCAACAGCGACGTCACGGCGTGGGCGATCGGCACCGGCGCGCAGCTGCCGATCTTCGGTGACTGGGACGGCGACGGGGTCGACGGGTGGGGCTTCTTCGACCCGGCCGACCACTCGTTCCACCTGCGCAACTCGCCGACCGCGGGGGCGTTCGACACCGCGTTCGTGGCCGACTACGCGGCGAGCGGCGACGTGCCGATCGCCGGGGACTTCGACGGCGACGGCAAGGACACGGTGGGCACCTGGCGGTCCGGCGACCAGCTGGTGCGGCTGCGTAACACCAACACCGCCGGCGCGGCCGAGGTGACCCAGTCGTTCGGGAAGTCGACCAGCACCCTGCTGACCGGCGACTGGGACGGCGACGGGCACGACAGCCTGGGCTACTACGACCCGGCGGACCGGTCCTTCCACCTGCGCAACGCGCTGACCGGCACCGGCGGCTCGGACTTCGCGTTCGTCTACGGCTCCGTCTCCGACCTGCCGGTGGTCGGCGACTGGGACGGCAACGGCACCGACACGGTCGGCATCTGGCGGCCGTCGACGAAGGAGTTCAACCTGCGCAACACCAACGCGGGCGGCGACGCCGACCTCCGATTCGCGTACGGCGCCACGACCGACCGCCCGATCGTGGGCGACTGGAAGTAGCCGCGTCGAGGGCCCGGGCGCACGCTGCGCCCGGGCCTCACGGCGTGTACAGCGCCCGGTACTGGGCCACCGACGTGGTGTACTGCTGCCACTTGGGCGCGATCCCGTTCGCCTGGATGACGCTGGTCGCCGACGAGCGGTAAGCGGCCGCGAGCAGCAGCCCGGGATCGCCCGGCACCGTCTTCAGCTTCTCCGACTGGAAGCACAGCATCCGGCCGACCGGCGGGATCGACATCTCCGGCGGGAAGGGCGGAGTCGGCGGCGTCGCCGGATGGCTGCCCGGCAGGAAGCCGACCAGCACGCTCGGCGTCCAGCGGGCGATGCCGTACTCGTCCTTGGCCGGGTCGCTGAGGTTGGGGTCGAAGTTGCTCTCCACCTTGAGCATCGCCGCGATCAGCGGCGGGCTGAGCCCCGGCGCCTCGCACATGGTGCCGGCGGCCACGATCAGCGAACGGTACTGCTCGGGAATGCCGGCATCGCGCTTGAGCAGCTCGTCGCCACGGAACGTGGACGGCTCGTCGTCCTGCGACACCACCAGGGCGGTCGCGGTCGAGGCGGTGGCGAGCACCAGCACCGTCGCGGCCGCCGCCACCAGCCGGTGCCGGGGCATCCGGCGCCGTAGCGGGGCCGGCTGGCCGCGCATCCGGGCCAGCAGCGCGGCCGCGGTGTGCGGGGTCCGCGCGGCGTGGGTGGGGGCGAGACAGTCCCGGATGATTGAGCGCCACGCCTCCGGCACCGCGTCCGGCAGCGGCAGCTCGGCGCCGGTCTCCGCGTACCGTGCCGCGGCCGGCGCCCACGCCCGCGGCCCGGTGCCGGGAAACGGGAAGTCGCCGGTGAACGCCTGGTAGGCCAGCACGCCGAGGGCCCAGATGTCGGCCGTGGTGCGCACCGCGATGCCGCGCTCGCCGAGGTTCTCGGTCCAGTACTCCGGCGGGAGGTAGGCGGAGGAGCCGATCGGCGGCAGGTAACCGTGGGTGCCCTCGATCTCGGCGGTCAGGCCGAAGTCGGCCAGCCGGACCGAGTCGTCGGCCATCAGCAGCACGTTGGCCGGTTTCAGGTCGCCGTGGATCCAGCCGAGCTCATGCATGTAGGCGAGACCCTCGCACACCTGCGTGACCAGCTCCGCGGCGTCCGGCAAGGGCTCGCCCGCCCGCTCACGCAGCCGGTCGGCGAGCGAGCGGCGGGCCCGTTCCATCACGATGACGGCCGCGCCGTGCAGGGCCGGCGTCGCCAGGTCGTCCACCACGAGGGTGTCGTAGCAGCGGATCAGCCGCTCGTGCGCGCCCGCGCGATGGAAGCGGACCTCCCGGTCGGCCATCGCGGCGAGATGGCTCAGCTGCCGCACCGTCACGGTGCCGGTAGGCAGGAACTTCAGCGCGGCCCGCTCCGGGCGGCCGTCGCCGCCCTCGCCGACCTGCTGGGCGGCGTACACACTGCCCCAGCTGCCGGTGGCGATGCCGCCGGTGACCTCCCACCCGCCGACGCGGTAACCGGCCGGCACCACGACCGACCAGGGCCCGGCGTCCGGCGCGCTCACCCGACGCGCACCGGCGCGGGCAACAGCCGGAGATGATCCTCCCGGACCAGGTTGAACCGCAGCGCCAGGGACACCAGCGCGGCACGTTTGGTGTCCAGCCGCCGCGCGCCGTCGACCGGGTCCTGCTTCACGCGCAGTTTCGTCCGGGCCAGATAGTCGATGTGGAAGTTGACCGCGGCAACCGTCAGGTCGGCACAGGACGGCAGCGGCCGCAGCCGGTTGACGACGCCCTCCACGGTCGGGATCGCGACGTGCGAGCGGTCCCGCAGCCGCTGCTCGCACAGCGCGACCAGGACGAGGAAGTATTTCGCCGTCTCGTCCATCGGGAAGGCGGTCAGCGTGCCCTCCCCGCCGGTGGCCCCGCGGCCGTGCCGGTCGAGATAGGAGTGCATCGGCGCGAAGACGGAGAATCGCACCAGGTCCAGCCCCGACGGGAGCACGACCCGGGAGATCTCGAACGGGATCGGCGCCCCCAGTCGGCCGGGCGGCACCTTGACGTGCTCCCCCGCGCCCTCCGGGTTCTCCACCACGAACGTCTTGTCGGCGCTGAAGTTGCTCAGCAGCCAGTGGTCGGTCGCGCCCTGGATCTCACCGGCGAGCCGGGGCACACCCGGGTCGGCCAGCCGCACGTCCACCGGGACCCCCGGCGCCCCGCGCCCGAACCGCGCCTTCGCGCCCGGCGCCAGCGCCACCGTTCCCCTGCGGGCCTGCCCATCACGGTCGACGCCGTCCGCGAACTGAATGAGCACAGTCTCCACAAAAATCACGCCCCAGCATCCCCACAACGCCGTTGCCGCACAGCAGTGTACATACGCCACTGTCTATCAGTTGGCCGCCACCCGGTCACGCTCCCTAAGAGTTCGCAGGACCGTTGACCTGGGGTTCCGTGCCTAAATATGGCCATGACAGGAAAAGTGCTGATGGCCGCGGTGCTGATGGCCACGCTCGGCGCCGCCACGGTGCCGGCCGATCGGACGGCGGCCGCCTCGCCGGCGCCGGTGGTCGTGCCGGCCGGGGTCACCGCCGGGGTGGCCGTCTTCGACCGGCGTACCGGCCGGTTCACCGCCCGCCACGACGACCAGGCGCAGTTCCGGTCGGCGTCGGTGGTCAAGCTGCTCATCGCGCTCGACTATCTGTGGGACCGGGGGCCGTCGTATGAGATCCCGGACGAGGACCGGGCCCTGCTCGAGCCGATGCTGCGCAGCAGCGACGACGCGGCGGCGAGCCGGTTCTGGCGGCTGAGCGGCTACGAGGCGGTGGTCAACCGGATGGTGGCCCGCCTCGGGCTGCGCCGGACCGCGCCGCCCCCGGCGTCGATGCGCACCTACTGGGGATACACCGCGATCAGCGCGGCCGACACGGTCCGCATCTACCGCTATCTGCTGGACGAGGCGCCCCCGGCGGTACGCGCGTTCGTGCTGGACAACCTGCGCCGCTCCACTCGCTGCGCGGCCGATTCCTACGACCAGTCCTTCGGCATCCCGAGCGTGTTCGGCCGCCCGTGGGCGGTCAAGCAGGGCTGGTCGGGTTTCGGCGATCCGGCCCCCGGCCCGTGCGCGCCGGCACTCCACGCCGACGCTGCCCCGCCGGACCTCGACCTGGTCAGCGAGGCGCTGCACACCACCGGCGTGGTCGGGCCCGGCGACCGCTGGATCGTCGTGGTCCTCACCCTGCACCCCGACGGCACGACCTACGCCCGGGCGACCGCGGACCTGACCACCCTCACGCGCGGGCTGCCGGTGCCCGGCGCGACCACGATTCGGGAGCCACGATGACGGACACGCTCTTCGCCACCGAACCTGCCACCGACCTCTGCTTCGGCGTCCTCGGGCCGCTCGCCCTGTGGAGCGCCGGCGCCCGGGAGACGCTGACCGCGCCGAAGCTGCGCGGCCTGCTGACCCTGATGCTGCTCGACAGCGTGCCGGTGCCGGCCGAGCAGGTGCGCTTCGTCCTGGACGAGGGCGAACGCTGGCGGGACAACACCGGGCCGATGCACGTCGCGGTCCACCGCCTGCGCCGCTGGCTGATGCAGCACGGCGGCCACCGGCTCGAGCTCGAACCGGCCGGCTACCGCCTGACCGTGGTCGGCGGCGAGGTCGACGCGCGGCGCTTCCGCCACCTGGTCACCACGGCCAACGACCGGCCGGACCCGGCCGAGCGGGCGGAACGCCTGATGGCAGCCCTGGCGCTGTGGCGCGGCCCGGTGGGCGCGGACGCGCCGGCCGCGGTCCGCCAGCAGCACGCGGCCCGCCAGCTCGAACGCCTGCGCCGCCAGGCGACCGTCGACCTGGCGGTGACCTGCCTGGACGCCGGCCTGTCCGGCCAGGCGCTGCCGCTGATCGAGCGGGCGGCCGCGGAAGCCCCCTACGACGAGCAGACCCAGTCGCTGTTCGCGCTGTCGCTGGCGGCGTGCGGCCTGCAGGCCGAGGCGCTCGACGTGATCGAGCGGACCCGCCAGACCCTGGCCACCGAGCTGGGCATCGACCCCGGCCACCACCTGCGCGACGCCCAGCTGCGCATCCTGCGCCCGTGAACGGCGACAGCACGCTGCGTCCGTGAATGGCGAAAGATAGGGCCATGTCTCTTGACCTCGCCGCTCTGCGGGCCCACTTTCCCGCTCTCGAGAGCGGCCTCGCGTTCTTCGACGGGCCGGGTGGAACACAGACGCCCCGGGCGGTGGCCGACGCGGTGGCCGCCACGATGACCAGCCCGATGTCGATCCGGGGAGCCGTCAGTTCGTCCGAACGCAACGCCGAGCGCGTCGTCGCGGAGTTCCGGGCCGCCTATGCCGACCTGCTCGGCGTGCCCGCGAACGGCATCGTCCACGGGCGCAGCGCCACTCAGCTCACCTACGACTTCTCCCGGCATCTGACCAAGGACTGGCATCCGGGCGACGAGATCGTCCTCAGCCGCCTGGACCACGACGCCAACGTCCGGCCCTGGGTGCAGGCCGCCGAGCGGGCCCGGGTCACGGTGCGGTGGATCGAGATCGACGCGGAGACGGCGGAGCTGGATCTCGGCTCGTACGAGCGGGCCCTCTCCGGCCGGACCCGGCTGGTCGCGGTCACCGCCGCGTCGAACGTGCTCGGCACGAAACCACCGGTCCGCCGGATCGCCGACCTGGCCCATCAGGCCGGCGCGCTGGTGTATGTGGACGGGGTGCATTACGCGGCGCATGACCTGGTCGACGTACACCATCTGGGTGTTGATCTGTTCGTCTGCTCGCCCTACAAGTTCCTGGGCCCGCATTGCGGGGTCCTCGCGGCCGCGCCCGAGTTCCTGGCGACGCTGCGCCCGGACAAGCTGGTTCCGTCGTCCGACGCGGTGCCGGAGCGGTTCGAGTTCGGCACGCTGCCCTACGAGATGCTGGCCGGCGCGACCGCAGCCGTCGACTTCCTCGCCGCGATCGATCCGGGGGACGAAACCGCGCGCGATCCGGGGGACGAAACCGCCCGCCGGGCCCGGTTGACCCGGTCCCTGCGTTCCGTGCACGAACACGAGCGGTCGATGCGGGAGCGGCTGCAGGACGGGTTGAGCGGCTTCGGCAAGGCGGTCACGGTCCACTCGAAGGCCGCCGACCGCACCCCGACGGTGCTGGTGACGCTGGAGGGCCGCGACGCCCGGGAGGCCCAGGTCCATCTGGCCGCCCGCGACGTGGTGGCGCCGGCCGGGTCGTTCTACGCGGTCGAGCCGTTCGCCGCGCTCCGGCTCCCGGATCCGGCCCTGCGGATGGGAATCGCGCCCTACACCACGCCCGGGGAGGTCGACCGGCTGCTCGACGGGCTCGCCGAGCTGCTCAGCTGAAGGGCGGCCCAGCGGTCGCCGACCTCGTCCGGCGGCAGCGGGCGGTCGAAGAGGTAGCCCTGGCCGTACTGGTAGCCCAGGCTCTGGATCAGCTCGCGCTGCTCCTCGGTCTCGATGCCCTCGGCCACCGAGGTGAACTCCAGCGCGGTGGCCATCTGGCTGACCGCGGTGGCGACCGCGACCTGCCGGCCCACCGTGGTGATCGACTCGACGAACGAGCGGTCCAGCTTCAGGGTGGTCACCGGGCAGGTCAGCAGCAGGCCGAGTGAGGAGGCCGCGGTGCCGAAGTCGTCGAGGGCCAGCCGGATCCCGAGGCCGCGCAGCCGCAGCATCGCCTCGGCCGACTCCTCGTCGTCGAGCACCGCGGTCTCGGTCACCTCGATGCTGAGGCAGCTCGCCGGCAGGCCGGAGTCGCGCAGCGCGGCGGCCACGTCGTCGACGAAGCCGGCCGTGCACAGCTGGCGGCCGGCGACGTTGACGTTGACCGTCAGGTCCTGGGCGGCCGGGAACTCGGCCCGCCACCGGGCGGCCTGCCGGCAGGCCTCGCGCAGCGCCCAGAGACCGATGGCCACGATGTGCCCGGAGCGCTCGGCGAGCGGGATGAAATCGTCCGGCGGGACCAGGCCGCGGGTCGGGTGGTTCCACCGGATGAGCGCCTCGACACCGGTCATCCGCAGGTCGTCGAGGCGCACGATGGGCTGGTAGACCAGCGCGAACTGGCCGGCGTCGACCGCGGTGCCCAGTTCCCGCACCATCTCGGCCTCGCCGGCGATCCGGGCGCCCATCTCGTCGCTGTAGTGCACGCAGGTGCTCTTGCCGCGCCGCTTCGCCTCGTACATCGCGATGTCGGCGTTGCTGAGCAGCGTGGACGGCTCGTCGCCGGGGCGGCCGGAGGCGACGCCGACGCTGGCCCGGGTGATGATGAGGTGGCCTTCCAGGGTGATCGGCTCGGCGAGCCGGCGCAGGATGTCCTCGGCGATGCGGGTCGCGCCCTCGGGCCCGCTGCCCGGCAGCAGAACCGTGAACTCGTCGCCGCCGAGCCGCGCGACCAGATCGCCCTCGCGCACCGCCGCGCGCATGCGCTCGGCCACCTCGACCAGCAGCGCGTCGCCCGCGGCGTGGCCCATGGTGTCGTTCACCGTCTTGAAGTCGTCAAGATCGATGAGAAGCACCGCGGAGCCCGGCGCATCCGCGAGCTCCGCCAGGAAGCGGGACCGGTTCGCCAGCCGGGTGAGCCCGTCGGTGGAGGCCTGCTCGCGCAGCAGCGCCTCCTGGTCGGTGAGCCGGTCGACCGCGACGTCGAGCCGCCCGATCAGCATCACGTTGTCCTTGAACGCGATCAGCTGCCGCCCGCAGACCAGGGCGGTGATCACCACGGCGCCGACCGTCGCGCCCAGCAGCCGCGCCGACGCGTGCGCCGGAAGGACCAGGAGAAAAACGACGAAGGTCAAGGCGATCATGCCGTACGGCAACAGGCTGTACGGGCGGCGCCGTGCACTGCCGGCCGGCCCGTCCGCCCGGGCCAGGGCCCCCTGGATCCGCGGGCCGATCGCGATCGTCAGCGACGGCAGCAGCAGCACCATGAAGACGTAGTAGCGGTCGTGCAGCTGGAAGTGCCCGGGGAGGAACGCCGCGATGCCCTGCACGACCGGCGCCGCGACCATCGGCCAGGCCGCGATCCGGGCCATCGGCGGCCGCGGCACCAGCGCCACCTTGGTGGCCGAGAAGCCGCCCACGATAACCAGCGCCGCGGTGATGCTGGCAGTGACCCGGTTCAGGTTCTCGTCGACCGGATTGACCGCGAAACACCAGGCCAGCACGCCGCCCGCGACCAGCACGGTGGTGGCGTCGAGCCAGAACACCAGCTTCTCCCGGGCCGTGGTCAGCCCCTGCGGGAAGAGCAGGCAGGCCAGCACGTTGCTGAACATGCCGATGATGAAGAACGCCGACTGCACGGTTCCGCCGCTGGTCGACGCCCCGGCCGGAACGAGCAGCACGTGCAGCGCCTGGAAGCTGTCGCCCACGGCGAAGGAGCCGCCGGCGAACGCGATCGCCGACCAGAACCGCCGATATTGCGGGGCGAACGCCCGCAGGCACCAGGCGCCGTAGGCGAGGGCCACGTCCATCGGCACCTGGGCCATCCAGAGCACCTGGATCTGCCGCAGCTGCTCGCCCTCGAACACCCGGAACAGCACGAAACTGACGAGGGTCACGGCGAACAGCGCGAGCAGCACGGGGTCACGCCGGAGAACTCGCATCGCACCTTCCCTCTGCCGTCGGCAGCCGTCTCTATCGGCGGGAAGGCCGGGGCGATGAGGGAAAGGGCTAGTTTCCGGCGCTTTCGTAGCGGCGCAGGCCGCGCTGGAAGACGAGGGCGGCCACGCCGGCGCAGTAGACGGCGGCCAGCGGCGTGAGCAGGCCCAACCAGCGCGACGGGCCGGTGTCCAGCAGGTAGGCGATCGGGAAGTAGCTGATGAACGCGAACGGCAGGGCCACGCCGAGCACCGCCTTGAGCGCCAGCGGATAGATCGACAGCGGGAACCGGGCCAGGTCGCCGACCTGGTGCATGGCGAACGCGAACATCGGGCTGGGGCTGGAGAGCCAGAAACACACCGCGTTGGTGGCCAGGTTGATCGACACTTTGATGACCACCGAGCTGATCAGCAGCAGCACCGCGAGCCCCACCCGCCACGGCGTCCAGTCGACCGCCGAGTGGGCCAGCCCGGCGCCGATCATGAGGCTGCCGGTGACGATGTTGCTGAGCCCGTTGATGCCGAGCGCGGCACTGCTCACCTGCAGCGCCACCGGGTACGGCCGGACCAGGTAATAGTCGAGCTCGCCGCGGTTGATGTGCCAGGCCAGGTTCCACATGCCGTCGAAGAACAGCGAGCCGACGCCCTCGGCCAGCGCGACCGCGCCGAACATCATCAGCACCGACCAGAACGTCCAGCCGTTGAGCACCGGCACCTTGGCGAACAGCGCCGCCAGGAAGACGATGTTGACCACCTGCATCAGCACGGTGGCGCCGGCGAGGATCAGGAAGTCGGTCTCGTACTCCAGCAGCGACCGGAAGTGGGCGCCGAGCAGCCGCAGGTAGAGACGGGCGGTGCGCATGTCATCCTCCGTTCACGGTGAGCCGACGCAGCGCGGCCCGCCACACCAGGCGGGCGCCGAACCAGAGCACGAGCACCCAGCCGAGCTGCACCGCGACCAGCAGTAGCCCCTCCCCCGCGTCGACCCGGCCCAGGAAGATCAGCGCGGGGGTGGAGGTGAGGCCGGCGAAGGGCGACCACTGCGCCGCCGTGGCCAGCCAGTGCGGCAGGTAGACCAGCGGGATGAGCGCGCCGGACAGCAGGTTGACCACGGCCAGGCGGGCCCACTGCACACCCATGAAGTTCTGCGTCCAGAAGCAGGCCAGCGTGCTCACGTAGACGATCAGGAACTTCAGCGGCACGAGCAGCAGCATGCTCGCCACGAACAGGGCCGCTCCCGCCCCGGCCGGGAGATCCACGCCGCCGGTGAACGCCAGGGTGACGCCGACGACCACGCCGATCAGGGCCAGCTCGATCCAGAGGCCGCCGAGCGACTCGGCGAACCGGGCCTTCTGGTAGTCGACCGGCTTGACCAGGTCGAGCGCGACGTCGCCGTCGAGGATGCGGTAGGCCATCCGGAAGTCACCGAGGATCGACACGACGATGCCGGCCGCGAATGCCACCAGAAGGTAGGCGCGCATCTGCGGCCAGGTGAAACCGTTGATCGGCGACTGCGCGAGGACCACCCGCCACACCGCCAGCAACGCGACCAGCTGGACCAGCACGGCGCCCATGCCGAGCAGCAGGCTCAGGCGGTACGCCAGGGCCGCTCGCGCGGCGGCCCGGGCCAGGGCCCGGTAGCTCCTCATCGGGGCAGCACCAGCTCACCCGAGTAGACCCGGCGGATCACGTCCTCGATGCTCGGCTCGTCCACCCGGAAGTCGACCAGGTCGGTCAGGCCGGCCAGCACGGTCACGACCTGACCGGCGGAAACCGCGAAACGATCGAAGCGTACGGCGTACCGCTGCGGGGTGTCCTCGACCGTGACCTCCGCGCCGGGCAGCGAGTCACGCAGGGTTTCCAGCGGCACCGGCCGCGCCGTCTCGACGTGCAGGATGCGCTCGCGGGCGAAGGTGTCCTTCACCCCCACCAGGTCGCCGTCGAAGATGATCCGCCCGGCGTCGATGATCACCAGGCGGCGGCAGAAGCCCTCGATGTCGGCCAGGTCGTGGCTGGTCAGCATGACCGTGGTGCCCTCGTCGCGGAGGCTGCGGAAGAACTCCCGGACCCGGTCCTTGACGGCCAGGTCGAGCCCGATGGTCGGCTCGTCGAGATAGACCACCTGCGGGCCGTGGATCAGCGCCGCCGCCAGATCGGCGCGCATCCGCTGGCCGAGCGACAGCTTGCGGCCGATCACCGGCAGGAGCTCGCCGAGCTCGAGCACGTCGTCGAAGCGGGCCAGCCGCTGACGATAGGTGGCGTGGTCGACGCCGTAGATGTCGCGCAGCACGGCGAGAGACTCCGAAACCGGAAGGTCCCACCACAATTGCGTACGCTGCCCGAAGAGCACGCCGATGCGATGGGCCACCGTCGTCCGGTCGCGCTGCGGGTGCAGCCCGTCGATGCGCACCTGACCGGTCGTCGGCACCAGGATGCCGCTGAGCAGCTTGACGGTGGTCGACTTGCCGGCGCCGTTCGGCCCGACGTAGGCCACCGCCTCGCCCGCCTCGATGGACAGGTCGATGTGGTCGACCGCGACCTTGTCCGAGTAACGCCGGGCGAACAGGTGCTTGAACGAGCCGGCCAGCCCGGACCCTTTGTCGGGCCGGCGGAACACTTTGGTGAGATCTCGCGCCTCGACGATCGGCATGCCTTTTCAACCCCCGTATTGACGGACTTCACCCTACGGACGCGGTTATCGGGCGCAATCGATTTCTCCCGGGGTGCGACGCCCTGGTATGACGGCAGGCATGCGACTGGTGGCGGTTCTCCTGGCCTGCGTGGTCGTGGCGGGCTGCTCGAGTCCCGCCTCCGCCCCCGCCCCCGCTTCCCGGACGCCGGCCTCGACCCCGTCCCCCTCGCCCTCGCCCTCGCGGATCACGACCGACGAGCTGCCGCCGCCGGCCGACGGGCGGTTCCACTCCTCGATCCGGGCGGTGCCGGCCGCGGTGCTCGCCCGCTCCAGCTGGACCAGCGCCTGCCCGGTCAAAGCCACCGATCTGCGGTACGTCACGGTCGGCTTCCGCGGGTTCGACGGGCTGGCGCACACCGGCGAGATGCTGGTCGGAAGACGGGCGGCGCCCGGTCTCGTCACGGTGTTCGGGAAGCTGTTCGCGGCCGGCTATCCGATCGAGCGGATGCACGTGACCAGCACGGCCGAGCTCAACGCGCCGCCGACCGGGGACGACAACAACACCGACGCGTACGCGTGCCGCCCGGTGCGCGGCAGCAAGTCCTGGTCGCAGCACTCCTACGGGCTGGCGGTCGACGTCAACCCGTTCCTGAACCCTTACCACAAGGGCAAGGTCGTGCTGCCCGAGCTGGCCACGTCCTATCTCGACCGGGGCACCGTGCGGCGCGGCATGATCCGGCCGGACGACGTCGTGGTGAAGGCGTTCGCCGCCATCGGGTGGGAGTGGGGCGGGGACTACCGGTCGCTCAAGGACTTCATGCACTTCTCCGCCAACGGTGGCTGAAAGTCCCCGGATGCGTACAGGAGACCTTCAGCGGTTTCCAAGAACTCAGCGGTAAACCGGAGATGAAAGCGGTTCCGGTGCCCTGAAGGGGGCGACTCAGGTGACGACTCCTGAACAGTTCACGTACCCGCCCGACTACGCCACATGGCCGCCTTACCAACAGCCGTACCAGGCATCGCCGCCGCCACCGCGACGGCGGCGGACCGGCCGGCTGGTCGCCGCGATCGGCGGTGGCGTGGTGGCCCTGGCGCTCGTCGGGGCCGGCGGATTCGCGCTCGGCTGGGCGGCGCACCCGTCCAGCTCGGCGGTCAGCTCGGGCAGCAGCTCCTACCTGCCGTTCAACCCGGGAACCGGCAGTGACATCGCCCCCGGGCTCGGCTCCGGCTCTGGCTCCGGCTCCGGCTCGACCGGCGACGGCTCGACCGGCGACGGCTCGACCGGGTCCAGCTCCGCCGGCGCGACCGACAGCCAGGTCGCCGCGGTGGCCGCCAAGGTCGATCCGGCGCTGGTCGACATCGACACCGTGCTCGGCGCGCAGAACGCCGCGGCGGCCGGCACCGGCATCGTGATCAGCGCCGACGGCGTCGTGCTCACCAACAACCACGTCGTCGCGGGCGCCACCAGCATCACGGTCACCGACATCGGCAACGGCAAGAGCTACCGGGCCGCCGTGGTCGGTTACGACCGCAGCGGCGACGTCGCGGTGCTCCGGCTCTCCGGCGCCTCCGGCCTGGCCACCGCGACCCTGGCCACCTCCGCCGTCCAGGCCGGCGACTCGGTGGTGGCGATCGGCAACGCCGGCGGCACCGGCGGCACCCCCAGCGCGGTCGGCGGCGTCGTCTCCGCCCTGAACCAGTCGATCACCGCCTCGGACGAGTCGACCGGCTCCGCCGAGCAGCTGACCGGCCTGATCGAGGTCAACGCGGACATCCAGGCCGGCGACTCCGGCGGCCCGCTGCTGACCACCTCCGGCCAGGTGATCGGCGTCGACACCGCGGCCTCGGCCGGCTTCCAGTACCAATCGGCCGGCGGCGACGGCTACGCCATCCCGATCGCCACCGCCACCGCGATCGCCGACAAGATCCAGAACGGCAAGGCGTCCAGCGTGATCCACCTCGGCGCCACCGCCTACCTCGGCATCGAAACAACGAGCAGCCGGGCGTACGCCGGAGCCACCGGCCCGGTCGTCCTCGGTGTCGTCGACGGCTCCCCCGCCGAGACCGCCGGCCTGACCCGCGGCGACGTGATCACCTCGGTGGCCGGCACGAAGACCGCCTCCGCCACCGCGCTGACCGACACCCTCGACCGCTACCACCCGGGCGACAAGGTCAAGCTGGCCTGGACCGACGTCTCCGGCCAGTCACATTCCGGCACCGTCAAGCTGACCACCGGCCCCGTCGGCTGAGGCCGCAACCGACGGCGGCGGCACATCGCTCGCCCCGGAACTCGCCCCGGAGCTCGCCGGCGCCGAAACGGACTCCGACGGCTCCGGGGCGGACGGCGACAACGAAGGCGATGGCATCACCGACGGGGCCGGGGTGGTGGCGCCGGGCAGCGGTTTCGCGGTGACCGTGGTCGCCGGGAAGTCGAAGGTCCACCCGTCGGCGAGCAGGCCGGGGATGAGCTTGCGCAGGGCCTCCACGGTCTGCTTCCGGTCGCCGCCGCCGTCGTGGACCAGCACCACCGCCCGCGGCGTCAGCTGCTGCCGGATCCGCGTCGCGATCGTGTCGGCGCCCGGCAGCATCCAGTCGTCCGGGTCCACCACCCAGCCCAGCGGCGTGTGCCCGGCCTGCGCGCCGACCTTGGCCGAGGGGCCGAAATCGCCGTACGGGGCGCGGTAGTAGGTCACCGTCGCGCCGGGAGCCGCGTCCGCGATCGCCGCGTCGGTCTCCGCAATGTCCGCGCGGCTCTTGTCCGCCGCCACGATGCCGAGGTCGTCGTGGTGCATCGAATGGTTGCAGAGCCGGTGGCCGTCGGCGACGATGCGCCGCACCAGCTGCGGGTACCACGTGACGTTCTCGCCGACCATGCAGAACGTGGCCTTGACGTGGTATTTCGCGAGCAGGTCCAGGACGGCCGGGGTGTCTTGCGACGGCCCGTCGTCGAAGGTCAGCGCGAGCCGCTTGCCGGTGTGCTCGGTGTGCACCACCGGCTCGTAACCGGCCCCGGGCGCGTGGATCTCGGTGACCGTGTCGGGGCTCTTGGCGTCGTGGCCGCTCCGGCCGGCGTCGCCCGCGTCGACCCGGCCGACGTGCGCCGGCGCCGGCAGCGCCTTGACCGGCTGCCCGGTCAGCGCCGACCGGGTGAAGTCGCGCCAGATCCGGGCCGGCATGGTGTCACCCTCGATCCGGGCGCCGTGCGCGTCGCGCAGCGGGCCGGGTTTCGCCTTGCCGAGCCAGATCACGCCGGCCAGGTCGGGTGTGTAGCCGGCCATCCAGGCGTCCTGGTTCTCCAGGGTGTCGAGCCACTGCTGGGTGCCGGTCTTGCCGGCCGCCGGCCGCCCCGGGGTGAAGCCGTGCTCCTTGACCACGGACTGCAGCACGGTCGAGACGTCCGCGGCGATCCGGGGATCGAGCGCGACCGTGCCGGCGGCGGCCACCGTCGCGCCACGCACCGATTGCACAAAATGCCGCTCATGGCGTACGCCGCCGGCGGCCAGCGTCGCGTACACGGTGGCCAGGTCGCCCGGCGTGACCGGGTAACGGCCGAGGGCGATGTCACCGCGGGTGTGGCCGGGCGCCGGGTCGCCCTTGACGTCCACGAGCGACTTCTGCCCGGCGTACTTCGGCGGGATGCCCAGGCGTACGGCCATGTCCCGGACCTTTTCCGGGCCGATCTCGGCGGTCACCGCGTAGAACGGGGTGTTCAGCGAGTCGACCATCGCGTGCTGCAGTGTGCAGTCGGCGC
This sequence comes from Actinoplanes sp. NPDC026619, assembly GCF_040638295.1. NCBI lineage: Bacteria > Bacillati > Actinomycetota > Actinomycetes > Micromonosporales > Micromonosporaceae > Actinoplanes > Actinoplanes sp. NPDC026619. The sequence continues at coordinate 235,658 of NZ_JBEZYA010000003.1, forward strand.
AGTGCAGGCCGTCGTGGTTGCGCAGCGGCACGCCCCGGTCCGGGAACAGCCGGGGTGAGCTGCCGTCCCAGCGGGACTGGTAGGCGATGCCCTGGCGCAGCGCGGCGGCGAGCACGATCGGCTTGAACGTCGAGGCGGCCGGGTGCAGCGCCGCCGCGTTGTCGAAGTAGCCGCTGCCGTGGTCGCCCCCGTAGTAGGCGCGCACCCCGCCGGTCGCCGGATCGACGGCGACCAGGGCCGCCTCCAGGCCGGCCGGCTGACCCTTCAGGTGCGCCGCCACGGTGCCGGTTGCGGCCCGTTGCGCCGCCGGGTCGAGGGTGGTGACCACCTCCAGCCCCTGGGTGTGCAGCTGCTGGGAGGTGATGCCGCGGCCGGACAGCTCCCGCTCCACCTGGTCGACGACGAGGCCGAGCGGGCCGCCGATCGCCGAGCTGGCCGGCAGCACCTTCGGGTAGACCGCGGCGCCCTCGTGGGCGTTCGCCACGATCCAGTTCCAGCGCTGCCGGGCGGCCGTGGCGTCGTGTGCCGGGTCGAATCCCCACGGGTCCTTGACGACGGCGGCGAGCACGGCGCTCTGTGCGAAGTCCAGCCGGTCCGGGGTGACCCCGAAGTAGGCGTTGGCGGCGGCCGCGATCCCGTACGCGTTCCGGCCGTAGTAGATCGTGTTGAGGTAGCGCTCGAGGATCTGGTCCTTGGTGTGCTGGCGTTCCAGGTTGACCGCGAGCGCCGCCTCCTGCAGCTTCCGGTCGACCGTGACCTCGCGGCTGAGGAAGGCGTTGCGGACGTACTGCTGGGAGATCGTGGAGGCGCCCTGGTGCTCGCCGCCGGCGTCGGCCACCATCGCCCGCAGCACGCCGCGCAGCGACACGCCGGGGTGGCCGTAGAAGTCGCGGTCCTCGGCGATCAGCACGGCCCGGCGCAGCTCGGGCGAGACCGCCGACAGCGGCACGTCGTTGTGGTCGGTGGCGCCGACCCGGGCCAGGATGGTCCGGCCGTCGCGGTAGTAGAGCACCGACGCCTGCGGCTGCGGGGCCACCCCGGGCAGCGGGACGGACTCGACGTAGGCCTCGGCCGCGCCGATCCCGGCGCCGGACCAGAAGAGCACCACAATGGCGGTGGTGGCCACGATCCGGCGCCAGCGGAAGGTTCGCTTTCGAGTAATTTCCGGCTGCACACTCGCTAGACGCATTCACCGAGTCGAATGTGGACAGGTAATTTTGCGTCACCGATCGATCACTATCGTTACCGGGACGTTGACCTGCGATTTCATCGTGGTTACCGAGATCGGTGATGAGATATGTCGCAAAAACCTCAGCAAGTGACCGTGATCCGGTCGAAGCGGACGCGGAACGGCGTGGGCTTCGCGCCGGCCTGGGCCCGGTTGAGCGCGGACACGCCGATCCGCACCGTCGGCGGCAGGTCCATCCGGACGGTGGCCAGGTCGGCGAACTCGGCCTTCCCGGCCGGGCGCCAGGCTCCGGTGACGACGCCGCCCGACCGGGTCATCCGCAGCACCAGCCGGGTGGCCGCGGTCTCGATCGGCCGCTGGTCGGGCATCGTCCCGTGCACCCACTGGTGCGGGCCGCCGTTGCGGTACTCGAAGCCGACCGCGCCGGTCTTGCCGAAGCCGCGCTCGATCCGCACATAGCTGGCCGGGTGGTTCCACAGCAGCAACCCGGCGCCCTGGTAGAAGACGGCCGGGGCCGCCTCGAGCGCCGCCTCCAGCACGAAGTCGCCGGTGATCGGCCGCAACAGCATCGGCGCCGTCATGTTGGCCTGATAGATGTCCGCGCCGTCCGGGGCATCCAGCTCGGCCGCCCCGCCGCTCACCGGGATCGCCAGGTCCGCGCGGTTGCGCTGCCACGCGCTGTCCACGGTGGCGCCGCTGAACTCCTCGGTGAAGCCGCAGACGCTCGGCGTGGGTGACGGCGGTGCGGCGGGGCCGCCGCCGGCACGCACCAGCCGCACCGCGACCGGAACGCCGACCGCGATCGCCACGACCGCCCCGGCCGCGACCAGCATGCGGGTGCGGCGCCGCCCGGCAGCGCGTACGCCGGGATCAGCCGGCGGCTGGATCGGCGCCGGCTGGGCCGGCTGCGGCTGGGCCGGCTGCGGCTCGGGCATCGCCGGAGATGTCGGCGCGGCCGGGATCGGGGCGGTGGCGGTCAGGCGGGCCGCCCCCAGCGCGATGCTGTGCTCCGGGTCGGGGTCGACCACCACCGGCCGGCCGAACGCCTCGGCCACCAGCGACCCGGCGAGCGGGATCCGCGACGACCCGCCGGCCAGCAGCACCGCCCGCAGCTGCTCCGGGTCGACGCCGCCCGAGCGCAGCGCGCGGCCCAGCGCCCGCACCGTCTCCCGCAGCGCCGGCTCGATCATCGCCTCGAACTCGCGCCGGGTCAGCCGCACCCGGGTGTGCAATCCGGGCAGCGCCACCGGGATCAGCACCTCGGTGTCGAAGGAGAGCGTCTCCTTGGCGTCCACGCAGTCCCGCCGCAGCCGGGTGAGCGCGGCCACCAGCTCGGGGTCGTCGCCGGCCAGGCGGTCGGCGGGCAGCGCCTGGGTCACGTGCTCGAAGACCGCCTCGTCGAAGTCGATCCCGCCCAGCTGCTCGATCCCCTCCGGAGCGCCGAGCAGCTCGAACCCGCCCGCGGTGCGGCGCAGCACGGCCGCGTCGAAGGTGCCGCCGCCCAGGTCGTAGACGGCCACGACGTCGCCGGCGGCCAGGTGCTCGCCCGCCGCGTACGAGATGGCGGCCGCCTCCGGCTCGCTGCGCAGGACCACCGGTGGCGCGTCGGCCAGGCGCGCCGCCTGCTCGAGCAGATCGCGCTTGTACGGACCCCAGTTCGCCGGGCAGGTGAGCACGATCGACTCCGGCGGCCCCTGCTCGACAGCGGTGGCGACGGCCAAAACGTGATCCAACTGGCGGGCGACCAGTGCGTGCGCGGGATATGGTGAACCGCCGACCAGCAACGGCACCGGGTCGCCGACCCGCCGCTTGAACTCGCGCGCCAGGCGGTCCGGCTGCTGCTCGCCGCGTCGGGTGGCCGGTTCACCGACCACGACCGGCCCGTCGGCGGGCAGGAAGATCACCGATGGGATCTCCGGCCGCCGGCCGCCGAGGCGGAGCACCTCCACGGCGTTGCCGCGCCGCACCGCCGCCGCGGTCCAGGTGGTCCCGAGGTCAACGCCCAGCCCGTACGCCATCGTGGTCTCCTGGCCCTTGCGGATCCGCCGTTGTGGGCCGTGGCCGCACCCAGCATCGACCGCGACCCCGGCGCCGACAAGCCCATAAAGGACGGTTGCCCCAAACATTGCCCGTTTCGGCCCGTGACCGGCCTCACTGCGGCCACCGGATCTTGCGGTCACTATCAGTACGCCATTCTCGGGGGAAAGAACAGGAGGCGACATGCAGACGTTCTCGGCCGTCCGCTTGCGCCTGCTCGGCTGGGCCGCTCGACGATTCGCCGGAAAAGCCGGTTCGATGTCGTTCGCCGGCACCATGTCGATGCTGTCCGACAAGTCCCTGTTCCCGCTGTTCCGGGACGGGCTCGACCCGGTCCCGGAGGTCGGCCGGCTGCGCGCGGAGGAACCGGTCAGCCGGCTGCCGATCCCGCTGGGCATCCGGGCCTGGCTGGTGACCGGTTATGAGCCGGTGCGGGCGGTGCTGGGCGCCACCGACGGTTACAGCAACGACTTCGGCCAGTTCGCCGCGCGGGTCGGGCTGACCGCGGGCCAGGAGCCCGGCGGTCTCGGCATGGCCGACCCGCCGATGCACACCCGGCTGCGCCGCATGATCATGCCGGAGTTCACCATGCACCGGCTGGCACGGCTGCAACCGCGCATCGAGACCATCGTGAACGACCGGCTCGACGCGATGGCCCGGATCGACGGCCCGGTCGATCTGCTGCAGGAGTTCGCCCTGCCGGTGCCCGCGCTGACCATCTGCGAGCTGCTCGGCGTCCCGTACGCCGACCGCGACTTCGTCCAGCAGGCCAGCGCGGCCCGCTTCGACCTCGGCGGCGGCGCCTACGCGCCGCTCGACGCGATCAACGAGTCGAAGGCGTACCTGCGCGGCCTGGTGGCCGACCAGCGCCACAAACCGGGCGACGGCCTCATCGGCTCGCTGATCCGCGCGCACGGCGACGAGCTCGACGACCAGGAACTGACCGGCCTGGCCGACGGCGTGCTCACCGGCGGGCTGGAGACCAGCGCCAGCATGCTCGCGCTGGGCTCGCTGGTGCTGATGACCCAGCCGGAACTGGCCGATCCGCTGAGGGCTGGCGGCCCGGCCGACAAGCTGGTCGAGGAGTTGCTGCGCTACCTGTCGGTGGTGCAGGTGGCGTTCCCCCGCTTCGCGGTCCGCGACCTCGAGGTGGCCGGCGTCGCGATCAAGGCCGGCGACGTCATCATGTGCTCGCTGTCCGGCGCCGACCGCGACGAGGTGCTCGGCCCGGGCATGGACCGGATCGACGCCGCCCGCGCCACCAGCCGCTCGCACCTGGCGTTCGGGCACGGCCTGCACCGCTGCGTCGGGGCCGAACTGGCCCGGATGGAGCTGCGCATCGCCTACCCGGCGCTGGTCCGCCGCTTCCCGGCGATGCGCCCGGCGATCGACCCGGCACAGCTCCCGATGCGCCGCGCCTCGATCGTCTTCGGCCTCGACGGCCTCCCGGTCACCCTGGGAGCCTCCGCGGCCTGAGAAATCACTGCCAACCCAGCACCGGCCGGTACGGCACGGACAGGTCCACGCTGAGCCGCCGCGCCGGCGAGGCCGGGCCACCGCACAGGTGCGCTCGCACCTTGCGGTAGTCCTCCGCGCTCGCCACCAGCCGGCGCAGGCGCATCAACTGCGCGCCCGGAACGCTGCGGCATTGCCCTTCACCTGCAGTTGCCGTCGCCGTGGACCGGCGGCGGCGATGGCGTCCTCCGTCGCCGTCTGCGACCGCCGCCACGGCCCCTCCAGCAGGCGGCGGAGGTCGGTCCGCAGGCCGGCGATCTGCTGCGCCTGATCCTCCTGGACCGCGAGCAGCTTCCGGAGCAGCGACGTGACGGTTCCGGCCGCGACGTCGGAGGTCACGGCCACCACGAATTCGATGATCGGCACTGGTTCCCCCGATCCCGTTGCCGGGCGCCGGATGAGGCCCGCACCGTATCGCGATCCGCGGCGGCCGCCGTCAGCCAGCGACGCACCGGCCGGTGATCGGGTGACTACGCCGCGGGTGCGCACTGGAGTTGGGGCTCGCCGCTGACCAAAGTGCCATGCATGCCGACGCGATATGCCGAACCGATGGAAGTGATGCTGCAGAACCTCCCGGCCCCGCACCGGGAGATCCTCGTCGCGACCTACTTCCGCCGCCGGACCACCCGCGAGGCGGCGCGGCAGCTCGGTCTCGACCCGGCCGAGGCGAAACTCCGGCTGTACGAGGCGATGCGCGACCTGTCCGGCCTGGTCAACGCCGTCCGGCCGTCAGCCGTTGCCCGAACGTCGGCGTTCGATGTCGCGCAGGACCTCCGGGTCCCACTTGCCGGCGTCCCAGTCGTCGCTGCTGATCAGTTTCGGGCGGGCGGCCAGGTCGGGGCGGCCGGTGGCCTGCCGGAGCCGGGAGCGGACCAGCCGGACCGCGGCGATCAGCAGGGCGAGGCCGGCGATGCGCAGTGACGCCTCCGTGGCGGCCGCGGCGCCGATCGACGGCACCTGCGGCGGCACGACGTAGGCCAGCACGCTCAGCACCACCCAGATGAGCACGCCGCCGTAACCGATCAGGCCGGGGCCGGCCGCGGTCAGCCGGTGGGCGCTGACGATCCAGACCACGATGGAGATCAGCAGGCCGATGATGCAGATCAGGCCGACGAAGCCGGTGATTGCGCTGCCGATCAGGACTCCCGCCGCGGCCGGGTCGGTGGCGGCGCCGCTGCGGATCGCGGTGACACCGGCGACGGCGAGGGCATTGGTGACCGCGACCAGGATCGCGTAGATCGCGCCGAACCGAACGACCCGGCGGGTGGCCAGCGAGAACGTGCCGCCCGATTCGTCGGGCGCCGTGCCGCCGCGGCGGCAGAAGTGGCCCTGGCCGGGACGGTCCAGCGGCGTACCGCAGATGTCGCATTGCATGGTTTGATCTCCCCCGAGTCAACGCCGAAAGATATCAATCCGCACGCCGGCCCGCTGTCCTGCCGCATCAGGTCAGGGTGCAGGTCACGGCCGGAGCGGTGTTCGCGCCGGTCGAGGTGGCGAGGAAGCCGAAGGTGGCGGTCGCGCCGGCGGCGAGGCGGCCGTTCCAGTCGACGTTGCGGGCGGTCACCGCGGCGCCGGACTGGGTGAGGGCGGCATTCCACGCCTGGCTCACGGTCTGGCCGTCGGCGAAGGTGAAGCTCGCGCTCCAGCCGCCGGAAGCCGTCGACGAGCTGTTGCTGACGACGACCTCGCCCTGGAAGCCGCCGGTCCACTGGGAGGCGACCCGATAGGTGGCCACGCACCCACCGGCCGGCGGCCCGGTCGTGGGCGCCGTGGTGGGAACGGTCGTGGGTGCCGTGGTGGGAACGGTCGTGGGTGCCGTGGTGGGAACGGTCGTGGGTGCCGTGGTGGGAACGGCCGTGGGTGCCGTGGTGGGAACGGTCGTGGGTGCCGTGGTGGGAGGGGTCGTGGCGGTGCCCAGCGCCTTGGCCAGTGCCGGGTACCAGGCGTCGGACATCTTCTGGAAGCCGGTGTCGTTCGGGTGGACGCCGTCGACGTTGTCGGCGACCGCGTCGTACCCGCTCCACAGATCGGCCACCGTGATCGGCGACTGGGTGGTGCTGAGGCCGGCCGCCCAGGCCGGGATCGCGTTGTCGAGCGCCACCACGTCGGCCGGGCAGGTGGTGCAGGCGGCCGCGCTCATCGGGATGATCTGCGCGACCACGATCTTGATGGCCGGGTTCTGCGCGCGCATCTGGCCGACCAGCTTGGTGAACGCGGTCAGCTTGTCCGCCAGCGGGATGTAGCCGCCCCACATGTCGTTGGTGCCCAGGTGCATGAGGACGACGTCCGGCCGGGCGGCGGCCAGCCACGGCGGCAACTGGTCGTTGGCCGCGATCCCGGTGGCCGAGTAGCCGCCGTGTCCCTCGTGGTCGAAGTCGTACGAGTAACCCGGGTTGCAGCCCCCGCCGTCGGACTGGGTGCCGACGAAATCGATGTCGGTGTAACCCGAGGTCTGCAGGCGATGCCAGAGCTTGGCGCGCCAGCAACCGGGCCCGGCGGTGATCGAGTCGCCGAGCGCCATGATCCGCACCGGCGTGGCCGCGTGGGCGGCGGGGGCCACCAGGCCGACGGCGGCGACCGCGAGCAGGACGGCGAGCAGAAGCTTTCGCATCACGGTTCTCCCCGATCGATGCTCATGGATGGGAGCGCTCCCAGAAGCATCGACGTCTTTGCGGGAGGAGTCAAGCATCCACTGGGGACAACTCGATCAGGCGACCTGGCTTCGCGCGTGCAGGCGGCGCAGCCAGCGCAGCGTCGCCTTCACCGTCTCGTCCTCGTAGGCGGCCCGGACCTCGGCGATCGTGCCGAGATGCCGGCCGCCGGCGACCGGCCGCGGGAGCCGCCGTTCGAGTGCGGCCACCCCGGAGCCGACGACCGCCTCGACGTCGATGCCGTCCGCCGCCAGCGCGATGAGCGCCCGGACCACGACGTCCTCGACCTCGCTGCCCGGACCGTCTTCGAGGAGCCAGTCCCGCCCACGTCGCCGGCCGGCGTCGGTGAGGACCCACACCCGCTTTCGCCCGCGCGACAGGGCCTCTTCGGTGCGGACGTAGCCCAGCCGCTGCTGGCGGGTCAGCGCCGCCTCGACCCGCTTGATGTTGACCTCGTTGCGCGGGCCGAGCGCCGCGGCATGCCGCTGGCGCAGTTCGTGCGAGCTTCCCGGCCGATCGTGCAGCAGGACCAGCAGAAGATCGCCAAGCGTGGCCGCCACGAGGCCCCCTCTATTCCTACAAGATGTAGAAGCTAACACGCGCCGACGCCACTCGGTCCCGTCGTTACGCTCGGTGGGATGAGAAGGGCAAATCGATATGTGGGCGGCGGGCGCCATGCTTGATTCCGGCGGTTAGCGGTGGACGCGTTCGGCACGCTGCCCGACCCGAGCCGGGCCGCCGGCCTCCACGACCTGGTCGAGCGGTTGCGCCTGTTGAAGGTGTGGGCCGGCGACCCGTCCTACGAGACGATCAAGGAGCGGGTCAACGCCGCCTGGGCCGCGGCCGGTCGCCCGCCGAGTGAGCTGGCGCGCCGCTCGACCGTGGCGAACTGTTTCAAGCCGGACCGGCGGCGGCTGAACACCGACCTCGTCCTCGCGGTTGTCCAGGCCCTGCACCCGGACACCGGATATGTGACCGGGTGGCGCCAGGCCCTGCGTGTCGTGGCCGGCGAGACCGAGGCGGTGTCCCAGGTCCGGGTGCACGACAAGCTGCCGCAGGAGCCGGCCGGGTTCACCGGCCGGGCCGGCGATCTGCGCCGGCTGCGGGCCGCCACCCGGGCCGGCGACACCGTGGTGATCTCGGCCCTGGAGGGCATGGCCGGGGTCGGCAAGACGCAGCTCGCCATCCACGCCGGCCACCTGCTCAGCCGGGAGGGCGCGGTGGATCGCGTCCTGTTCGTCAACCTGCGCGGCTTCCATCCGGACCCGGCCCAGCCGCCGGCCGACCCGGCGGCCGTCCTCGACGGATTCCTGCGCCTGCTCGGCCTGCCCGGCCACCAGGTCCCGCACGACCTGCCCCGGCGCATCGCCGCCTACCGGGAACGCCTCGCCGGCACCCGCACCCTGGTCGTGCTCGACGACGCCGCGAGCAGCGAACAGGTCCGGCCGCTGCTGCCGGCCACCCCCGGGTGTCTCGCCCTGATCACCAGCCGGCGCAGCCTCGTCGGGCTGTACTCCGCCACCCGGCTCAGCGTCGACGTGTTCACCCCGGCCGAGGCGGCCGCGTTCCTGACCGCCGCGCTGCCCGGCGTGCCGGCCGGCACCGATCCGGATGCCGCCGCCCGGATCGCGCTGCGCTGCGGCTATCTGCCGCTGGCCCTGAGCGTGCTCGCCGGGCACATCCGCAAGACCCCCGGCTGGACCCTGACCGATCACGCCGACCGCCTCGACGAACGCCATCACGACGGCCGCCTGGACGGCCCGGTCGAACTCGCCCTCGGCCTCTCCTACCAGCGTCTTACCCCGGCCCGGCAGCACCTGCTCCGCCTCGCCGCCCTCCACCCCGGACAAGATTTCGACGTGTACGCCGCGGCCGCGCTCGCCGGCGCCGACCTGCCCGCCACCGAAGCCGGGCTGCGCGACCTGCACGCCGACCACCTGCTGCTGGCCGTCACCGAGGGCCGCTACACCTTCCACGACCTGGTGCGCGCCTACGCTACCGCCCTCAGCCGCGACCGGGACCGGCCCGCCGACCGGCACGCCGCGCTGACCCGCCTGTTCGACCACTACCTCGCCACCAGCGCGGCCGCGATGAACACCCTGCACCCCACCGAGGCCCGCCGCCGCCCGGCGGTCTCCCCCGCCGCCACCGAGGGGCCGGACCTGAGCGACCCGGACACCGCCGTCGCCTGGCTGGACGCCGAACGACCGACCCTGGTCGCGGTCGCCGCGCACGGCTCCCGCACCCACACCGTCCGGCTGGCCGACGTCCTCTCCCGATACCTGCGCGGCGGCCACTACACCGACGCGCTGATCATGCACGGCCACGCCCGCGACGCCGCCCGTTCCACCGGCGACCTTGCCGGGCAGGCCGGCGCCCTGAACGGACTCGGCGTCGCCCATCTGCGCCAGGGCCGGCCCGAGACCGCCGCCGTTTATCTGGCACAGGCCCTCGACCTGTTCGATCAGGTGGGCGACCTGGTCGGGCAGGGACACACCCTGTTCGACCTCGGCAACGTCGCGGAACGCTCCGGCCGCTACCCGGCCGCCATCGACTACAAGCGGCAGTCCCTGGAGCGGCACCGGGAAGCCGGCGACCGCACGGGCGAGGCGATGGCGCTCAGCGGCCTCGGCGTCACGCTGGAACGCGCCGGCCACCTGAGCGAGGCGCTCGACTGCTACCAGCAGGCCCTGACCCTGGTCCGGCAGACCGGCGACCGGCGCGGCGAGGCGTACTCGCTGAACGGCCTCGGCGAGCTCGAGCTGCGGCTGGGCCGCTACGAGTCGGCCACCGGCCATCTGCTCCAGGCCCTGACGACGTACCGCCAGCTGGGCAGCCGCACCGGCGAGGCCAGCACGCTCGACGGCCTCGGCCTGCTGCACACCCGGCTGGGCCGGCTCGACGAGGCCACCGGCTACTACGAGCGGGCGCTGGCAATCTTCCGCGAGACCGGCAACCAGGACAATGAGGCCTGGGTGCTCAACGGCCTCGGCGAAGCCGCCCAGGCCGCCGGCCGCGCCGCCGACGCCGTCACCCACCACACCGCCGCCGCGACCATCGCCACCGGCATCGGCAACCGCCGCCAGCAGGCCCGGGCCCACGCCGGCCTCGGCCACGCGCACCGCGCGCTCGGCCACCCCGACCAGGCCCGCGACCACTTCGAACAGGCCCTGTCCCACTACACCGCTCTCGACCTCCCCGAGGCCGACCAGATCCGCACCGACCTGTCGGACCTCGGCTGAGAAAGGCTCAGCCAACTCCCTGAGCTGCGCGCTGGGTGATGCCCGGCAACAGCACCTCCGGGCGCAGTCATCCACTCATCGGCCATTTGTCAGCTGGCGGCACGTCCGATTTCCGCTCATCGCGACCGCGCGGACTGCCCGTTAGGTTGAATCCATAATGGATGGCGCCGTGCCACCGTGACTCCAATGGACGTATGGGGGCAAGCGAATCTCGCCGACAAAAACGATATAACCGGAAGCATGGCCAACGTTGTCGGCTATTTCCTTGGGCTGTTCACGGCGGCTGCGCTCCTGATTTCGTACGTACGGCTGGTCAAGTCCAAGAAGAAGTTTGGCATGCCCGAGTACATCTACATCATGGTCGTGCTCTCCGGCTGCGCAGTATGGCTGGTGCTCATATTTACGTTCGGGGATAAGTGACCCAAAGGAGCAACAGGTGGCGGACTTGAGCGCCAACGGCGAGGAACCACCCGACCCCGGAGGGGACAGGATCAGGGCGGAACCACTGATCGCGAGACTCGAAAGCGCCGTACAACGCGCCGAATTTCTGGTTGCCCGGCTCGAAACACTGCCCTATGGGAAGGCAGGTGGACCTGCCCAACCGCTCGCGGAACGCTCCGGCCAGACATCGCCTCCCGGGCTCCAGCCGATCCCGCGAGGTGGCCCCCCGAGCGGTGGCCGCGAACGCGAGCCCGGCCCCCGCCCGCTACCTGCAGGCACATCGCCGGCGCGACCGGCCGACGATCGGCGACGGCCATCCATCGGACAAGTGATCGCGGAGCAGAAGATCCCGATCATCCTGGGCTTCGCTGCGGCATTTCTTGCCATCGTCATGGTCTTCGCGCTCTTTTATGGACGGTGAGCGTGAGCATCCGATTGGCCTGGGCCATCCTTCCCGTCGGCTTTGTCCTGAGCGTCATCGACGCCTGGTTCTCCATTCAATCGATCGCCGGCGCGATCAAGGCGGATGATCCCGCAGACTACATTGTCGCCTCCGTGATGGGCCTCTTCCTCACCGGCTTCGCCGTATTCCTTCCGGTACTGAAGGAAGCTTTTCGGTCAGCCATCTGGGGGGCAATCTGGTTCGTACTAACAGTCGCTGACATCGGTACCAGCGTGATGGGTGCCATATGGTACGGAGCAATGGGACACAAATTTCGCGATCCCATCGTGCTCGGCGCTATCCACTACACGCCGGCGAACTGGCAGGCCACCGTAATCTATATCGGCTTCGTGATCTTCGTACAGGCCTGGTGCGTCGCCTTCGGCTACGCGATCCTGGCCCTCAGTAAGGGAATCGATTAGTTTCGCAGACATAGGCGGCCACGAACGCCGGCAGCTCTCGGGGCGGGGTTGCCGGGGCGGAGGCGCGACGGAAGGATCGTGCTGCCTCGATGTTCGAGGCTGTCTCCACGGGGGAGCAACACATGAGCAAGAGATCGCGCCGCCTTGCCGTCTGGGCGGCGGTCGTGTGCACCATGGCCGGGCTCGCGCCGGGGACCGCGCGGGCGGCGGCGGCCGGCTCGGGCGACTTCAACGACGTCGCGGTGGGCGAGCTGCCCGGCGGCTGGTCGGTCTCGGCGGGCAGTGGCGGCACCGCCGCTGTCGTGCCGGTGCCCGACGCGACGAACCGCAGTCTCCAGGTGTCCGGCGGGGCGACCGCGACGACGACGCTGGCCGGGCTCACCGGAACGGTGCGGGCCGAGATGCGGGTCCGCGGTGCGGGCGCGCTGACGCTCGCCGGTGACGCCGGGCCGGCGGCCGGGGTGGTCCTGCGGGACGGCCGGTTGACCGACGCGGCCACCGGCGCTCTCCTGACCGCGGTCACGGCGGACCGGTGGTACGCGCTGCGGGCCGAACTCGACGTCACCGCTCAGCAATGGGACCTGTACGTCGACGGCCTGCGCCTGCTCACCGGCGCCAGGTTCGCGACCGCATCGACCGCGCTGACCGCGTTGTCGGTCGGTGACGCCGGAACGTTCGGCATCGACGACGTCCTGGTCCGCGAGATCCCGGCGCCGTCCGTGGCGTACCTGGTCGAGGACGGCTTCAACGACGCCCCGGCCGGCGCCACGCCGCCGGGGTGGTTCCAGGCCTCGGCGGGCGCCACCGTGGTCGCCACGCCCAGCGACGCCGATCGCAGCCTGCGGCTGACCAAGAGCGCGTCGGCCGCGGCGGTCAGCGCGATCCGGCGGTTCCCGGCGCAGAGCGGCGTCCTCCTCGTGCGGGCCAATCTGCGGACCGACGAGCTGACCGGCACGAAGGTCGCGATGTACCTGCAGAACGACTCCGGAGCCGCCGCCGTCTCGCTCCAGTTCGTCAAGGACCATCTGGTCCTCACCGACGGCAAGACCTCCACCCAACTGCTCACCCTCACCGCCGGCGAGTGGTACGCGGTGCAGCTCGCGGTCGACGTGGCGACCCACCAGTTCGAGATCTTCGTGGACGGGCGGCGCTATGCGCCCGCGGCCACGGCCGGCTCGACCGTCGTTCCGCAGTGGCCGCTGCGCGACCAGACGATGACGAGCATCAGCCGGCTGCTGTTCGGCGTCGGCGACGGGCAGGCCGGCACCGTGCTGGTCGACAACCTGCTCGTCTACCCGAGCGGGTCGGCGATCCCGGCCGAGGTCCGGGACGTGCGGCAGTTCGGCGCGGTCCCGGACGGCGTCACGCTGAACACGGTGGCGATCCAGCGGGCCATCGACGACACCCCGGTCGGCGGCGCGGTGCTGGTCAGCGGCGGCGTGTTTCGCACCGGCACGCTGCGCCTGAAGTCGGACCTGACGCTGTGGGTGGCCCGCGGCGCGACGCTGCTCGGCAGCCCGGACGACAACGACTATCCGCTGCAGGACCGCGGCAAGCTCGACTTCCCCGACTTCGGGTCGTCGACGTGGAAGGCGCTCATCTATTCGGTCGGCGCCGGCAACGTGCACATCGACGGCGGCGGCACGATCGACGGCAACGGCACCTCGGCCCAGTGGGTCGGCTGCGACGGCACCGCGTGCCCGACGGTCCGCCCGCTGCTGATCGCGCCGATGGCCGGCAGCAACGTCAGCATCCGCAACGTGCACGTCCGCAACTCGGCGGCCTGGGGCATCGTGCCGGTCCAGATCGACGGCCTGCTGATCGCCGACGTCAACCTGGACAGCGACATCGCCTACAACCGCGACGGCATCGACGTCGTCGACAGCCACCACGTGCTGATCGAACGGGTCAGCGTGCTGGCCGACGACGACGCGATCTGCTTCAAGTCGAACACCGCCGCCGGAGTCGAGCACGCCGTGGTGCGGCTGTCCACGGTCGGGCGGTCGTCGCGGGCCAACGGACTGAAGCTGGGCACCGCCAGCTTCGGCGCGTTCCGCGACGGCGCCATGGAGGACGTCCTGGTCAAGCACGTCGACAAGAGCGCGATCACGGTGCTGGCGACGGACGGCGGGGTGGCCTGGATGCCGGCCTTCCGCCGGATCACGATCGACGGCGCCCGCCGCTCGCACTTCGTGCTGCTCGGCCGGCGGACGGCTGACCGCACCAACCCGCCGCCACCGGCCTGGATCAGCGGCGTGCGGCTGGAGGACATCACCGCGACCCACCTGGTGGAACCGTCCATCGTGACCGGGCAGGACACCTTCCGGGTGTACGACGTGCTGGTCAGCAACGTGCGGACCGCGGTGCCAGGCGGCGCGGCCAAGGTTCCGGCCGAGCCGATCGAGTACGACGGCCGCTACCCGGAGAGCAGCCTCTGGAGCGCCACGACCTACGGCGTCCTGCCGGTGTACGGCCATTTCTTCCGCCACGTCGGCGGCCTGACCGTCCGCGCCACGGTGGTGTCGCCGGCCGCCGCCGACGCCCGGCCGGAGACCGGACTGCGCGACGTGAGCTGACGGTTTCTCCTGGAGCAAGCGCTTTCCTCGGCGAGGGCCAGGAGTTTGACATCCACGCTATTCGATATATAGCTTCAAGTCCCGATTCCCGCCGAGCCGGCGTCGCCGGCCACTCCTGCGGTGAGAACCGCCGTTCCCCCAGGAGTCAGGCATGCCCCCCAACGCTCGACGGCGGTTGTGGCTGGCCGGTGTCACCGTCACCGGCACAGCCGCAGCCGCCGGGCTGCTCGCCCATCCGGCCGACGCCGCGGCCCTGCCCGCCGCCTGCGCCGGCACCGCACCCATCGTCTGCCACTACGACGTCTCCCCCGGCAACTACGACCTCAGCGCTTCCGTCGGCGCCGGCACCGGGCTCGAGGTCGAGGCCCGCCGCCGGATCTTCACCGCCGGCGAGGCCGGGACCCGCACCGCCACCGTCAACGTCCGCGAGCCCGAAGGTCAGCCCACCGGCCAGGGCGGCACCGGGACGCCCGGGCTCACGCTGACCTTCGACGGCGCGGCGCCCTCGGTCGGCCGGGTGACGATCACGCGGGCGTGGCGGCCGCTGGTGATCTATCTCGCCGGCGACTCGACCGTTTGCGATCAGCCGGTCACCCCGTACACCGGCTGGGGTCAGATCTTCACCACCTCGGTCCGGCGCGGCGCGGTGGTCGCCAACTACGCCGACTCCGGCGAGAGCTCCGGCAGCTTTCTTGCCACCGCCGCGCTGTTCCCGACCATGCAGCCGCTGATCCGGCCCGGCGATCCGGTGCTCATCCAGTTCGGGCACAACGACAAGACCACCACCGCCGAGGACTACCGGGCCAATCTCACGGCGCTCGTCAACGGCGTACGCGCGAAGGGTGGTCTTCCGATTCTGGTCACGCCGACCGTGCGCCGGCTGTTCGACGGGGCGGCACTGAACGCCACCGCCCTGCACATCAATTCACTCGGCGTGGACCTTCCCGCCGAGATGCGCGCGGTCGCCGCCACCGAGGCCGTGCCGCTGATCGACCTCACCGCGAGGAGCGAGGCGCTGGTCGAGGGCCTCGGCCCGGCCGGCTCGGCCCCGCTCTTCCTGACCGAGCTCAACGACAACACCCACTTCTCCGAGTACGGGGCGACCGCGATGGCCGGTCTCGTCATCGACGGCATCCGCGAACTCCACCTGCCACTCGTCACGTTCCTGAGGTGATCATGAAACTCCGTACCGTCCTCGCCCTGGTGGCCGCCGCCGGCGCCGCCAGCGTCGGCACCCTCGTCGTCGCCGGCAGCGCCTCCGCCGCGACCACCTACTACGTCTCTCCCAGCGGCAGCGACAGCGCCGCCGGCACCAGTGCCGCGCCGTTCAAGACGATCGCCAAGGCGCAGACCGCGGCCGCGTCCGGCGACACCGTCTACTTCCGGGCCGGCACCTACAGCTACACGGCCGCGACCACCAGCTGTTCGTCGCAGACCGCCGTGGTCGACGCCATCACGCTGAGCAAGAGCGGCATCACCTACGCCAATTACCCGGCCGAGAAGGTGCAGTTCAACTTCTCCGGGATGACCGGCGTCAATTGCCGCATCAAAGGCTTCGACGTCACCGGCAGCTCGATCACCCTGCGCGGCTTCGAGATCACCGGAGTCCGCCAGAACAACAGCCTCAACCACGAGTCGTGGGGCGTCTGGATCTCCGGCAGCAGCAACACCTTCGACAAGCTGAACACGCACAACAACATGGGGCCGGGGCTGTTCATCGCGAACGGCGGCAACAACCTGGTGCTCAATTCGGACTCGCACGACAACTACGACCCGTACAGCTCGTCCGGGGCCGGCACCAATGCCGACGGCTTCGGCGCGCACATCCCGGCCGGGAAGTCCGGCAACGTCTTCCGCGGCTGCCGGGCCTGGTGGAACACCGACGACGGATTCGACCTGATCAACGCGTATTCGTCGGTGACGATCGAGAACTCGTGGGCCTGGCGTAACGGTTACCTGCCGCAGACCACCACCGCCGCGCAGGACGGCAACGGCTTCAAGATGGGCGGTTACGGCGGCGTCTACGTCTCCGGCGGCGTCAAGCACACGGTGCGCAACTCGGTGGCGTTCCTGAACCGGTCGGCCGGTTTCTACGCCAACCACCACACGGTCGCCAACGACTATTTCAACAACACCAGCTACAGCAACGGCACCGACTACAACATGCTGGGCATCAACTCCAGCGGCTCGGCGGTCGGCCTCGGCAACCTGCGCAACAACATCGCGTACGGCGGAACGCTGACCGGCAACATGAGCGGCACCAGCGCGTCGTACAACTCGTGGAACCTGAGCGTGACGATGTCCAACAGCCAGTTCCAGAGCGTGACGACGACCGGCTGGGAGGTGTCACGTCAGTCCGACGGCAGCCTGCCCGTGCTGACCTCGCTGCACCTGGCGTCCGGCAGCACCCTGATCGACAAGGGCACCAACGTCGGCCTGCCCTACAACGGATCGGCCCCGGACCTCGGCGCCTTCGAGACGTCGTGAACCGTTAGCAAAGCCTCGGCGGCCTCGCGGGCGGCTTCGGCCGCCCGCGGGTCGGCGTCCAGTGCCGCGGCGATGTTGGCGCCGTCGTAGAGCAGCACCAGCTGGGTGGTGAGCCGGCCCGGATCGCGGTGGCCGGCCTCCTCCACCAGGGCGCCGAACAGCGCGTGCAGCCAGGTGCGGAAGTCCTTGGTGGCCAGGTCCTCGGCGCTGCCCGGCTGGGCCTCGGCGGCGGCGTTGAGGAACGCGCACCCGCGGAAGCCGGGCTCGGCGAAGAGCTCGGCCAGCCCGTCGAAGATCGCCAGGATCCGCGCCCGCGGGGCCGCCTGCGCGGCGATCTTCTCGTCGAGGCGCGCGGCCCACGTAGCGTGCCGGTTCTGCAGGTAGGCCCGGACCAGGTCGTCCTTGCCGCCGAAGTTGTAGTAGAGCGAGCCCTTGGCGACGCCGGACTCGTCGAGGACCCGGTCGATCCCGACGCTGCGGATGCCCTCGTTGTAGAAGAGCCGGTCGGCGGCCTCGAGCAGGCGCTCGCGAGCGGAGCGCCGACTCGATGTCATGGCTTCACTCTAGGGCTTAGCTGCTGGATCAGACCGCGGTGCGGCCGCCGTCGACCGGGATGGTGGCGCCGGTGATGTAGCCGGCCTTCGGCCCGGCGAGGAACGCGATCACCTCGCCGATCTCGTCCGGCTCGGCGGCCCGGCCGAGCAGCGTGGTCGCGGCGAGCGAGTCGGTCACCTCGGGGCGGGCGCCGGCGGTGCGCACCGGTCCGGGCGCGACGGTGTTGACACGGACGCCGGCCGGCCCGAACTCCGCCGCCCACGCCCGGGTCAGCGCGTCCATCGACGCCTTGGTGGCGCTGTAGGCGGCCCCGCCGGCCAGGCCGACCGCGCCGGCCATGCTGCCGATGTTGATGATGCTGCCGGCACCCCGCCCGGCCATCCCCGGCGCCAGGGCCGCCGTCAGCAGGTACGCCGAGCGCACGTTGCCGTCGAACAGCACGTCGTAACGGTCGGCGCCGAGCTCGGCGCTGGGCCCGAACCAGGACGACCCGGCGTTGTTGACCAGCACGTCCACCGCGCCGGCCGCGTCGGCAAGCCGGGCCACGTCCTGCGGGTCACTGAGGTCGGCGGCCACGAAGCGGGCCGTCCCGCCCTCCGCCTCGATCTGCTTGACGACCTCGGCGCCGCGCTCCGCATCGCGGCCGTGCACCACGACCGTGGCACCCTGAGCGGCGAGCGCCTTCGCGGCGGCCCGCCCGATGCCCGAGGTGGCCCCGGTGACGAGGGCGGTCTTGCCGGACAACTCACTCATGACAACTCCCAGCTTTAGACTGATCTGTCTAAAGCGAGTATTAGACAGCCCTGTCTAAACGACAACGTGACCTCCGGCATACACGCGCGCCGGCCGCTGCAGGGCGGTGATGTCGGCGACCGGGTCGCCCGCGACGATCAGCAGGTCGGCGTCGAAGCCGGGACGGATGCGGCCCTTGCGATCCGGCACACCGCACACCTCGGCGGCGGTGACGGTGGCGGCGGTCAGCGCGGTCGCCGCGGACTTGCCGCTGTCCACGTACTCCGCCAGCGTGCGCGGCAGGATGCCGTGCGGTTTGGCCGGCCCGATCCCCGCGTCCGAGCCGGCCACGATCCGCACGCCGGCCCGCGACAGCCGGTCCACGCCGTCCTGAAGGATCGCCTGGGTGAGGCCGGCCCGCTCGGCCATCGCGAGCACCTCGGGCGGGACGACGACCGCCGGGTCGGAGCCGAGCGTCGGGCAGACCGCGACGCCGGCGGCGGCGAGCGCCGCGGCCAACTCGTCGTCGACGTGCGCGCCGGTCGCGGTCACCGCGGTGCAGTGCTCGATGCCGTCCACCCCGGCGCGCAGCGCCTGCCATACCGCGGCGTGGGCGTGCGCGTGCGCGGTGACCGGCAGGCCGCACGCATGCGCCTCGTCGACGGCCGCCGCCAGCTCCTCGTCGGTGAACTGCGTGCCCGCCGTGTCGGTGCCCGGCGTGAACACGCCGCCGCTGGCCATCACCTTCACCACGCCGGCGCCGCGGGCCGCCCGGTCGCGCACCGCCCGGCGAACAGCGCCGGCGCCACGGACCTCGCCGCCCAGGAACCAGCAGTGCCCACCCGGCGTGGTGAGCGGGACGCCCGCGGCGATCACGTTCGGGAGCCCGGCGCGCAGCACGGCGTCGCCGATGTCGCCCAGGTCGCGCACGGTGGTCACGCCGGCCCGCCGGTGCGCGTGCAGAGAGGCCTCGATCGTGGCGCTGAGCCCGGCCGGCTCGGCGCCCGCCAAGCGGTCGAGGGCGCCCGGCCCGGCGTCCGCGCAGAGGTGGACGTGGCAGTCGATCAGGCCGGGCAGCAGCGTGCCGTCGACCAGCTCGACGGACTCCGGGTGATCACCGAGACGCAGCTCGCCGATCCGGCCCGCAGACACCACGACCACGCCACCGAAGGGGTGCAGCCGTTCCCCGTCAAAGATCCTGGCCACGCGGATCACCTGCGACATACCAGCCAAAGTAGACCGACTGCCGGCCGGCGCCCGATCGCTCTCAGCGCGGTATCAGCGTCCAGTCACGTTTCGCCGCCACGGTCCGGCCTCCATCTCCCCCGCGCATTACGCGTCGGCCGTGCTCCGCCCGAAGGCCCGATTTCAAGAATTCAAGAAAAGTGGCCTCTCCCCCCGCACAACGACGGCCCTGTATTCAGGAAAACGGCCTCACCTACCGCCACGCGTTTCACTCACGCTCCCTTTTCACGTACGCGCTGCCCCACTCCCGTGCCAGCCGGTCCCGGCAGGTGCAACTCACCCACCGCGCGCCCGCTACGGGCGGGCCCGGCCCCGACACCCTCCCGACCGCCGAAAGGCCCCGAGATCAACCGCCCCGACCTGGACGAACACCAGCCGGTTCGGCGCTTTGCTCTGCGCACGTATGCGCGCGGATCCGCGCGCATAGGTACGCAGAGCAAAGCCGGTGGGTGCGGCGTCCCGTTGGGCGAAAGGCGCGGCGCGTGCTCGTGCTGCACGGCGGTCGCGTGGTGCGGGGCGGTCGGGTGCGCGTGCGGTTGTGGACGTCGCCGCCCGTACAGAAAGCCTCGGCCCCGAAGGCTCCCTAAGGTTTGCGAGCGACGCCGCAGACGACGTCGAGCCACTGCTGGTCGGGCGAGGTGGCCCGCCACAGTGGGGCCGAGGTCACGCCCGGATCGACCAGCTCCAGGCCCTCGAAGAACTGGCCGAACGCGGTGTGGCCGCGCAGGACGTACGGCGGATTGGCCTGTTCGTTCCAGATCTTCTCGGCCTCGCCGTGCTCGATGCTGTGTGAGCCGTCGAGCGCGATGAGATAGCTGCCCCGCGGCAGGGCGGCGACGTATTCGCGGACCATCGTGAGCGCCTGATCGTCATCGGTCACGTGGCCGAGGATGCCGGACATGATCAGCGCGACCGGCTGCCCGAAGTCGAGCGTCTTGCCCGCCGAGGCCAGCACCTTCGCCGAGTCGCGCCCGTCGCCGTCGATGTACTGCGTGACGCCCTCGGGGCTGCTGGTCAGCAGCGCCCGCGCGTGCACCAGGACGAGCGGGTCGTTGTCGACGTAGACGATCTTCGACTCGGGCGCGACGCGCTGGGCCACCTCGTGGGTGTTGTCGGCGGTGGGCAGGCCGGTGCCGACGTCGAGGAACTGGCGGATGCCGGCCACTCCGGCGACGTAGCTGACCGCGCGCACCAGGAAGGCCCGGGAGGCGCGGGCGTTGTCGACGATCTGCGGGAAGGCGGCCCGGATCCGGTCGCCCACCTGCCGGTCGACCGCGAAATTGTCCGTGCCGCCGAGCCAGTAGTTCCAGATGCGCGCGGTCTGTGGCACGTTCGTGTCCCGCTCGTCGGTCATCGCCTTCCGTCCGTCCATGATCGACAGTCACCCGGCGCGCGTATTCTCCCGATCCGCGGACATCGGCACAACCCCTCAAATATTGTCGTATGGCGATCTATTGATGGTTGTGCTTACGCTCCGTGCATGAGGCATCGCATGCTCGTCATCGCCGCCTGCGTCGTACTCCTGGTCGCATCCGGCTCCACTGTGGCCCGCGCCGCCCTGCCCACCCTCGCGGTCGGCGCGACCACCTCGGCATCCGACACGGTCGGCAGCGGCAACACCTGCGCCGGCTTCCTCGACGAACGCACCCACCTCGGTTACCTCGGCATCCGGCGGGTCTTCGCCTCGGCCGGGCAGCTGCCGAACGCGGACGCGCTCAGCTGCCACAACAGCCAGGGCGCGGCGCTGTGGTACTCGTTCAAGACATCCTGCACACCGACCGCGGTCGCCGCCGGCAGCTGCGACACCGAGATCCAGAACATCGCCACCGCCATGCCGGCCGGCAGCTACCTGACCTACAACCACGAGCCCGAGAACGACATGACCGGGGTGCAGTTCGTGGCCGCGTTCCAGCGCGTCTACACGGTGGCCAAAGCGGCCAACCCGGCCGTGAACGTCATCCCGATCTACATGTCCTACCAGTGGCGCTCGGGCTCGACGAAGGTGACGAACAACGGCACCGGCGGCGACTACGAGGTGCAGGACTGGATCGTCCCGGCCGCGTACGCCGACGCGTACGGCCTGGACCTCTACTGGCAGGCCAGCACCCGGGGCAGCGAACCGGACGACCCGGTCAGCGTGGGCAGCGACCCGCGGATGATCCGCTGGTACAACGCCGTCTCCGGCCTCGGCAAACCGCTCACGCTCCCGGAGTGGGGAATCGACGACGACCAGGGTGTACGCAATTCGCGCGGCCCCGCCATCCGCGCCTCCCGCACCTGGCTGACCACCCACAACTTCCACATCGTCAGCTACTGGCAGCTGGACAACTGGTATCTGGGCGCGACCGCGTTCCCGGCCGGCGGTTACGCCGACCCGGACGGCGTGGCCGCCTATCAGGAACTGGTCGCCGCCGCCGTCCCGTAGCCGGCGTCGTCCAGGGCCTTGGTGGCCAGCTCTCGGCCGATGGCGATCATGACGGCCGCGTGGTGGAAGTCCAGCACGCGGCTCGCGTTCACCGGGACGGAGATGTGCACGTCGGGTGGGAGGCCGGCCATCCGGTAGCGGGCGATCATGTCCTGCATCGCGTCGATGGAGTTGGTGATGACGTCGCTCAGGCGCAGCTCGGCCGGCTCCGGGACGACCTCCTCGGGGCCGGCCCGGCCCAGGCGCAGCCGGGCCCGCCAGTCGCGTCTGGCCGCGGCCCGGATCGGGGCAGCGGACTCGTGTTCGGGGCGGCGGCCGAGCAGCGAGACGGCCACGGTCAGGTCGGCCGGCACGGCGGCGGTCGGCTCGATCGGCACCGGGTTCAGCAGGCCGCCGTCGGCCAGCACCCGGCCATCCGCGACCACCGGGGTGATCAGGCCGGGGATGGCGATCGACGCCCGGATCGCCGAGCGCAGCGAGCCCTTCTGGAACCACACCTCGCGCCGGCTGGTGATGTCCGTGGCCACCGCGGTGTACGGAATCGGCAGCTCCTCGATCAGCGCGTCGCCGAGGAAACCGTCCAGGTGATCGATCAGCCGGTCGGCCGCGAGCACGCCGGGCAGCGCCCACTTGGGATCGAGCAGCCGCAGCACGTCACGCTGCTTGAGCCCGACCGCCCACTCGGTGAACTCGGCCATCCGCCCGGCCGCCAGCACACCGCCGACCAGGGCGCCCATCGAGGACCCGGCCACCGTGACGACCTCGAGGTCACGCTCGCCGAGCACCTGGATGACGCCGATGTGGGCAAACCCCCGCGCCCCGCCGGACCCCAGCGCCAGTGCGACCCGTCGAGACATGATCCGATGCTAGTGCTTATCTGGTGGGACACGCGGGGCTACGGCGTGGTCCAGCCCGCGCCTGACGGCAGCCACGACCTGGACCTCGCCTCGCTCCCACCTGCCCCCCGATAAGCACTATCGAAGCAGCTCAGCCAGGCGCGGCAGTTGGTCCGGGTCGGCCAGGGCCGAGCCCAGCGCGACCACCCGCGCGCCGGCGACCAGGAACTCGGGGGCGCCGGCGACGGTGAGGCCGCCGGTCGCGACGAAGCGCACGCCGGGGAACGGCCCGCGCATCGCGCTCAGCCATCCCGGACCGAGGGCGGCCGCCGGGAACGCCTTCTGCCAGCGGCAGCCGGCCGCCCAGGCGTGCTGCACCTCGCTGCCGGTGCCCACCCCGGGCAGGTGCGGCAGTCCGGCCGCCAGGCTGGCGGCCAGCACGGTCAGATCGAGGCCGGGCGCCACCGTGTACTGCGCTCCGGCGTCGGCCGCGGCGGCCACCTGCGCCGGCGTGATCACCGTGCCGGCGCCGGCCCGCCGGCCGCGTTCCCGGCCGGCCGCGACCACCGCCCGCAGCGAGTCGACCGCCTCCGCCGTCTGGATCGGCACCTCGATCAGGTCGACCCCGGCGTCCCAGACCCGGTTCGCGAGCGCCACGGCCGGGCCGGGCGGCAGGCCCCGCAGGATCGCCAGCACGCGCGATCCGCCGAAGATGTCCTCGAAGTCGTTCACGAATCTTCCCCCAAGTCCTCGCCGATGTCGCCGCCGGTGCGCAGCGCGGCGGCGGCGATCCGATGCCCCAGTGCCAGCCGCGCCGGTTCCGCCCAGCCCGCCAGCAGGCCGTGCAGGTAGCCGCCGGCGAACGCGTCCCCCGCGCCGACCGGTTCGACCACCTCCACCGGGCCGGCCGGGACGAACGTGACGCCGCCGGGGTGGAAGGAGGTGGCGCCGCGGGCGCCGTCCTTCACCACCAGGACCGCCGGTCCGGCGAGGCGTTCGCGCACCTCCGCCGGTGTGCCGGTGCCCCACAGTCGGTCGGCCTCGTCGAGCCCGACGAACACGAGGCCGGCGCGGTCGGCGAGCCCGGCCAGCACGGCCGCGGCCCGCCGCACGGACGGCCAGAGGGCCGGGCGATGGTTGACGTCGAAGCTGACCGTCGTCGGCATCGCCAGGGCGCGGTCGATCAGGGCCAGGCAGCTCTCCGACAGGGCGGGAGTGATGCCGCTGAGGTGGATGAGCCGGCAGGCGGCGAAGGCCGGATGTGCGAGCAGCGAAGGGCCGAGCGTGGCGGCCGCCGATCCGGCTCGGTAGTAGTGCACCGTGGTGGTCCCGCCACCGGGATCCTTGAAATACACGCCGGTCGGCCGGGCCGGGTCGGTCTCCGCCAGCGACATGTCCACGCCGTAACCGGCGATCCGGTCGCGGACCAACCGGCCCAGCGGATCGGCGCCGACCCGGGAGGCCCACGCCACCCGGTCGCCGAGCCGGGCCAGGTGCACCGCCACATTGGACTCGGCGCCGGCGACGTCCAGCCACATCGGTCCGCCCGCCGACAGCGGGCCGGCCGGGTGCGGGGTGAGCTGCGCCATCGACTCGCCGACACAGATCGCGTCGAAGGCGGCTACCACTCGGCGAACCCGCCGTCCGGGAGCAGCCAGACCGGCGAGCCGGCCGCCAGCGGGCCGTCGTCGACCGCCGCGCGCACCGCGTCCTCGTCGATCTCGATGCCGAGGCCGGGGCCGGTCAGCCGCGGGATCCGCCCGCCGACCGGGGTGAGCACCGCCGGATCGGCCAGCACCCGCGCCGCCGCGGACGAGCCGAGGTGCAGGTCGAGCGACTGTTCCTGGGCGTAGAAGTTGGGCACGGCGAAGGCGAGCTGCAGGCTGGCGGCGAGCGCGACCGGGCCGAGCGGCGAGTGCGGGGCGAGCTGAGCGTCGTACGTCTCGGCCATGGTCGCGATGCGGAACACCTCGGTGATGCCGCCGGCGTGGCTGACGTCCGGCTGCACGATCGCCACCCCGGCCGCCAGGACCGGCTGGAACTCGGCCCGGGAGTAGAGCCGTTCGCCGGTCGCGATCGGCACCGGCGACGAGCGCACCACCTCGGACAGCAGGTGACTGTGCTCGGGCCGGACCGGTTCCTCCACGAAGGCGATGCCGAGTGGCTCCAGCCGCGGCAGCAACCGGCGGGCCAGCGGCACCGAGCACCGCCCGTGCAGGTCGAGCGCGATGTCGACGGTGTCGCCCACGGCGGCCCGCACGTCGGTCAGATCCGCCACCATCCGGTTCAGCGCCGAGGGGGACGCGAGGTAGTCCAGCTGATGCTGCGGCGCCACCTTGACCAGGTCGAGGCCGGCGGCGACGTGCGCGCGGGCCCGGTCCGGGTCGCCGGTGCGGCCGGGCGCGTTGGCGTGCCCGTACACCCGGGCGCTGTGCCGCACCGGCCCGCCGAGCAGCTCGTGCACCGGTGCGCCGAGGGACCGGCCCTTGAGGTCCCAGAGCGCCTGGTCGAGGCCGGCGACGGCGGACGACAGCACCGGCCCGCCGCGGTAGAACCCGCCGCGCGACAGGGTCTGCCACAGCCCGGTGATCGGCCGGGGGTCGGCGCCGATCAGGTGCTCGGTCAGCCGCTGCACCGCGGCCACCACGGTGCGCACCCAGTTCTCCAGGGTGCACTCGCCCCAGCCGGCCAGGCCGTCGTCCGTCGAGATCTTCACGAGGGCGTGCCGGTTCGACAGCACGAACGTCTCCACCGCGGTGATCCGCATCAGATGGTCTCCCTGGGTTCGAAGCCGAGCAGCCGCCGGGCGGCGGACGCGTCGACGAGGGCCTCGCGACCGGTGAAGGCGCGCCGGCGGGGCACCTCCGGGGCGTACGTGTCGAGCAGTTCCGTCGTGGGCCGATCGAGCAGCGTGGTCGCGGCGCTCAGGCCGATCACATGGGACCCGATCAGGGGTGCGCGCAGCGCGGCGAGCACGGCCCGGGCGGCGTCGTTCACGGTCAGGTAGGCCCACCCCGTACGCATCATCTCGGCCGGCTCGCCGGCCGCGACCGCGCGAAGCTCGGCCGGGGTCTTGACCAGCGGGAACCGGAGCGCCACCACGGTCGTCCCCCAGGTCCGCGCGACCATTGCGGCGGCCAGCTCGTCGACCCGTTTGGACAGCGAGTACGCGTCGGCGATGTCGGCCGGCGAGTCCTCGTCGAGCGGGAAGTAGGCCGGCCGGACCTGGTGCGGGTTGAGGTTCACGCCGGTCGCGTTGATGCTGCTGGCGATGACGGCGCGGCCGATCCCGCGCTCGGCCGCGAGCGACAGCACGGTGAAGGTGGAGACCACGTTGTTGGCGTAGACGCGTAACGGCGTACCCAAGCTGGGATGAGCCAGCGCGGCCAGATGGACCACCGCGTCGCAGCCCGTCAGGGCGTCGTCGACCAGCCGCTCGGCGGTCGCGTCGCCGACCACCGTCCGCACCTCCGGCGGCAGGCCGGTCCGCCGGTCGGCGGAGAGCGCGGTGACCGCGGACCCGGAATCGAGCAGGTGCCGCACCACCTCCCGGCCGATGATCCCGGTGGCGCCGGTGACCAGCACCCGCCCGGTCATTTGACCGCCCCCGCAGTCATCCCCTGGATCACCTGGCGCTGGAAGATCAGGAAAAGCAGGAACAGCGGCAGGGCGCCCAGCAGCGCCGCCGGGAAGAGCTGCGCCGGCTGGAGCGTGTGCGGGTCGGCGAGCGAGTAAGCGTTCGCCATCACCGTGCTCTTGGCCGGGTCCTGCAGGAAGACCAGCGGGATCACCAGGTTGTTCCAGACCTGCAGGGAGACGAAGGTCAGCAGGGTTCCGGTGATCGGGCGCAGCAGCGGGAAGACCACGGTGAAGAACGTGCGCAGCGGGCCGCAGCCGTCGATGGCGGCGGCCTCCTCGAGCTCCACCGGGATCTGCCGGACGAAGCTGGTGTAGAAGAAGACCGAGACCGGCAGGTTCAGCGCGGTGTAGATGATCACCAGACCGAGCCGGTTGTCGAGCAGGTGCAGGTCGCGCATCAGCAGGTAGAGCGGGCCGATGACGACGAACACCGGGACGGTCAGGCCGACGGCGAACAGCCGGTACGCCACGGAGGTCCACCGGGCGGTGAACCGGCCGAGCGGATAGCTGGCCAGGGCGCCGAGAACCGACACCGCGACGCAGGAGGCCAGGGTGAGCACGATGGTGTTGAGCGCGCTGCTCAGGTAGCGGATCTGACCGATCGAGGCGCGGTAGTTCGCCAGGGTGAGGGCGTCCGGCCAGCCGAGCGGATCGCGGGCCAGGTCGGCCGGGGTGCGGAACGAGGCGATGAGCGTGAACAGGAACGGCGCGATGAAGACCAGCGCCGCGAGCACGAGCAGGACGTCGAGGACACGACCGCGCAGCTTCACAGCACACGCTCCCGGCGTCGCAGCAGCGCCCCGGCCGAACTGGACACGACCAGCACGAGCACGAGCAGGACGACCGCGGTGGCGGCGCCCATGCCGAAGTCGCTGTTGCGGAAGATGTCCTGGTAGACGAGCAGAGCGAGGGTGTTGGTGGAGCCGACCGGGCCGCCGCCGGTCAGCACGAGGGGGTAGTCGAAGACGCCGAGCGAGCCGATCAGGCTGAGGGTGACGTTGACGGTCAGCGCGGGGGCCAGCATGGCCCACTCGACCTTGCGGAACCGCTGCCACCAGCCGGCCCCGTCGAGGTCGGCGGCGTCCAGCAGCTCCTGCGGGATTCCGGCGTAGCCGGCCAGGAAGATGATGCAGGAGTAGCCGGCGAACATCCAGATGTTCACGGCGGCGATCGCGTACAGCGCGATCGAGGCGTCGCCGAGCCAGATCTGCTGCAGCGCGTGGAGTCCGATGCTGCCGAGGAACGTGTTGATGCCACCGTCGGGGCGGTACAGGTAGGACCAGATGAACGACGCCATGACCGGGGACATCAGCGCCGGGAGCAGCAGCACGCTGCTGACCGTCCGGCGGATCCGCGGCCGTCGGGTGAGCAGCGTGGCGAAGAGCAGGCCGAGCGTGGTCTGCACGACCAGGACCACCGCGGCGTAGACGACGGTGTGCCACAACGCGTCCCGGGCAACCGGATCGCCGAGCAGCGTCCGGTATTGATCAGCGCCCACGAAGGCGGAGGCCGGGCCGCCCGTGTTGTCGGTGAAGCTCATCAGGACGTCACGGACGAGCGGGTAGAGGATGAAGAGCCCGTACACGACGGCGGCGGGCAGGATGAACAGGATCGCCAGGAGATGCCCGCGTCGGCGGAACATGTCGCCTCCGTTCTTGCCGGGGACGGCGCAGGTCGGTGCGCCGCCCCGGACGCAAAGGTCAGGATCCGGCGGACGCCGCGCTCTGGATCGCCTGCAGGGTCGCGGGCACGTCGGTCTTGCCGAGCAGGAAGCCCTGGAGGATAGAACGGATCTTGGTCTCCGGGTCGGCCAGGTCCCAGCTGTTCGACGGGAACAGCGTGTAGCGGCCGGCGGTGTAGGCCGCCGCCATCGTCTCGAGCAGCGGATCGGCCGCGGCGCCGGCGTCCTTGAACGGGCTGATCGCCACCTCCGCCTTGAGGTACGGGGCGAGGTTCGCCGACCGGGCCCAGAAGTCCAGGTACTTGTGGGCCGCGTCGGACTGCTTGGTCTTCGCGTTCACCGCCCACATCGTGCCCGGGAACAGCAGCACGCTCGGGTCGGCGCCCGCCGCGCCACCCGGCCAGGGGATGAACGCGGTCTTGAACGACGCCTTGGAGATCGCCGCGGCGAGCCAGGCGCCGCCGGGGAACATCGCCGACTTGCCGGCGATGAAGTCGGGCTGGCCGGTCGTCGACTCGTCGGTGCCCACGGCGCTCTTGAAGTCGACGTAGCCGCCGTCACCGATCTGCTTGAGCTGGTTCAGCGGTTCCTGGTAGGAGCCGGGGAAGGTCACCTTGCCCGCCGTGAACTGCTGATCCCAGTCGGGCGTCTGCTGGTAGACGGTGGTGGCGGCGGACATCAGCAGGACGAACTCGGCCATGAAGCCCTGCGCGTCGGGCAGGGCGAGACCGGGCTGTCCCTTCGCCTTGAGCGCGGCCAGTGTGGACAGCATCCCCGGGAAGTCGGCGGGCGGCTTCGTGACGCCGGCCTTCGCGAGGAGGTCGAGGTTGACGAACACGCCGACCGGGCTGAGCTCCATCGGCGCGGCCAGGACCTTGTCCTGGTAACTGACGTACGGCTTGAGCTTGTCGGCGACGCCGCCGGCCCAGCCCTGCGAGCTGAGGTCGGCGAGGTAACCCGACTTGCCCCACGCCTGCACCTTCTGCGGGTCCGCCATGAAGACGTCGGGCGCGTTGCCGGCGAGCAGCTGCGACTGGAGCTTCTGCTGGTAGACGTCGTTCGGCGGCACGTAGGAGAACTCAAGGTTGATGTCCGGGTTGGCCTTGGCGAAGGCGGCGTTGATCTCGGCGACGTTGGCCGGTTCGGCGCCGCCGCCCTTCCAGCCGGCCACCTTCAGCGTGACCTTGCCGTCGGCGCTGCCGCTGTCGCCGGAGCCGCAGGCGGCCACCGGAGCGATCATCAACAACGCGGACAGCGCCGCGAACGATCTACGGGAAAAAATCATGATACAAAGACCTCTTCCGGGTACGGGATCAGGAGCGGTAGATGCCGACCGCGTCGTAGACCATCCACGAGCCGCTGTTCTTGGTCAGGGTGATCTGGTTCGGGCCGGCGACGAGCTGCGATTGCGGCAGGGCCACCGAGAACTGGCCGGTGCGGCCGCCGTCGGGTGAGGTGGCGCCCGCGCCGCTGCCGGCCGGGAGCGTCACGGTTACCGGCGTGCCGCCGTTGAGAGCGACCTGAACGGTGCCGGGGGCGGTGTTGTGCGTGTCGACCAGGAAGACGACCAGCTTCAGGTCGCCGGCCGGCGCCGCGGCGAGCGGCACGGTGAGCGTGAACGTGTGGGCCCGGCCGCCGGCCCAGCCGTCGTCCGGTCCGGGATGGATGTACGGCCACGACCGCGCCGGGCCGTCGGCGCCGATCGTGAAGGACACGTCCTGCGGGAAACGGGCCGGGTAGTCCGCGTAGCCGGCCGGGGCGAGCGCCAGCTCGGCGTCCGACCAGTCCACCGTGCCGACGGCCGCGACCTCGCCGGCCGGCACCTGGACGACGACCACCGACGAGACCAGCCGCCCGATCCGTTGGCCGCCCTCGCCGACCCAGGTGACGACCGTGTTGCGGCCGTAGTCGAGCCGGTCGACCGGAACCGCGGCGGTGACCTCGGCCCGTTTCCCGGCCGCGGCGCGGACCCGGGTGGTCACGCCGAGGGTGGTGAAGCTCAGGTCGGCGGCGTGCGCCGAGCCGGTGTTGTCGACGATGCAGGTGAACGGCACCGCTCCGTCGGCGGTACGCACGAGACCGGGCGCCGTGACGTCGATCCGCCCGCCGGGCGTGACGGCGGCGGTGGTGGCGAGGTAGACGGGAGTGCCGGTGAGCGTCAGGTGCACCCGGCCGCCGGAGGGATAGAGCGTGGTGCTGGTGCCGGTGACGTCGGTCAGGACGACCGGCCGGGTGGTGGCGACCTCCACCGGCTTGCGGGAATCGGCGCTCCACAGCACGGCCAGGTCGCCGAAGCGGTGGTCGCCGTCGGCGGCGGACGTCGGTTTCCGGCCGGTGAGCAGCCGGATCGCGGTGGCGTAGGCGACGTAGGCCGGGCGCGGCCGGTAGTCGTCGCCGGCCTGGTCGAGCAGCCCGAAGTTCTGGTCGCCGACCAGGTCGTACCAGAAGAACTTCTGCACTCCCCCGGCCAGCGCGAGGACCAGTCCGCGCACCAGGTAGGCGGCGGTGGTCTGCTGGTCGGCGAGGGACCAGCCCAGCTCCGAGATCCACACCGGCTTGGCCGCGCCGTTGTTGAACTGCTTGATCAGCGCGGTGACCTGCCGCTCGGCCTCGTCGAGCGGCACGCCGGACTCGGGCGCCCCGGTGTACGGGTGGTTCGAGACCGCGTCGAGATAGGCCATGCCGCCGGCCTGAAAGACCGCGGTCATCCAGTCGAGCGCGGTCCCGAAGGTGACGCCGCCGACCACCGTGATGGTCGGGTCGGTCGCCTTGATCGCCCGGTAGGTGGTCTCGAGCAGCTTCGTGTAGTAACCCGCGTCGCCGTCGGCCGGGCCGGTGGTGAACCAGCCCGCGTTCCACTCGTTGTAGACCTCGACCGCGGTGAATCGGCGCCGGTAGTGCTGGAGGGTCGCGGTGACGTACTTCCCGAAGGCCTGCCGCCCGGCGTCCGAGTACGGCGTGTCGCCCCCGTCGTAGAGCGGGTTCGCATAGTCGACGATCGGCAGCGGATGGACCCCGCCGGCCTTGAGCGCGTTCAGGTACGGGTCGTAGGTGTCGAACGTGTAGCCGCTCGCGAGACCCTTCTCGAAGCCCGGGTTGACGAGCAGGTTGGTGGCGGAGCCGGCCGCCGTCATGCTCAGGTCGTCGAGCCAGGCGGCGCCCACCAGGTCGTCGGCGATCACCCGGAACGTCAGGGTGCTCTCCGCCCCGGTCGTGTAGTCGAAGCTCACCTTCGTCCAGCCGTAGGTGCCGGCCGGCGCATCGATCCGGGAACTCCAGTCGCCCTTCACGGTGAACTGCAGCGCGTGCACGTCCTCGCCCTTGACCCAGGCCCCGAAGGCGTACGCCGTGTTCGGCTGGACCATCACCTCCTGGGCGAAGCTGGCGAAGTGGTCGGGCTGTTTCGCCGAGCGGTTGACGACCTTGACCGAGGAGTGGCCGGAGTGGGCCACGGCGGTGTCGAGCTCCACCGTCGCGTCCGCCTGGTAGACGAACGGCGTCCATCCGGCCAGCGGCGGCGGCTCGATCTCGGTCCAGGTGAGGTCGGTCCGCACCCAGGTGGTCCCGAGCGCGGTGAGCAGCGCGACCATCTCGGGCGGCTGGAGGTGGGTGTTGATCCCGAACGGCGAGTCGGCCGGCAGCCGGTAGGGGGCCAGCACGGCGAACGGCACGGTCACGGTTTCCGGTCCGGCCGTCACCTCCAGCCGGTAGTAGCCGTCGGTGACGTTCGGGCGCGGGTCACGCCCGGCGCCCTCGGCGATGGTGGCGCCCCACAGGTCGCGCACCCGCCAGCGGACCGGGCCGGTGCCGCCGCGGACGGTGAACGAATGCGCGCCGGAGCCGTAGATGGCTCCGAAGGCGGCCGGTTGGACGGTGAGCGAGGTGGCCGGGCGCGAGTCGGCGCCGCTCCACGAGGGATGGACGAGAACGAGTGAGGTACCGGCCGCGGTTGCGGCCAGCAGACCGCGGCGGGACAGCTGGAGGCCATCCATGCGAGCTCCCCCTGATCAGTAGATTGGCGGGGATGTTATCGATAACGTAACCGCCTGGCAATAGATGCAGGGAGTCTCGACGTTACCGATAACGTTCGCTAGAGTCGCGGCGTGCCGCCCTTCCTGAGTTCACCCGCTCTGGCCTACGACCCCGAGCCGCACTACCCGCCCGTCGGCGGGGTGGTGGGCCGCGGCTGGCGGAACGCCGTGGACGACCTGCCGACCACGCTGCGCACGCTCGCCATCGACGGTCCCGTCGAGCTCGACTGGGCGCGGGTGGCCGCCGCGGTCAGCACGCTGCTCGCCCCGCGCGGCCCGGTCGAGGTCGTCGACCTGCGCGAGGCCGGCCGCCCCTGGCCGGAGATCCAGCGGCTGACCCGCTCGGCCGCGCTGGGTGACGACCCCGACTTCGAGACGCTCGCCGGCGGCACCCTCGAAGCGCTGCTCGACCCGGCCCTCCTTCCCGGCGGCCCGCCCGCCGGGGAAACCATCCGGGTGCTTCTCGGGCCCGGCGCCGCGGCGGCGCCCGGGTGGGACACGCTCTGGTGGGCCGACCTCCCCAAGCGGTACGCGGAAGCGGCCGTCACCGGCGGCCACGGCCGTAACCTGCTGGCCCCCGCAGGCGAGCCGGCCACCACGAAACGGCTGTTCTACATCGACTGGCCGCTGCTCGACCGGCACCGCGACGAGCACGCGCCGAAGGCCGACCTGTGGCTCGACACCCAGGACGCCGCCGAGCCGGCCTGGCTCACCGGCGCTGCCCTGCGCGCCACGTGTGCCGGCCTGGCCCGCCGCCCGCACCGCACCCGGCCGGTGTTCAACAGCACTACCTGGGGCGGCCAGTGGGCGCGCCGCAAGCTCGGGCACAACCCGGAGGGCCCGACCACCGCGCTGGGCTACGAGCTGATCGCCCCGGAGAGCGGGGTGCTGGTCGGCGACGCCACGACCGGCCGCGTCGAGGTGCCGTTCCAGCTGATCGTGGCCCTCTTCCCGGCCGACACGCTGGGCGCCGACGTGCACCGCCGGTTCGGCACCTCCTTCCCGATCCGCTTCGACTACCTGGACACCGTGGACGGCGGCAACCTGTCCGTGCACTGCCATCCGCAACCGGAGTACATGCGCGAGGTCTTCGGCTGGCCCTACACCCAGCACGAGACGTACTACGTGATGGTCGGTGGCGAGCAGAACCAGATCTTCCTCGGGCTGCGCGACGACGAGTCGATCGACCGCTTCCACACCGCGGCGCATCGGGCCGACGCCGAGGCCGTGCCGTTCGACATGACCGATTTCGTGCAGACCTTTCCCGCCACCGAACACCAGATCTTCCTCATCCCGGGCGGCACCCCGCACGGCAGCGGCGACGGCAACGTCGTCCTCGAGGTGAGCGCCACGCCGTACCTGTACTCGCTGCGCTTCTACGACTGGCTGCGCCGCGACGGCGCCGGGCAGCAGCGGGCGGTCCACGTCGAGCACGCCTTCCGCAACCTCGACCCGGCGCGGTCCGGTGCGGCGGTCGGGGAGCTGCTGGTGCCGTCGCCGCGCCCGGCCGGCCACGGGCCGGGCTGGCAGGAAGAGATCATCGGCAGCCTGCCGGAGATGTTCTTCGAGGTGCGCCGGTTGCGCGTGGAGCCCGGCGGCACCGCCACGCAGGACACCGGCGGCCGCTTCCATGTGCTGACGCTGGTCGAGGGCGAGCGGGTCACGCTGCGCACCGACGCCGGCGACGAACATCGGCTCAACTACGCCGAGACCATCGCCGTGCCGGCCGCCGTCGGCGGTTACCGGGTGCACTGTCCGGCCGGCGGGGCACCGGCCCGGCTGGTGAAGGCTAACGTCGTCGCATGACAACCGCGCCCGGGCCGAAGCAGCCGGACAGGGTCACCATGCGTGAGATCGCGGCCCGCCTGGGGGTCAGCGCCATGACCGTGTCCCGCGCGATCCGCGGTGACGCCGGCCTCTCCCCCGCCACCCGCGAGCGCGTCATGCAGGCGGTCGACGAGGTCGGCTACCGCCCCAACGACCTGGCCCGGCGGCTGCGCACCGGCGAGGCGCACGAACTGGTCGGGCTGATCGTCACCAACCTGGCCAACCCGTTCTACGCGCAACTGGCCGTCGGCATCGAGGAGATCGCCGCCGCCCGCGGCGCCGGCCTCGTGGTGGCCAGCACCGACGGCGACCTCGCCCGGGAACGCGACCTGGTCCGGGACATGGCCGGGCGCCGCTTCGCCGGGCTGGTCGTGGTTCCGGCCGGCAACGACCACGGGCATCTGTCGCCGGAGGGCACAGACGGCGCGCCGGTGGTGCTGGCGGCCACCCCACCACGCGGCATCGACACCGACTGCGTGCTGGTCGACGACTTCGGCGGCACGTACGAGGCGTGCCGCATCCTGATCTCTCGCGGCCACGAACGGATCGGCTTCCTCGGCCTGCCCGCGTCCCTGTGGACCGGCTCCGAGCGCTACCGCGGCTACGCGGCCGCCCTGGAGGACGCCGGCCTGGTTCTCGACGAGCGGTATGTGAGCCGCCACCGCGGCGACATCCAGCTGGCCGCGGCGGCGACCCGCAAGCTGCTGGCCCTCCCCGACCCGCCGACCGCCCTGATCACCGCGAACAACCGCAACACGATCGGCGCCCTGCGCGCGGTCCGGCGCAGCCCGGTCCCGGTGGCGCTGGCCGGCTTCGACGACATCGAGCTGGCCGACCTGCTGCAACTGCCGCTCAGCGTGGTCTCCTACGACGCGGCCGAGGTCGGCCGGCAGGCCGCGCGCCTGCTGTTCGGCCGCATCGACGAGCCCGACGACCGGCGGGCCGGCAGCCAGCGAGTGGTCATTCCGACCAGGGTCGTGGACCACCCGCAGGACGAGGATCCGGAGCCGTGACCGAGGTTCCGGTCCTCGAGATCGGCGGCTCGCACGTGACCGCCGCCTTGGTCGACCCGTCGAGCGGCGCCGTGCTGCGCACCGTTCGCGGGCCGGTGCCCGGCACGGCCCCGGCCACCACCATCCTCACCGCGATCGCCGGGACCGCTACCCGGCTGGCGGCGCCGCCGGCGGCGATCTGGGCAGCCGCCGTGCCGGGCCCGTTCGACTACGCCGAGGGCATCGGCCGCTTCCGCGACGTCGGCAAGTTCGACTCGCTCGACGGCGTCGACGTCGGCGCCGCGCTGTGCCGGGCCATCGCCCCGGGGCCGGCGGCGATCCGCTTCGTCAACGACGCCGTCGCGTTCGCGCTGGGCGAGTGGGCGTTCGGCGCCGCCCGCGGCCATGCCCGGGCGGTGGCGATCACTCTGGGCACCGGGGTGGGCTCGGCGTTTCTGCGCGACGGCCGGCCGGTGACCGGCTCCCCCGAGGCGCCCCCGGAGGGACGGGCCGACCTGCTGACCATCGACGGGCGGCCGCTCGAGGAGACGGTGTCCACTCGCGCGATCCTGGCCGCCTACCGGGCCGCGACCGGCGGCAGCCCCGGCGGCACGGTCGCCGAGGTGACCGCGCGGGCCATGGCCGGCGACCGGGCGGCCCGGGCGGTGGTGGAGCGGGCGGCGACCCGGCTCGGCGAGGCGCTCGCCCCGTGGCTGCGCCGCTTCGACGCGTCCGTCCTGGTGGTCGGCGGCGGCATCAGCGCCGCCTGGCAACTGATCGCCGCCCCGCTGCGGGCCGCCGCCGCGCCGGCCCTCCTGCTGCGCAGCACCGACTCGGAGACCTCGGCCCTGCGCGGCGCCGCGCTCGCCGCTCGCGTCCACTGACGGCAGTCGTCACGCATCGCAAAACATCTATATGCAGTAACGGTGTGTATTTCATCCGTTCGGTCATGGTCATCGGCCGCCGGGGCGACCATGATGTCTCGGGTGCCCGGACGTCATCGTGAACTTCAGCGCACCGGACTCGTCGTCACCGCCGCGGCGCTCGCCATCGCCGTGGTCACCGGCGGCGCGTGGGCCGGTTACCACGAACTCTCCGCCAACGGCTGCACCACCATCCGGAAGCTCCGGGTGGCCGCCGCCACCGAGATCGCGCCCGCCGTGCGCGCCGCCGCTGCCACCTGGGCGGCCACCGACGGGAACTGCGTCGCTGTCACGGTGACCGCCGCCGACCCGGCCGGCATGGCCTCGGCGATCGGCAACCGGCACGGCGTCAATCTGGACGGTCTCGGCGGCGGCAAGCTGAGCCCGGACGTGGACGCCTGGGTCCCCGACTCCGGCACCTGGCTGCTCCGGATCGCCAGCGAGGCCCCCGGCTTCCTGCCGTCCAATCTGGGCTCGATCGCGCAGAGTCCGATCGTGCTGGCCGCGCCCGAGCCCTCGGTGGCGGCGCCGGCCTCCACCCCCGACATGAAAGACCTGGTCAAGCGGATCGCCGGCGACAAGACGCTGCGCGCCGGGATCGTCGACCCGGCCCACGACGCCACCGGCCTGACCGGGTTGCTGGCGCTGGCCGGGGCGGCCGGCACCGACGCCGCCCTCAAGGTCGGCATCATGCGGGCCCTCGCCGCCAACAGCTCCAGCATCCGCGGCGACATGCTGCAGAAGTTCGGCACCAGCGTCGGCCTGGCGCCGCTGTCCGAGGCGGACGTGATCACCTACAACGCCGGCGGCCCGGCGACCCGGCTCGCCGCGCTCTACCCCAAGACCGCGTCGGTGGCGCTCGACTACCCGTTCGCGATCATGCCCGGGGTCGACCCGCAGGTGGTCGGGGCCGCGACCGAGCTGCGCGCCTCCCTGAACAGCCCGGCGTTCCTCGCCGACCTGGCCAAGGCGGGCGTCCGCGGGCCGGCCGGCCAGGCCGGCGCCGGCTTTGCCACCCCGGCCGGAGCCCCGGCCGTCATCCCGCCGCCGGCTGCGACCGACCCGAAGGCGGTGGCCGGCGCGATCACCCAGCTGCTCGGCAGCTGGACGGCGATCACCCAGCCGGGCCGGATGCTCGCGGTGTTCGACGTGTCCGAGTCGATGAAGGCCAAGGTGCCGACCGCCGGCGGCCTCACCCGCGCGGAGCTGACCCAGCGGGTCGCGCGGCAGGGCCTGGCGCTGCTGGACGACCGCTGGTCGGTGGGCAACTGGACGTTCTCCACCGACATGGCGGGCACCCGGCCGTGGGTCGAGAACCTGCCGATCTCGCCCTGCGCGACCGAGCGGGCCCGGATGCTGACCGCGATCGACAAGATCGTGCCGAAGACCGGCGGCGACACCGGCCTGTTCGACACCGCGCTCGCCGCCTACCAGCGGGTGCAGCAGGGCTGGCAGGCCGGCGTGTCCAACTCGGTGGTGATCTACACCGACGGGAAGAACGACAACCCCGGCGGCCTCACCAGCGACGAGCTGGTCGCGAAGATGACCAAGGTGCGCGACCCGAAACGCCCGGTCCGCATGATCATCATCGGCATGGGCACCGCGACCGACCGCAACGAGCTGGAGGCCATCGTCACGGCGGCCGGTTCCGGCGGCGTCTACATCGCCACCGACCCGGCCAAGATCGGCGAAATCTTCCTGGAGGCGATCGCCAGCCGCAAGGGCGCCTGAGGCTGGTCCTGCGATCACGTGCGGGACCTCAGGTTGCGGCCGTTCCGGTCGATAGGTCGGAGCATGCGATGGGAGGTGCGGCTCGGTACTGCGGGACAGATCGTTCTCGTGCTGGCCGCCGCGCTGCTCGCACTCGCGCACGGCGGGGTGGGCGGACCGTTCGGCGGGCTCGTCCCGTTCGGCATGGTGATCCTCGCGTTGCGCGCCCGGCCACGGCGGTTCCTGGTGGTCGCCGCGGTCGCGCTGATCGCCTACTGGGCCGTTGTGCTGATCGGCGAGCCAGCCCCGGCCGGGTACGCGGTGGCCTGCACCCTGGGCTTCGCCGGTGTCTCGTATCTCTGCATGAAACACACCGCCGCGCTCGCCTCGCTGCGCCGGCGGCTCGCCCGGGTCTCCGGCACCGATCCACTGACCGGCGCGTTGAACCGCCGTGGCTTTGACGAGCGCCTGCAGTACGAACTCGCCGGCGGCCGGCCGACCACCCTGGTGCTGGCCGACCTCGACCTCTTCAAGCAGGTCAACGATGTGTACGGGCACCAGGCGGGCGATCAGCTACTGGCCGCCGTGGCCGGCCGTCTGGAGCAGGGGTTGCGTCCCGGGGACGGGGTCGGCCGGATCGGCGGCGACGAGTTCGCGGCCGTGCTTCCCGACGTGCGCCCCGGCGAGGCCGCCGCCCTGACCGAACGCCTACGGGCGGCGCTGGCCGATGTGGCTCCCGCCAGTGTCGGCTACGCGTGCTTCCCGGCCGACGGCCTCACCCTGGATGAGCTGCGCCGGGTGGCCGATGCCCGGGTCTATGCCGACAAGCAGTCCCGTGACCGCCGGCCGCCGTCGGCCGAGGCGGTCGCCGCGGCCGCACACGTCCGTACCGGCAGGGCGCCACGGGTGTCGGCGAGTGAGCGCCGCCGCCGTTCGGTGGCGGACATCGGCTGGATGTCGATGCTCGGCGGCGGATGCGGCTTGCTGTACGCGTTGGCGTTCGCGACGTGGCAGCCGGCGATCATCGTGCTGGCCGCCCTGCTGTTCACCGCCGGGGCCGCGCTGATGGCCGGGGCCGGACCGGTCAGCCGGTTCGCCCGGGCCCGCCTGGTCGTCCTCGCCGCCGCGGTGGTCGAGGCCGCCCTGATCGGCGGGATGGCGGCGCTGGACGGCGGGGTGAGTGGCGTCTGCGCGCTGGCCCTGCTGGTGCCGATGCCGCTGATCGCGCTCACCAGCCCGCTGCGGGTGTCGGTGTGGGTGGGCGGCCTGTTCGGCACGGTCTATCTCGTCGTGGCCGTCCTGGCCGGCTCGCCCGGCGGCTGGTACGTGGCGATGCATCTGGGCGGCACCGCGGTCGTCTGCGCCGCCTGCGCGGTGCAGGGCCGGACGGCGGGCCGGCAGCGCCGCCGGATGACCGAGCTGTCCCGCCGGGACGCTCTGACCGAGATACTCAATCGTCGCGGCTTCGAGCACCGCTGCGCCGCGGAACTCGCCAAGGGCGGGGACGCCACGCTGGTGATCGTGGACCTGGACGGCTTCAAGCAGATCAACGACCGGTTCGGCCACGAGGCCGGCGACGACCTGCTGCGGTGGGTGGCCGGCACCTTGACCGCGTCTCTGCTCCCGCAGGACGTGGTGGGCCGGTTCGGCGGCGACGAGTTCGTCGCCCTGCTCCCCCGCAACGACCCTTCGGTCTCCGGCCGTCTCCGCGCCGCCTTGGCCCAGCGGACCGGCGCAAGCTTCGGCACGGCGGTCCTCGGCCGCGACGGCGACGACTTCACCGCCCTCTACGCGCACGCCGACGCCGGCCTCTACGC
This sequence comes from Actinoplanes sp. NPDC026619, assembly GCF_040638295.1. NCBI lineage: Bacteria > Bacillati > Actinomycetota > Actinomycetes > Micromonosporales > Micromonosporaceae > Actinoplanes > Actinoplanes sp. NPDC026619. The sequence goes on from NZ_JBEZYA010000003.1 coordinate 275,073, forward strand.
CGACAAACGCGCCACCCAGACGGCTGCCGCCGCATCGCCGACACCTCGGTCATGAGCGTCCCGGGCGTCGCCGGCCGGACCGTCTCCCCATGCCGCCTCGCCGGCGTCCGCAGAGCCCGGAAAGACCTGCCCATGCCCCGCCGCGATCGGAATGTTCCGGCCGGCCGGAGCGCGCCGGCGCGGTCGCGTTCCCGCCCTCACGACTGGTGTCCGCACAGTCCGGCGCGGGTGGGCCCAGGGCTGTCGGGGGCGGGGCGGGCGTCGGGGCCGGGCCCGCCCGTAGCGGGCCCGCGGAGGGTGAGCTGCACCTGCCGGGACCGACTGTCGCGGGAGTGGTGCACGACGTACGGAAAAAGACAGCGTGAGCGAAACGCGCGACGCCGCGGCAGATGGCGGGTAGGCCGTTTCCTGGATGGGCCTGCCGGTGGAGCACGGCAGGCGCGCACGGGGATCGGAAGCGGTCAAGGTCGGCATGAGCGCCGTTGCGTTGTCAGACCTCGGCGTACCGGGCGAACTGGCCCTTGCCGGCGCGTTTGGCCTGGTACATCGCGGCATCCGCCCGCTTGACCAGCTCGGCCGGGTCGCTACCGTCCCCGATGGCGACGCCGATGCTGGCCTGAACCCCGACCTCCTGTCCGTCGACCACCAGCGGCTGCTGCAGGGTGTGTAACATCCGGCCGAGCACCTCGTCGGTCTCGGCGTCGGTGAGCCCCCGCAGGATCACCGCGAACTCGTCGCCGCCGAGGCGGGCCACCAGATCGCCGGGACGCACGCTCGTCCGGAGCCGGTCGGCGACGGCGACCAGCAGTTCGTCGCCGGTGTGGTGACCGAGCGTGTCGTTGACCGCTTTGAAGCCGTCGAGGTCGATGAGAGCCAGATGGCATCCGTCGGCGGCCGGGCCGGCGAGCTCGGTGGTGAACAGCGCCCGGTTCGCGAGCCCGGTCAGCGAGTCGTGGTTGGCCTGATATTCGAGCTGGTCATGGTAGGACCGGACCTCGGCGATCAACCGGCCGTTCTCCCGGAAGGCGGCGAGCTGCCGGGCCATCAACAGGGCGGTCAGCGCGACCGCGCCACCACCGATGACGAGTACGGCGGCGCTCTCCCCGCGGATGGCGTACATCAGGAACGCCTCGACCGCCGCCACGGCCACGTACGGGATCCGGCTGAAGGTCCGTTCCTTCGGCTGCCGCCAGGCCGTCTCGGGCAACCGCGCCGCCCGGCACTGGTAGACCGCGGCCGCCGTGACCAGGAGGTACATCGCGGACCGGCCGAGCGGTTCGGACGCGACCTGGGGGCGGTCGGCGACCAGCGGCATGATGAACACGCCCACCATCTCCATGGCCAGGCCGATCCCGAGCGCACGCAGGGCCGGCGGATAGATGGTGCGCCCGCCGGACAGCACCACCTTGGCCAGCGCGAGCACCACCAGCGCCAGCGCCACCGACACCACGATCGTCGAGGTCGCCACCTCGGCGGTGCTCTCGGTGGATGCGCCGGCGAGCGTGGCGTACCAGCTGACCAGCAGCGCGGCCAGGGTGACGGTGGCACAGTCCAGGAGGAACCGCAGCCGCCCGCCCGGCCCGCGTGCGCCCAGCGGCAGGCGATACAGAGCCACCACGATAGAGATCATCGCGACGCCGTACACCGTTAGGCTGGCCGCGTTCGGCTGGATGCTCGGCCGCTCGAGGTAGCCGGGAAGGTCGGTCAGCTGCATGACGGAGATCGCGGCGGACGAGAGGGTCATGGTCCGCCAGAAGCGCCGGACCGGCGGGGCCGAGCCGGGCGACGTCCACGCCTGCCGCATCGCCAGCGCCGTCACCGCCGAGCCGAGAATCGCGGGAGTCGTCCCGAGAATCGCGGGCCCGGTCTTGGCCGGAAGGTTCAGGCCGAACCAGATCACTTCGAAGACGAAGAGCCCCGCCGCGGCCAGGGTCAGCGGCGCCGTCCAGACCCGCGAGCTGGCTCTCACCGCACCCCACCTTGATCACTCCCGGACGCGACCCGCTGCCGCGCCCGGGTTGCCTCATCGGCCGGTGGCGACGCCCATGAATGGTTTCCCCAGGGAACGGGGCCTGCGGAGGCGCAAGTGGGCAAAGTTAAGATCTGTGCGATGACGAACGCGTTGCGCTCCCTGCGGTGGTACGCCGGCCTTGCCGTGGTTTTCTTCGGCGTGCTCCCGACCGTGATGGTGACCCTGCTGGTGACCCGCGGGAGCACCCCGGGACGGGTCGGCTTCCTGCTGATCGGCGGCATTCCGCTGGTGCTGGCCGCGCTCGTGCTGGCGCTGCGCGGCATCGTCGGCTCCGACGACCCGGAGGCGGACTCCCGGCGGCTCAACCTCAGCATGGCGCTCACCGCCGCCGCCGACGTGCTGCTGCTCGGCGGGAACGCCCTGCTCCGGATGGGCTCGAACTGATCGCCCCGGTCAGGACGCCACTTCGTCGATGACCTGGTCGACCGGCAGGCGCGGGGTCTGCGACGGTTGGACGCCGGCCGGGTTCAGAGCGCCGAGGCGAACCACCAGGTAGGGGGCGCCGAGGTCGCCGATGATGCGGCGCAACTCGTGCCGGGTGTAACCGACCTCGACCGGGCCGCTGAGCGGGAGCAGGCCTGCGCCGTGCGCGGTCGCGGCCACCCACAGCGAGTTGAGCGCCTCCCCCGCGCGCAGCCATTCGTCCCGCTCGTCACCGGTGCCGTAGATGACCCCGTACGTCGCGGCGGTGTCGTGTCCCTCGCCGACCGCAAGGGTGCCCTCCCGGCCGAAGTCACGCTCGGCCACCGTGGTCAGCGGCAGGCCGGCCGGCAGGTTCGCGTCCGGGATGCCGGTGCCGTCGGCGCGCTCGCCGCCGACCCACTCGGCGGTCTCCTTCACCAGCCGGTCATCGGAGCTCTCGGTCTGCTGGGCCCGCTCGACGATGACCGCGAGGTCGATGAGCTGATCCTTGCCGACCAGGTGCAGCCGGGCGCCCTCCTGCTCGGTCGCGGTGACCAGCTCACCCAGCACGTCCGGCGCCAGCGGCGTGTCACCGACCGTGCGGCGGTCGGTGTGCCGGGCCTTGAGCTGCTCGAACAGCTCGACCGCGGCCCGATCAGGCTCGCCCTGCTTCTCCGGGTAGATCACCGCGAGCGGGTCGCCGGCGGGCCGCTCGACCCGGGTCTGGAAACCGGCCGCGGCCAGCGCGACGCGGGCGTGGTGCAGGGCCGCGCCGCAGCTCATCAGCAGCATGTGCGCGTCCGGGTCCTGGACGGCGAGCTGGCGGTCGGTGACCGCGTGCAGCTCGAGCCGGTCCGGGTGGACGGTCCATTTCCAGGGCTGGGTGTTGTGGATGGAGGGGGCGTACCGCGCCGCGTCCGCGGCCTCCCGGAGGGCCTGGCGGCAGTCGGTGTCGACGGTCATGACGTTCCTCTCCTGCTCAGTGCACGCGCGGCCGGGTGTCGAGCCCGGCGACCTCGGTAAGGCACCGGTTCGATCTAACCAGGCCCGTGCGGCGGCCGCACACGTTCGGCGACTTACACCGGCCACGCCGGGAAGTGGCATGCGCGGGCGGGACCAACGGCCCTACGGAGCTGTGGGCCGAACACACCCGGCGCCTCGCGGTGACCGACGCCGACGGCTGGAGCGCCGCCGTCGAGCGCCTGCCCGACGCCCGGCAGCCCGCCCTACCTGATCGTCCGGCTCGGCTATCCCGACGCCGACGACGCGCCACCGCCGGCCACGCGCCGCGCGGCCCGGGAGAGCATCCGGGTGGTCGAGTGAAGGCCATCAGAACTCGACCGGCGGGGCGTTGTGCGGGGTGATCACCTGCACCGCCGACGGGTTGCTGCGCACCGGGCCGGGCAGCACGCCGTGAGCCTGCATGATCGCGTGGCAGGCCCGGCGCAGGTCGCTGCGCAGGTCGTGGTGCAGCACCGCGGAGAGCTTCCGTTCCCGCAGCAGCGCGGTGTTCTCCCCGTCCAGGTCGTGCGCGACGAAGACGTCGTAGGGATGACGCCGGTCGGCGAGCGCGGCGACGACCGCCGCGTTGCCACCGGCGCCGGCATAGAGGGAATAGATCGCACGCACCGGCGCACCGCCGGCGAGCACGTCCCGGATGCCGGCGGCGACCGCATCCGCGCGGTCCTCGGCGTCGACCGCCTCGTGCAGCGGCCGGTCGATCTCGGCGCGGAAGCCGGCCTCCCGCTCGTCCTCGCCGCGGAACGAGCCGTGCCCGCGCACCACCAGGACGTCGCCGGGGCGCTCGCCCAGCCACTGCTCGATCAGATAGGCCGCGGTGGCCCCGGCCGCCCGGTTGTCGATGCCGACGTAGGTGATCCGCGGGCTGCCGGGCAGATCGGTCACGCAGGTGACCAGCGGCGCGGTCAGCCGGCGGGTGGCGGCGACGATCTCCGGCACGTCCGGGGCCTTGAGGATCACCCCGTGCGAACGGGTGCGGCCCACCCGGTCGAGCACCGCCACCACGTCCTTGGTCGACGGCGAGTCGAGCAGGTGGAAGCGGGCCCGGAACACCACCGGGCGCAGTCCCGGCAGCTCCGCCTCCAGCGCGGCCCGGATCGCCGCACAAAAGCGCGGCGGCGCCTGCACGATCACGTCGATCATGAAGGTGCGCCCGGACAGGCGCACCTGGGTCCGCTGCCGATCCAGGTCGGCGATGGCCAGCCGCACCTCGCGGATCGTGCTGTCCCGCACCCCGCCCCGGTCGTTCAGCACCCGGTCCACGGTGGCCTCGCTCAGCCCGGACTGGGCGGCGATCTCGCGGATGCGGTAGGGGTGCTTCACCCGTACACCATGATGGGGTTTTGCGGGTTTCTCAAGCTTCTTCGATGTCCCGGCGCGACTTAGCGTGACGGCATGACAAGCTGGTTCACCGCCGCCGACTGCGACCTGGAGGACTTCCGGGCGGTCTGCGAGCAGAAGACGGATCCCACCGACTACCCGCACGCCCTCGACGTCGTGGACGGCGTGCTGATCTACCCCGGCAAGCCGGCGAACACCCGGGAGGTCCAATCCGAGCTGGCGCGGGCGCTGATGGACGGCCCGGGCGTGGTGATGTTCAGCGGCGCGTTCGCACCGGCCGTCGTCGACCGGGCCACCGCCGTGTTCGAGTCGCTGATCGCCGAGCAGAAGGCGGCCGGGGTGACCGGCGGCGACCACTTCGCGAAGCCCGGCGCCAACGACCGGGTGTGGGGAGCGCTCGACAAGTTCGCACTACGTGACCCGGCGGCGTTCGCTTCGTACTACGACAACGACACCCTGGCGCTGATCTGCCAGGCCTGGCTGGGCACTGGCTACCAGGTGACCTCCCAGGTCAACGTGGTCAATCCGGGCGGCACGGCGCAGGTCGCGCACCGTGACTACCACCTCGGCTTCATGTCGCAGGAGCAGGCGCTGCGTTACCCCGCGCATATTCACGCGCTGTCACCGCTGCTGACGCTGCAGGGCGCGGTCGCGCACGTCGACATGCCCCTCGAGACCGGCCCGACGCTGTACCTGCCGCACTCGCAGAAATACCCGGCCGGCTACGTCGCCTACCACCGCCCCGAATTCACAGCCTACTTCGAACAGCACCGCGTGCAGCTGCCACTGACCAAGGGCGACGCCGCGTTCTTCAACCCGGCCGTCTTCCACGGCGCCGGAACGAACAGATCCGCTTCGGTACGCCGCATGGCCAACCTGCTGCAGGTCTCGTCCGCGTTCGGGCGCGCGATGGAGAAGGTCGACCGGGCGGCGATGGTGCGGGCGCTCTACCCGGTGTTGCAGACGTACGCGGGTTCGGTGGAAAACGTCATCGCGGCGTCCGCCGAGGGATACGCCTTCCCCGCAAACCTCGACGTCGACCAGCCAATCGACGGCCTGGCCCCACCCACACAGGCCTCCCGGCTGCGGAAGGCGCTGGCCGAGGACCACCTCGACCGTCAGTAAGCGTCCCGGACCGATTTCCTTGAAGCCGGGGGCTCGACTGCACGGTGAGGCCCCGACATCAAGGTTCTTGGCGGGCACGCCGGACCGTCTTCAGAAGGCCGCCGCCGCCCGGCTCTCCCCCGGCTCGGCGGGCAGGATCCGGGTGACGCGGTCGGCGTCCACCCGGGACACTCCGCCGTCCAGCACCCAGACGCTGCCGGTGCCGGCTCCGGCCATCAGGTTGAAGGCGGGATCGTCCGGGTCAGTGGCCGCGAACGGGAGGCGGGCCCGGACCTGCCCGGTCGCGGCGTCGATCCGCACGATCTCGGACCGCACCTCGTCACCGACCCAGAGGTCGCCGCCCACCAGCACCGACGGCAGGTCCTGCGAGATGTCCGAAACCCGGACCGCCGGCCCGTCGGGCAGCCGCACGACGCTGCCGCAGTTGCCGATCGCCCAGTTCCCGGCCAGGGAGAGCGCAAGCTCGTCGTGCTTGAGCCGGGTCTGCCCGACCACCGCACCGGAATCCGGGTCAAGCCGCCGAACGACCGGCGAGTTGATCCCGACCGCATAGAGCCTGCCGCCGGTCGCGTTGACGTCGTCGATATAGGTGAGCTGACCGACGCTCTCGGTCAGCTCGATCTCGGTGGTGTTCTCCGGCCGGGCCGGGTCGATCCGCAACAGCTGCTTGCCGGAAGCCAGCCAGAGCCAGCGCCCGGTCGCGGCCGCCGCCGACGGCCCGAAGCCGATCGGCAGCGCCGTTGAACTGACCTGGCCGGCCGGGCTGACCCGCCACAGCTTGCCGGGCTGAGCGATCCACAACGAGCCGTGCGCGAAGGTGATCCCGTTCTCCACCAGCCGCGTCACCGGCTTCACCGTGGCCCGCGCCCGCACAGCTCCGGTGACCGGGTCGATCCGGGCGAGCGCCCCGGTGTCGAACCGATAGACCCACAGGCTTCCACCCGCGGCGACGAGCGCCGGCGGCATCCGCGGCTCGATCCCGGCGACGGTGACGGTCTTGACGACCCGGCCGGTGCGCCCGTCAACGGCTTGCACGGCCCCGCCACCGTCAGCAACCCAGAGCCCGCCGCCCGCGTTCTGGCCGACCGGCACCGATCCGGGCGAGCTTTGACCCACCGCCGCCCCCGGCGAACTCTGACCGGCCGCGCCCGGCGAACTCGGGCCGGCCGGCGCCGCGCCGGGCACGACCTCGGCGACCGGGCCGCCGGCGCAGTCGGACGATGGCGACGGCCGGACGCATCCGCCGAGCAGGCCCGCCACCAGCACCAGCGCGCAGATCCCGTTCCACGGCTTCATGACGCGCGACTCCCCCGAGCGAAACGACCCGCAGGAGGCTACCGCGACCGCCGTCGATGCGTGGTCCCGCCGCTGCTCAGACGACAGCGCAGATCGGCCGCGAACGCACCGCCGCCAGGAACGGATCGCTGTGGTGCGACCGCCAGTACCCGATTGACACCCGGTAGACGTTCACCTCCCGGCCGAGCCGACGCTCGGCCGCGCCGGCCGCCTGCCCGAGGTCACCGTCGTCGGCCTCCCCCACCACCAGCACGTCGACGTCACGCGGCGGCGGCCCGGCCACGCCGGCATAGCGTTCGGCCCACAACCCATAGATGTACGCCTCATCGACTCCCGGCACCGACGCCAGCACATCGGTGAGCACCGCGATCGGCCCATAGGTCAGCGCCAGCAGTTCAGTGAGCGGACGAGCGAGCGGCCCCGCCTGGTCCGCCCGCAAAAGGCGCATGTTCCCGCGCCGCTCGATGCGGATGAGCCCGGCGTCGGCGAGCTGGTCGGCCTCCTTCCCGAGGGCCCGCTGCGAGGCGTTGAACCGCTGGGCCAGCTCGGCCACCGAGTAGCTCATCTCCGGGTGCAGATAGATCCAGGCCAGCAACTCCCCCACCAGCGACGAACGCAGCAGCGGAATGAGTTTCGGCCGCGCAGAAGACCGCGTGGCGAGCCGAGGCATAGTCATTGGACTACCGTGTCCCGGCACCGCCACCCATCGACGGACGGCAAGTGCGAGCGGTGCGGCATCCGCACAATTCGGCCGGGTTCTGCAACAAACCTGCACATGCATTCCATTGACTGTCATGTATTTCCGGTGGCAGATTTCATTCCGCAACATTCCCCCGGACGGGAAGATCACCGGCTGGGCCGCCGGATGAGGGGGTGCCGGTCACCGGCTCCGACCGGCACCCCATTCCAGCAAAATCACAGCGGACTCATCTCGTCGAGCACCTTGGCGGCAACGGCGATGATCTGCTCAACTTTCGGCTGCTCCCGCTCCACCTCCTCGGCTCTCGCGGCGGGCGCGTTCGCATGCGGATATTCGACCTGATTACGGCGTCGGCGTAGGCGGTCGAACGGACTCAATACGGCGCCGAGGGCGGATCGAGCTGAGCACTCACCGCATCACGCACCGGCTCGTCGCTCGCACGCCCTGATTTTCCAGGACCGCGGCAAGCGCCTTACGCGCAGCGTCATACAGAAGTTGATAGCCGCCCGCGGGATCCGCCTCCGCGATGATGGCGGCCGACGTGAGATGCCTGCGAGCCTGGGACAGCAGCAAATCCGCGTGATCCCGGCTGGGCGCAACACGTTCCAGCTCTCCGCGCGCGAGCATCGCATCCACGACTTCGCGCCCTTGTTGCCACCTCACGGGCGGCCCCCCGGTTCGACGATGGCGTAGGTCGGGCGGGACCGCACGGTCGCCAGGAACGGATCTCCGGCGGGCTCCCGCCAGTCGTGACGTCCGCCCGCAACAGGCGCAGATTTCCGCGACGCTCCTGAAGGAGGAGTCCGGCCTCGGCAAGCCGGTCGGCCTCCCGGCTGATCGTCGACTGCGACACGCCAAAGCGGCGGGCCAGCTCGGTCACCGAATAGTTCGCCTCGGGATGTAGGAAGACCCACGCCAGCAGCTCACCGAGCAGCGGCGATCGCAGCAGGGGCAGCAGCTCAGATCTACCTTGCACATCTCGCACATTACCTTGCATCATCTGCAAGGAGCGTTTTATAGTCGCAGCGCCAGTAGTCATACGACATCTTGACACACCGCCGGTGCGAGTAGTCCGGACCGGGGGTGCCGGCGCGGCACCCCCGTCCGGCGGAATCAGCCCAGCGAGCGAAGGCGGGTGGCTACCTTCTCGGGTGTCGTGTCGCTGATCCACGAGCCCATCGCGGATTCCACGCCGGCCAGATACTTCAGCTTTCCGGGCGCTCTCAAGATCGAGAACACCTGCAGATGCAGGCGGAAAAGGTCGCGGTGGGTGCGGGCCGGGGCCTGGAAGACCCCGCTGATGTACGGGAGTGAGCCCACCCCCGGGTAATAACGGTCGAGCCGTCCGAGCACGTCGAGGTAGATCACCGCTAGGTCGTCCCGTTCGGCGGGGCTGAGCGCCGGCAGGTCGGGCACGTCGCGGTGCGGGGCCAGGTGCACCTCGACCGGCCAGCGGGAGGCCGCGGGCACATACGCGGTCCAGTGCTCGGTGGCGGCCACGATCCGGGTGCCGGCCCGCCGCTCGGCGTCCAGGATGTCGCGGAACAGATTGCCGCCCTGGTGCGCCGACGCCATCTCGATCATCCGGGCGGCCTTGGGCGGCACGAACGGGAACGCGTAGATCTGCCCGTGCGGGTGCGGCAGGGTCACCCCGATCTCGCGGCCACGGTTCTCGAACGGGAACACGTATTCGATGTCGGGCGACGCGCCGAGTTCCAGAGTGCGGTCGGCCCACGCGTCGATCACGGTCCGCGCGCGACTGGAACTCAGGCTGCCGAACGACCCCTTCGGGGCCGAGGAGAAGCAGACCACTTCGGTACGCCCTCTAGCAGGCTGGACCGGCCAGATGGATTCGTCGTCGACGAGTTCTGCATCGCCCGCGACCCGGGGCGAGAACGAGGGAAAACGGTTCTCGAACACCACGACGTCGTAGGCCGGCTCGGCGATCTCGGTCGGGAAGCCGCCCGGCACGGTCGGGGCGAGGGGGTCCTGGTCGGCGGCCGGCAGGAAGGTTCGGTCGTTGCGCAGCGCCGCGATCGCGATCCACTCCCCGGTGAGCGGGTCGAGGCGCATCTCCGGCCCGGAGGCATCGGCAGCGGCCGGCAGCGGCCGCTGGTCGACGGCCGACCGGTCCGCGTAAGGCTCGGAGTCGTCGAAGTAGATGATCTCCCGCCCGTCGGCCATCCGGCGCGACGTGCGGCGTACCCGATGGGGCTCCCGCCAGACCGGCCGCCCCTCGACCTGAAGCGAGTCGATCGCCAGAAGCTGGCCGTCGGCCGCCGCCAGGCGGTCCCGCGCGTCCTCGGGCAGCGAGATGGTCGACCCGGCGGCCAGCGGCAGCAGGTGCAGCGTGACCTCGGACTCCGCCCGCGCACCGACGTCGCGGAGGCTGACGACCCACTCCGAGCCGTCCCAGAACCGATCGGTGACCGTCCGCCCGTCGACCCGCAGCTGCCCGACGTCTCCCGCCCAGCGAATCCGCAGGTAGGCATCGGCCCCGGCCGCGAAAACCCAGCCCGGCACCGGCACCCGGTAGACAGCGGCAAGCTCGTCGAACGCCTCCGCCGAAGGCGCCGACTGCCGCCCTTCAAACTTCTCGTAGCCAACCGGCACCGCCCCGCCGGCAGCACGCACCAGCTCCGGCTCGACGCTCTCCCGCAACCCGCCGGCGGAGTCGGCAGAACCGGCCGGCGCGGCGGAGCCGGTCGGCGCGGCCGGCTCGAGCGGCAGGGGTGTGAAGGCGCGCAGCGCCTGGTCGTACAGGTGGGCGCCGGCCGCGGTGGACTCGATGCGGCCGTCGGCGGCCCAGGTCAGCTCGGCGGGCGACAGCAGCAGGCGGCGGGCCGGGCCGGCCTCGCTCACCCAGATGTCGGCGGCGACGGCGGCGGGCAGGACCAGCAGGTCCAGCTCGCCGCCGTCCGTCCGGAGCCGGACCGGCGACAGGTCCGGCTCGACGGTGGCGGCCACGCCGCCGACCGAGTAGGTGACGTCGATGCCGGGCTCGGCGACCAGCACCAGCGTGGGGATCCGGCCGGGGAGCACCGTCAGCGCCGACGCGGTGGCCCAGTCCAGGCGCACGCCGCCGGCGGTCAGCGCCAGTGGCCAGCGCGCCAAGGTGCCGGCCGGGATGTCGATCGGCTCGGCCGGGAGCACGATCTCCGAGGAGGAGAGTTCTACATGGAATTGGGCATCCTTGTAGAGCGGCAGCGGCTCGTGCGGCTGATGCCAGGCGATGAAGAGGAAACCGCTCTCACCATCGCTGCGCAACGCCCAGCGGAGAGTTGCAGAATCCTCGACGCCGGCGGGCCGCACCTCGGGCAGGGTGGACGGCATGTCGGCGAGGGTGGCCCCGAAGGCGGCGAGGAACGCGTGCTGCCGGCGCAGTTCGGCGTGTGAGGCGGCGAGCAGCCCGGCCTCGCCGATCGGCGCCCCGAAGTCGTACCCCAGCGATGGCATGTCGTTGGGGTAGCCGGTGGCGTGCGACTCCTGCATCGGGTACGGGCCGGCCGGGTTGGTGCCACCGGCGTACATGTAATAGCCCTGCCAGGCCGACCCGTTGCCGATCTTGCAATGGGCGATGGCCGCGATGTCCGGGGCCGCCGGCCGTGGCCGGCGGTGATAGGCGGTGGCCATGCCGCCGCCGAGTTCGCAGGTGGCGGGCGGGAAAAGATCCGAGGGGGTCCGCGGATGGGCCGCGTCCGCCCGCATCCCCTGCAACTGCATGCGCCGCACGTCGGCGCCGATGCCGGGGTCGTCCCAGACGTGCGAGAAGAAGTAGTGGTCGCGGAACGTCGGGTCCCAGGGCGCGTCGGCGTCGACCCAGAAGCCGTCGCCGTAACCGCCGTAGAGCGGCAGCACCTCATCGGCCGGCAGGTCGGCGCCGCCCCACGCGGTGGCGGTCCACAGCGGCGCGGACATGCCGGCCGAGCGGGCCAGCCGCTTGAGCGTGGCGATGTGCCCGGGCTGGTCGTAGAGCTCGTTCTCCAGCTGGATGCCGATCACCGGCCCGTCGGGGCCGCAGCGCCCGTCCAGTGCGAGTGCGATCTGGCCGAACCACTCCTCGACGAGCGCCAGGTAGCCCGGGTCGTCGGTGCGGTGGCGCACCGGCGCCTCCTGCACCCAGTCCGGGAAGCCGCCGTTGCGCGACTCGCCGTGGCACCAGGGCCCGATCCGCAGGATGACGTCGAGCCCTTCGGCGACCGCCATGTCCACGAACGCGGCCACGTCCAGGTTGCCGTCGAAGCGCGGCTCGCCCGGCAGGGGCACGTGGTGCAGCCAGAAGATGTAGCTGGCCGCGACCGTGACGCCACCGGCCCGCATCTGCCGCAGGCGCCGCCGCCACCGGTTGCGCGGGATCCGGCTGTAGTGGATCTCGCCGGAGACCGGGATGACCGGAACGCCGTCGCGCTCGAGGTAGCGGCTGGTCAGCGAGACCCCGGGCCGGGCGTCCTCGTCGTTGGTCATCCGTGGCCGGCGCAGCGGCTGGGACCAGGGATGGTGCCGTACGGCGAGCGGGTCGGTGGGCACAGGGACTCCTCTGCGACGAACGGATGCTGCGGGCCGACGTGATCAACGATCGACCCACTGCTGCGATCGGGACTGTAACCGGTCACAGGCGTAGTGCTCCGCACGATACATCCAGTTAACGGGCTGGACGCAAGCACTTGACAACCACGAAAACTCGCAGCACTGTAACCGGTCACAGGTCCTGTTCGGTGACGCACGTCTCCCCCGGCAGCGACCCCGGCCGCACCCACCCCGGCCGGCCGATCGAGGAGGATCGTTGAAAAAGACACTCGTTGGCGTTCTCGCCGCCACCCTTTTGATGACCAGCGCCGCCTGCTCCAGCTCCGACGACAAGGACAGCGGCAGCACCGCCGCCAAGCCCGGCGAGAAGGTCGAACTGACCTACTGGGCCTGGGCGCCGAACATGGACAAGGTCGTCGAGGGCTGGAACACCGCCCACCCCGACATCCACGTCACCGTCAACAAGCAGGACGGCGGCGACCCGGCCGTCACCAAGCTGCTCACCGCGATCAAGGCCGGCAGCGGCGCGCCCGACGTGATGCAGGCCGAATACCAGAAGATCCCGACCCTGGTCTCGGCGAACGCGCTCGCCGACATCGCCAAGGAGTCGGGCAGCCTGAAGTCGAAGTTCCCCGACTCGGCCTGGAACGCGGTCACCCTCGGCGGCGAGGCGCTCTACGGCGTGCCGCAGGACTCCGGCCCGATGATGTTCTACTACCGCACCGACGTCTTCGAGAAGCTGGGCCTGCAGGCTCCGAAGACCTGGGACGACTACGCCGCGGCCGCTCGCAAGATCCACGCCGCGAACAAGAAGCAGTACCTCGGCACCTTCTCCGCGACCGACGCGGGCTGGTTCGCCGGTCTGTCGCAGCAGGCGGGCGCGTCCTGGTGGGGCATCAACGGCGACACCTGGTCGGTCGCGATCAACGACGCCGCCACGCAGAAGGTCGCCGGCTACTGGGGCGGCCTGGTGCAGGAGGGCGTCATCGACAACAAGCCGATGTACACCCCGGACTGGAACGCCGCGCTCAACGACGGCACCCAGGTCGGCTGGACCAGCTCGGTCTGGGGCCCCGGCGTGCTGCAGGACAACGCCGCCAGCACCAAGGGCAAGTGGAAGGCCACCCTGCTCCCGCAGTGGGACGCCGCGGCGCCGGCCAACGGCAACTGGGGCGGCTCGGCCACCAGCGTCACCAGCCAGAGCAAGCACAAGGCCGAGGCCGCGCAGTTCATCGCCTGGCTCAACACCGACCCGGCCGGCATCAAGGCCCTGGCCGGCACCGCCAACGTCTACCCGGCCGGCGTCGACTCGTCGGCCGCGCTGACCACGCCGCCGGCGTTCATGTCGAACCAGACCGATTTCTACTCGGTCGCGGCCGAAGCTGCCAAGATCACTAAGCCGTTCACCTACGGCCCGAACGTCAACGTGGCCTACAGCAGCTACAACGACGCCTTCGGCAAGGCGGCCGCGTCGAAGAAGGTCGCGGACTTCACCGCCGCCCTCAGCACGATGCAGTCGACCACCGTCGGCGACATGAAGAACACCGGCTTCAAGGTCGCCGGCTGATCAACCCCTGATGCGGCGCGGCCACAGCCGCGCCGCATCCCAGCACGACAGAAGGTGACGGCCCGTGTCGGCGCTTCCCACCCCATCCCGTACGCCGAGGACGGCAACCCGCCGTGGCGGGCGCGCCGCCGCACCGTACTCGTTCCTCGCTCCCGCTCTGATTCTGTTCGCGGCGTTCCTGGCCGCGCCGATCGTCTACGCGGGCTACCTGAGCCTGCGCCGGGTCAAGGTCAGCGGCCTCGGGCTCGGCGCCGGCGCACGCACCGAGATCTGGGCCGGCCTGAGCAACTACAGTCGCTCGCTCTCCGACCCCGACTTCCTGCCCAGCGTCTACCGGATCGGCGCCTACGGCCTGATCGTGGTGCCCACCATGCTCGGGATGGCCCTGCTCATGGCGCTGCTGCTGGACGCCGGCCGCACCCGGGTCGGCACCTTTACCCGTACCTCAATCTTCCTGCCCTATGCCGTACCGGCCGTGATCAGCTCGTTGCTCTGGGGTTTTCTCTATCTGCCCCGGGTCAGCCCGTTCACCGACCTGGCGCACGCCCTCGGATTCGAGCCGCCCGAGGTGCTCACCGGCTCGTGGACGCTGTGGGCGGTCGCCAACATCGCGGTCTGGGGTGGCACCGGCTTCAACATGATCGTCATCTACACCGCGCTGCGAGCGATCCCGACCGACCTGTTCGAGGCGGCCCGCCTCGACGGCGCGAGTGACAAGCAGATCGCCTGGCGCATCAAGATCCCGGTCATCCTGCCCAGCCTGATCATGACGTTCGTGTTCTCGCTGATCGCGACGCTGCAGGTCTTCGCCGAGCCGATGACGCTCAAGCCGCTCAGCAACACGATCTCCAGCACCTGGACGCCGCTGATGAAGGTCTACCGGGACGCCTTCGTCCGCAACGACATCTACTCCGCCGCCGCCACCTCGGTGATCATCGCGGTCGCCACCTTCGCCGTGTCCTTCGGGTTCCTCAAGCTCGTCGGGAACCGGGCCTTCAACCAGGAGGACTGACAATGACCATCTCCACCGTCGTGCCGGTCGTTCCGGCCACCGCCCAGCCCAAGGCCACCGTCCGGCAGAAAGGCAACCGCAAGAACAGCACCCTCGCGACCGTTCTGCTGCTGCTCGGCGCGCTCTACTGCCTGTTCCCGGTGCTGTGGGTGCTGATCGCCTCGACGAAGAGCTCCGGCGAGTTGTTCTCCACCTTCACCCTGTCGCCCAGCACCCACCTGTTCGACAACATCGGCGACCTGTTCTCCTACCGGGGCGGGCTCTACTGGCGCTGGATGGCCAACACCGTGGTGTACGCAGGGGTCGGCTCGGCCGTCTCCACACTCATCTCGGCGATGGCCGGCTTCGCCCTCGCCAAGTACGACTTCCCCGGCAAGAAATTCGTGTTCAACGTGATCCTGGCCGGGGTGCTGGTGCCCGGCGTCATCCTGGCCATCCCGCAGTACCTGCTGCTGGCCAAGGTCGGCCTGACCAACACGTACTGGTCGGTGCTGCTGCCCAGCATGATCGCCCCGTACGGGATCTATCTCTCCCGGATCTTCGCGGCCGCGACCATTCCGACCGAGGTCCTCGAGGCGGCCCGGATCGACGGCGCCGGCGACTGGCGCACCTTCGGCCGGGTGGTGCTGCCGATGATGCGATCGGGCCTGGTCACGGTGTTCCTGTTCCAGTTCGTGGCGATCTGGAACAACTTCATGCTGCCCTACATCATGCTCGGCGACGACCATCTGTACCCGATCACCGTGGGCCTGTCCGGACTGCTGAACCAGGGCGCCAGCCAGCCCGCGATGTACATCACGGTGGTCACCGGGGCGCTGATCTCGATCATCCCGCTGATCGCGCTCTTCCTCAGCCTGCAGCGCTACTGGCGGGTGGACCTGGGCGCGGGAGCGGTGAAGGCGTGATGGCGCAGTCTATAGTCCCGAACGTGCGAAAGCGGCCCACCATCCGCGACGTGGCGCGCGAGGCCGGGGTCTCCTACGCGACCGTCTCCCGCGTTCTGAACGGGCGGGAATGGGTCAGCCCCGAAGCCGTCCGCGTCGTGCGCGAGGCCATCGCCCGGACCGGTTACACGGCGAACCCGCACGCCCGCTCGCTGGCCACCGGCAAGTCCGGGTCGATCGCGTTCCTGCTCACCGAGCCGCAGCACCTGCTCTTCGAGGACCCCAACTTCTCGGTGCTGCTGCGCGGCGTCGCTCAGGCGCTGAGCGATCGCGAGCTGACGCTGATCCTGATGATCGCGTCGACCCCGGAGGAGCGGACCCGCACCATCGCCTACCTCTCCGGCGGGCACGTCGACGGGGTGCTGCTGGTGTCGCCGCACTCGGGCGACCCGCTGCTGTCGCACCTGGTGCAGGCCGAGGTGCCGATCGTGGCATGCGGCCGGGTCCTCGGCTATGAGCAGCAGATCAGCTCGGTGATGGCCGACGACCGCTCCGGCGGGCGCTCGGCGGTCGAGCACCTGATCGCGGTCGGCTGCAAGAAGATCGCCACGATCACCGGCCCGCAGGACACCGCGGGCGGGGTCGACCGGCTGCAGGGCTACACCGAGGCGCTGATGGCGCACGGCCTGCCGGTCGAGCCGGCCCGGATCGTGCACGGCGACTGGGGCCGGGTCAGCGGCGCCACCGCCATGCGGCAGCTCCTCGAACAGGCCCCCGACCTGGACGGGGTGTTCGCCGCCTCGGACGCGATGGCGGCCGGCACCCTGCCGGTGCTGCGTGACGCCGGCCGGGACGTGCCCGGTGACGTGCGCGTCATCGGCTTCGACGACTCCGGGCTGGCGGCCACGACCGATCCACCGCTCACCACGGTCCGGCATCCCCTTGACCGGATCAGCGACGAAATGGTCCGTCTCCTCACGGACGTCATCAACGGGCGTACCCCCTTGTCGATCACCGTGCCGACGTCACTGGTGATCCGGGAGTCCTCGCCCGCCTGAGGCCAGCATGTCCGGCGGCGTAGCCACCAGCGCATCCGGACATGCCGGAAATGTACGGCAAACCCTATCCCCCAAGGAGGGTTCATGAAACCGTCCCTCAGAGTGGTAGCGGCCGCGCTCGTCCTCGCGGTCCCGCTGGCGCTCTCCGCCACCCCCGCCCACGCGGCGAACACCCTCACCATGCTCGGTGCGGACGTGTCCACGCTGCAGCGCAGCCTCGACCTCGGGGCGAAGTACTACAACAAGGCCGGCACCGCCGCCGACCCGTACGACATCCTCAAGGCGGCCGGCGCCAACTACATGCGCCTGCGTGTCTGGAACAACCCGGCCAGCGGCTACAACAACAAGGCCAAGGTTCTGCAACAAGCGAAGGCGATCAAGGCCAAGGGCCTCAAGCTGCTGATCGACTTCCACTACTCGGACACCTGGGCCGACCCGGGCAAGCAGTACCCGCCGGCCGCCTGGTCGTCGCACTCCCTCGCGCAGATGCAGACCGACGTCTACAACTACACCTACGACGTGTGCACCGCGCTCAAGTCGCAGGGCACCACGCCGGACAGCGTGCAGATCGGCAACGAGATCAACGTCGGCATGCTGTGGCCCAACGGCAAGGTCACCAACAGCAACTTCGCGCCGCTCGCCTCGCTGCTCAAGCAGGGTTACAACGCGACCAAGGCCTGCAACTCGGGCACCCAGGTGATGATCCACACCGCCGACGCGGACAGCGACGCCAACGCCCGCTGGTTCTACGACGGCATCAAGGCGCAGGGCGTCACCTGGGACGTGACCGCACTGTCCTACTACTGCATGTGGCACGGCAGTCTTTCTAATCTTTACAACGTGCTTGTCGACGTGAAGTCCCGCTACGGCAAGCCGGTGGTGATCGCCGAGACGGCGTACCAGTTCACCACCGCCAACGCCGACAGCCAGTCGAACTCGATACCCGGCACCGTGCTCTGCGACGGCCAGCCGGCCAGCTGGGCCGGGCAGGCGACCGAGTTCACGTACGTGCAGAACACCGCACGTAACGCCGGCGCGGTGGGCGTCTTCTACTGGGAGCCCACCTGGTACGCGATCGCCGGCAACGGCTGGGACCCGGCCAACATCAACGGCACCGGCGACGGCTGGGACAACATGGCGGTCTTCGACTGGACCGGCCACGTGAACCCGAACATCGTCTGGGCTCCCTAAACGCGGACGGGGCCCGGCGTGATGTTTCTCGCCGGGCCCTTTACCGTGCTCACCGTCACGGCATAATCACCCGGATCGGGGCGCTGTAAAGAACGCACGAGATGGGAGCAACAATGCATCGTGTCGTCGTCATCGGCGCCGGTTTCGGCGGTCTCTTCGCCATCAAGGCATTGAAGAACGCCCCGGTCGAGATCACTCTGATCAACGGCACCGCGTACCACCTCTTCCAGCCCCTGCTCTACCAGGTGGCCACCGGCATCCTCAGCGAGGGCGAGATCGCGCCGCCGATCCGCGAGGTGCTGAAGAAGCAGAAGAACGTCGACGTACGCCTGGGCTGGGCCCGTGAGATCGACGTCGAGAACAAGATCGTCAAGGTGGACGGTCCCGGCATCGACTACGAGGTCGGGTACGACACGCTGATCGTCGCGGCCGGCGCCGCCCAGTCCTACTTCGGCAACGACGGCTTCGCCGACAACGCCCCCGGCATGAAGAGCATCGACGACGCGCTCGAGCTGCGCGCCCGCATCTTCGGCGCGTTCGAGATCGCCGACCTGCACACCGAGCCGGAGGACATCGAGCGCTGGCTCACCTTCGTGGTGGTCGGGGCCGGCCCGACCGGCGTGGAGATGGCCGGCCAGATCGCCGAGCTGGCCCACCGCACCCTGCCCGGCCAGTACAAGCACATCGACCCGCGGGAGGCCCGGATCATCCTGGTCGACGCGCTGCCCGCGGTCCTCAACACGTTCGGCGACCACCTGTCCACCCGGGCCCTGCGCCAGCTGCACCTGCTCGGCGTCGAGGTCGAGCTGAACACCAAGGTGGTGGGGGTCGACCCCACCGGCATCGAGGTGGACAGCGAGCGCGGCCACCAGCGCATCGGCTCGATGACGAAGGTCTGGGCGGCCGGGGTGTCCGCTCCCCCGCTGGCCCGCAAGATCGCCGAGAAGACCGGCTCGAAGACCGACCGGTCCGGCCGGATCTTCGTGGAGAAGGACCTGACCGTGCCCGGGCACCCGGAGATCTTCGTGCTCGGCGACATGATGAACCTCAACGACGAGCACGGCAATCAGCTGCCCGGGGTCGCCCAGGTCGCCATCCAGGGCGGCCGGTACGCCGCGAAGGCGATCAAGAACCGCCTCGAGAGCAAGCCGGCCGGCAAGCCCTTCAAGTACTTCGACAAGGGCAGCCTCGCCACCATCTCCCGGTTCTCCGCCGTGGCCAGCATCGGCAAGCTGCGGCTGGACGGTTTCCCGGCCTGGGTGATCTGGGTCGCGGTGCACCTGCTCTACCTGGTCGGCTTCAAGAACCGGGTGACCGCGGTGATGCACTGGGCGGTCAGCTTCATCGGCCGCGGCCGCTCCGAGCGGGTGTCCACCGTGCAGCAGGCGTTCGCCCGGCGGGCCATCCACGAGTACGGCGACCCGTTCGAGCGGACCCGCCTGGAGGCGATCGTCGCCGAGAAGTACCGCGAATAGTTTCACCCGGTCACCACCAGGTGCAGCATCATCCCGGCGTCGGCGTGCGGCAGGTTGTGGCAATGGTTGGCCCAGGTCCCGGGGCTGTCGGCCCGGAAGGTGACCTCCCAGACGTCACCGGGCCGCACGTCGAACGAGTCCAGCCACAACGGGCTGCCACGCGCCGCGGTGCCGTTGCGAGACAGCACCAGAACATGAAAACCATGAAGATGCCACGGGTGTACGCCGAGGGAGCGGTTGACGATCGTGAACTTGACCGTGTCACCACGTCCTACCACCTGGTTGGGAATGTCGGGGTAGGCCGCTCCGCCGACCGTGTGGGCATAGCGCGGCACCAGGCCACGCAGGTCGAGGCCGCGGTCCAGCACGAGCGTGAACGCCCGGTCGGCCCCGGCCCAGGGCGCCGGCGCGGGTGAGCCGTAGGCGAGCGGATCCAGCACCGGCCAGGTGTCCGTCGCGGCCGTGACCGCCCCGGTCGAGTAGACCGGGCGGCCGTCGACGAGCAGCGCGATCGGCGTGGCGGGCGCGGTCAGAGTGAGGTCGTAGCGCCCGCCGGCCGGGATCGCCACCGCGGTCCCGCTCAGGTCGGTCGGGCCACGCAGGTCGACGCCGTCGATCGCGGCGACCCGGAACGGCGCGCCGGCCACGGCGTACCGATGCGTGGTGTTGTCGGTGTTGATCAGCCGCAGCCGCACCGGGGAGCCCGCGCCGACCCGGTCCGAAGCCGCCGCGGGCAGCGGATGGCCGGCCAGCGTGTGCACCGCGATGACCCGGTCCACCCCGGCAGCAGCCGCCGGCCGCACCACGAACGCGCCGTAGAGGCCCATCCGCACACCCTCCGACGTGGCCTCGTGGGTGTGGTACCAGTAGGTCCCGGCCTGGTCGGCGCGGAAGCGGTAGACGAACTCCTGCCCCGGCAACACCGCGTCCTGGGTCACCCCCGGCACCCCGTCCTGACTGTTCGGCACGTCGTAGCCGTGCCAGTGCAGCGTGACGCCCGCCCCGACGTCCCGGTTGCGCAGCGTCACCTCAACGACGTCGCCGACGGTAACGGCCAGCTCCGGCCCGGGCACCTGCCCGTTGAACGCCCACGCCCGCACGGCCGCCCCGTCCACCGTGACCGTGGCGGTTCCGGCGGTCAGGGTGAAACGCTTGGTCGGCTCCCCCACCGCCAGGGCGACGGGATAAACATGACGATGGGGTACGCCGGGGGCCGCCCCCGGCGCAACACTGAGCCCGACGCCGGCCACCAGCGCCGCGCCCGCCACCGCAAGGATCGCCCGGGAGACACCCGCCCCCGGCCGCGGCCCGACCAGGCGCCAGGTAACCGCGGTAGCGGCCGCAACCGCGGCAACCGCCAGCAGCCCGACGCCCACCGAAGCCGGATAGCCGTGCAACACCGTCACGAGCAGGGCAGCAGTCTCGGCATAGCCGGCGAAGAGCAGCGCAACAGCAACCGAGCGAATGTCCCGCGGACCCGCCGGCACAGGCAGCGCAGCGTCTCGCTGCGGCAGCGGTGCGGCTTCAGACGCCCCCGCCCCTCCCTCCGGACGCGGTGCCGTTCCGAGCATCGCCGCCCTTCCCACCCGGAACGGCGCTTCGAGCGCTCCCGCCCCTCCCACCGGAAGCGGCGCCTCAGCCACCCCCGGTTCTCGCGCCGGAAGCGGTGTTTCACGCGCCCCAGCCCCTCGCGCCGGAAGCGGTGCCGCTTCAGGTGCCGCCGGAGTTCGCGTCGCTCGCGGCCATCTGGGCCGGAGCAGCCCCGCGACGGCGGCGGCGATCGCGGCGAGCGAGAGCGGGCCGGCGATCAGCACCTTCTCCGCCGCGAACCACCAGCCGGCCCGGGCGAGCGCTATCACCGTGACCGCGCGGGCGAGCGTGGCCAGCAACGCACCGGCCGCCAGGGCCGGCGCCACCCGGCTGCGTCCGGCGGCAGCCGCCCCGCCGGCGCCGAGCCAGCCGGCCGCCGCCAGGACCGCGATCAGCAGGTCGGCGATGATCAGCGAGCCGGTGGTCATCGCGAACCCTCACCGGCGGCCTGCGCAGGCATCTCGTGCGGGTGCCGCGCGGCGTCCGCGCTCAGCCCGCCCGGTTCCGCCGCCGGGCGGCCCAGCTGCTGCGCGGCGCGGAGCACTCCCACCACGACGTGCACCGCGATGATGCCGTTGACCGCGTGCAGGCCGCCGATGATCAGGCCGACCGTGGTGCTGCCGCCGGAATCATCGGTGAGCCCGGAGGCCAGCGCGGCCAGCAGCACCTGCAGGACGACCAGGCCGAGCGGCAGGGCGGCCATCCCGATGACCCGGCCCGGCGCCCGGGCCAGGGCGGCGAACACGATCGTGAGAATCGTCAGGACCGGGATCACGGCCATCCCGTTGATGCTGTGCAGCGCGTACGAGCCGTCCCCGGCGGGTTTGGTGAACGCGCCCACCGCGGCGAACACGAACTGCAGGGCGAACGCGACCAGAAGCAGGCCGCTGACGATGACGAAGGCCTTGCGCATGATGTCCGTCCTAACGAAAGTTTGGTCAACGTGGCCAGGTCGGCAGCGCCCGGTGCCGGTTTCCTTGGACCGGGCCACGAAGGGCCACGCCCCGGGAACCGCCCGCCCACGGCCAGGTTGAGATCGGGTTCAGTGGTGAGCCGGGTCGAGTGCCCGGGCGACGTGATCGGTGGCCGTGATCGCGCCGTAGGCGACGAGCCGGACGAGATCGGCGTCAGCCGGCCGGGAGAGCCGCCACAGACCGACGTCACCCCGGGTGATCGAGGCGGGCGCGAACGCGGCGAGCAGCGCGATCCGGGCGCCGACCCGATCGGCCGGCGGCAGATCGCGCACCAGGTCGGCGGCCCACTCGGCCGGCCGCTCCGGATGCTGCCCGTTCTCCCAGCCCACCGTGCCGGTCACGGTCTCCCGGCCCAGCTCGCTCAGCAGTTCCCCACCCCGGCAGGCGGCGTTGCGCAGCGACGCGTACGCCACCCCGGCCGGGCTGTCCCCGGCCCAGGCCGGCGGCGGCGCGGCCGCGATCAGCCGCAGACCGCGGCCCGGTGGCCGGGGTTCCCGGACCGCCCGCGCATAGAGGCGCCCACCGGCCGAGCGCACCGCCGGGAACCGCTGCAGCCCGCCGGGCAGCAGATCCGGGGCGAGCAGCGCGGACACGATCCGGTTGATGAAGTGGAAGGCGAGCAGGGTGCCGGTGATCTCCGGCCGGTACGGCCCGGGGCGGCGGCCGGCCGCAGCCCACCGGGCGAGCTCGGCGTGCCGCGGCTCAGCGGGTGTGCCACCTGCGGCGATGACCTCGGCCAGGCCGGGCTCGCCCAGCGCGTGCAACATCGTGACGTGCGCGTCGAGGCAGAACCGGCACCGGTTGGCCCGGGACACCGAGGCGGCGACGACCTCGCGGTCGACCCGGTCGGTGTCGCCGGCGAGCAGCGCCTCGCGCATCAGCGCCCAGGTCGCCGCCAGCAGCTCCGGCATCGGTGAGAGCGCCTGGAAGGTGGGCATCGGCCCGAGGAAGTCCTCGCGCAGTTGCCGGTAGACCTCGGCGACGAGGCCGGTCGCTGCCCTCGCCGGGGCCGGCGTGAAGAAGCGGTATGTCATGGCGTCGATGCTGGTCGCCGCCGGGCGGGAAAGCGTCCAGCCGGCGCAGGCACCTGGGGAGGGCACCGGCACAACCCCTGATGTACGTCCATCTACTGCGGAGGTTGGATGCCCGGCCTCGGCCGCTCGTCCTACAGTGCGAGTCATGCGTCCGGATCTGCCCTACGCCCTCGCCGGCGTCACCCTCGGCGCCCTGCTGCTCGGCAACGCGGCGGTCGCCCCCGACGCGGCCGCGGTCCACCCGCTCGACCTCCTGCTGGTGCTGGTCATGACGGCGGCGGTGGCGGTGTCCCGGCGCTTCCCGGTGCCGGCGCTGGCCGTGGTCACGGTGTCCATGCTGGCCGTGCACGTCCGGGTGCACGCCGGGGTGGCCGCCGCGTTCCCGGTGCTCGGCATGGTCTGCCTGGCCGCGTGGCGCGACCACCGGTTGCCCGCGCGCCTGGCCAGCGTGCTGTTCCTGACCGGATTCCTGGCCCGGGACATCTCGGCGGCGCCGCCCGGCCGCCCCGGTCAGGTGCTGGTCGAGCGCACCTCGCTGCTGCTGGGCTGGTTCGTCGCGGTCAACGTCGCGGCGCTGGTGGCCCGGCAGCATCGGGCCTACCTCCGGGAGGCCGAGGAGCGGGCGGCCGAGGCGGAGCGCACCCGCGAGGAGATGGCGCTGCGCCGGGCCGGCGAGGAGCGGCTGCGTATCGCCCGCGACCTGCACGACTCGCTGACCCACAGCATCTCGGTGGTCAAGGTGCAGGCCGGCATCGCGGTGCACCTGGCCCGCAAGGCCGGCGACGAGCCCTCCCCCGCGCTGCTCGCGATCCAGGAGGCGAGCAGCGCCGCGATGCGCGAGCTGCGCGAGACGCTCGACGTGCTCCGCGCGCCGGACGCCGACCGGCTCGGCCTGGGCCGGGTCGGCGAGCTGGCCGACCGCACCCGGGCGGCGGGAGTGCCGGTGCGGGTCAGCGTCTCGGGCGAGCCACCCGAGCTGCCCGAGGAGGTCGACCAGGCCGGCTACCGGGTGGTCCAGGAGGCGCTGACCAACATCGCCCGGCACGCCGGCCCGGCCACCGCCGAGGTCCGGGTCGAGTACGCCCCGGCGCTGCTGACCGTCTCGGTGACCGACGACGGCCGGACGCCGGCGACCGGGTCGCCGACACCGGGCGTCGGGTTGCGTGGGATGCGGGAACGGGTCACCGGGCTGGGCGGCACCCTGGATGCCGCCCACCGCGACGGCGGCGGGTTCGCCGTGCTCGCCCGGTTCCCCCTGGAGAAAGCGTGATCAACGTCCTGCTGGTCGACGACCAGGCGCTGATGCGGGCTGGCTTCCGGGCACTGCTCGACGCCGAGGACGACCTGACGGTGGTGGGCGAGGCCGCGGACGGCGGCGCCGCGGTCGTGCTGGCCCGCCGGCTGCGGCCCGACGTGGTGCTGATGGACGTGCAGATGCCGGGGCTCGACGGCATCGAGGCCACCCGGCGCATCGCGGCCGACCCCGGCCTCGACGGCGTACGCGTCCTGATCCTCACCAACTTCGGACTGGACTCCTACGTCTTCGCGGCGCTGCGGGCGGGCGCCAGCGGCTTCCTGCTCAAGGACGCCGACCCGGCCGACCTGTTGCAGGCCATCGCCGTGGTGGCGCGCGGGGACGCGCTGCTCGCCCCGTCGGTCACCCGTACCCTGATCAGCGAGTTCGTCACCGGCCCGCCGCCGGCCGACCCGGCCGCCGGGCGGGACGCGCTGACCGCCCGCGAGCAGGAGCTCGTCCAGCTGGTGGCGCGCGGGCTGAGCAACGACGAGCTCGCCGGCCGAATGGTGATCAGCCCGCTCACGGTGAAGACGCACATCAACCGGGCGATGGCGAAGCTGCACTGCCGCGACCGCGCCCAGCTGGTCGTCTGGGCGTACGAGTCAGGCCTGGTCGCGCCCCGACACCGGTGAGATGTCCTCCATCCTGGGCTCCACCAGGACGTGACCGATGGGGCGGTGGGTGACGCCGCCCCAGGCCCGGCCGGGCAGCCGGTCGAAGCCGGGGGCCGGGTCGGCCAGCGCGCGCTGGATCGCGCCGAGCAGCCGGCCGGCTTCCTGCTGCTGGTTGGCGTACCAGGCGGTGGACCACACCCGGTGCAGGTGCCAGCCGAGCTCGGACAACTCCTTCTCGCGCAGGCGGTCGCGGTCGCGGGCGGCGCCGACCTGCCGGTAGCCGGGGCCGTCGAACTCGATGCCCAGCGCGTACACCTCGTCCGGGTGTTCGGGGTGCAGGATGCCGAGGTCGACCCAGTGGCCGGAGGCGCCGATCTGCCGGCGGACGTTGAATCCCCAGCCGGTGATCGTGGTCAGCACCGATTCCTCGAAGGCCGACATCCCCTCCCGGTCGGTGGCGTCCTTGCCCAGCGTGGCCGCGTCCCGCTCGGCGTACTCCAAAAATGCCTTGAGGTGGCGAATGCTCTCGTTGCCCATGTCCGGCACGTCGGAGGCGTGGATCGAGGAGACCACCTCGATCCGCTGGCGGCCGCGGGTGATCGCCACGTTCAGCCGCCGCCAGCCCTTCGGCCGGTTGAGCACGCCGAAGTTCGTGCTGATCTTGTCGTTCTCGTCGTAGCCGTAGCCGACCGACATGATGATCACGTCGCGGACGTCGCCCTGCACCGCCTCCAGGCTCTTGACGAAGAAGCCGTTGAGCCGGTCCGAGTCGTCCAGCAGGTGTTCCAGGTCGGGGCGCTCGGAGATCATCCGCTGGACCGCGTTGTCGACCGCGTCGGCCTGCGCCACCGACAGCGTGACCACGCCGAGCGACCGGCCCGGCCGGTGGGTGAGGTGATGCAGCACCCGGGCGGCGACCGCGTCGGCCTCGATCGGGTTGTCCGAGCTGGTCAGCCGGTGATAGATGCCGTCCACCGGATAGAGCTGCACGCCGTGGTCGGGTTCCCGGGCGTACGCGCGGGGCAGGCTGACCAGATCGCCGCCGTAGTAGGCCAGGTTGGCGAAGGCGAACAGCGCCTCGTGCCGGCTGCGGTGGTGCCAGTCCAGCTCCAGCGTGGTGAACGTCTGCTTGGCCAGGTCGAGGATCGACGGGAAGTCGGTCACGTCGTCCTCGACGCGGTCGTAGAACGTGGTCGGTGGCAGCTGCCGCTCGTCGCCGACCACGATGAGCGCGTCCCCGCGGTACACGCAGTTGATCGCGTCGGCCGTGGTGACCTGGGAGGCCTCGTCGATGATCACGACGTCGAACTCGATCTCCGGCGGGAGCAGCCGGCTCACCGCGAGCGGCGACATCAGGAAGCACGGCTTGAGCGCCTGCACCGCGTGCCGGGCCTGGGCGATCAGGTCGCGGACGGCAAGATGGCCGGTGCGCTTGCTGCCCTCCCGGCGGATCAGGGCGGGTTCGCCGGTGGTGGCCGCGGAGGGGCGGCGGGCCTCGACGGCGTAGACGATGTCGGCCAGGGCGGCCGAGCCGAGCTCGGCGTCGAGCAGCTTGAACACCTCGACGAGGTGGCCGCGCTCCTCGGCGTCGGTCGGCATGAGGCCGGGGTCGTCCCGGATGACCGCGTCGGCCCAGCCGCGGTAGAGCGCCTTCTCCAGCACCGGCCAGATCTGCTCGGCCGCCGTCTGGTGGTCGGCGCAGTATTCCAGCGCGTCCTTGAGCCCGAAGGAGTCGATCACGTCGCGGGCATCGGAGTGGACGAACCACTCGTCCTGCCCGTCGGTGTCGTGGATCAGCTCCAGGAGCAGGTCGCGGGCGCTGTCGTAGTCGCCGAGGTGGGTGGTCAGCTCGATCCGCCGGTCCGCGCCGAACGCGGCCAGCACCTGCTCGCGGGCCTGTTCCCAGCCGGCCACCGCGGCCGACAGCCCGTCGCTGGGGGCCGCCTCGGCGATGGCGTCCGCCTGGTCCGGGGTGAGCGCGGCGTCGTGCCCGGTGTGGATACGGCGGGCCTCGGCGGTCCACGCGACGATCTCGTTCATCAGATCGTCGTTGGTCTTGGTGCCCCGGTAGATCGAGCCGAGAACGGCGGCGTGCGGCCCGGCGCTCGACCAGATGGCGGCCTCGGCGTCGACGGCGGCCTGGCGCTGTTGGGCGATGTCGACGGCCTCGGCGAGGGTGAGGTCGCCGCGCCCGGTCGGCCCGCCGTAGGCACGCAGCATCTCGGCGGCGGCCCGCAGCGGGGAGATGTGCGCGCGCATCCAGATGACGGCGTCCTGCACGGCGCCCTCGCCGAGTTCGGGCCGGGGCGCGCGGGCCGGTGGCTCGCGCAACGTGGTGCGGAACCGGTCGAACTCGTCGCGGGCCTCGTTGACGATGCGCAGCAGCGCGCTGTTCGGCCGGGCCGCGGTGACGTGCACGACGACGGCGGCGAGCGCCTCCGGCGGGGTCTCCCGGATCACCTCGTCCGCGTTGTGCAGCGCCTCCTGCACGGCTGCGAAGTCGGTGTCGAGGCCGTCCCAGTGCCGGCCGAGGATCTCGGCGTGCTCGTCGGACATCTCGTCCAGGTGGTCGAGGGCGGCCTTCCAGTTCGCCGCGTCCTCCACGTTGGCCAGCGCTTCCTCCGGCTTCACCTCGGGCAGCGCGGCCTCGATCGCGGCCTTCTTGTCGCGCCGGTAGGTGCGCAGCAGCCGGCGCGGGCCGCGCTGGTTGTTGAGCCGGTCGGCCATCTCCTCGATCGGCTCGTTCAGCACGCCCTCGTCGAAGTGGCGGCGGGCCTGCGCCTCGGCGGCCTGGACCGCCTCGACGGCGCGGCGCAGCGAGCGTACGGCGGCATGCGCGGCGGCCATCCCGCCCTCGGCAAACCAGACGGCCTCCGGCTTGGCGTCCCGGGAGATCAGCTCGGCGATCTTGATGACCCGGTTGGAGTCGGCGAAGGAGACCACGTTGGGCAGGCCGAGCCGGGCGGTGACCCGGTCGAGGCTCTCCTGCCGGATCTCGAGCCGGTCGGCCTCCTCGGCGAACTTGTTGGCCAGGTGCTCGGCCTGCGCGGCGTTCAGCGGGTTCAGGTCGAGCGCCGGCGGCGTCAGGCCCAGGTCGGGCACCGAGGTCAGCTCGGCGGCGGACGGCAGCTCGGCCCACGGGATGCCGCCGTAGCGCAGCGCGGCCAGGTGCTTGGTGAGGTCCTCGGCCGCCTCCTGCACCGGGGCGAGGCTGACCGCGACCAGCCACTCCGGGACAATCGTGGCCGGGCGATGGCCGGCGTGCGCAGCCAGCGCGGCGAGGGTGCCGGCCCCGGCCGGTTCGTGCAGGTCGAACGCGTCGGCGAGCACCGAGTTCGCGATCACCGTCTCGGCCAGCTGGCCGAGGGCGGCCATCGCGGCGCGCAGCCGGCCCTCCATCGGATCCCGCTCGGTCGCGTCCCGCCACAGGTAGCTCTCGCTGCGCAGCCGGCCGAGCCGGCCGACGGCGTCGCGGATCTGGAGCATGGCATCCGGCGTCAGCTCGGCGGGGATCTCGCGCGGCACCGGCGCGGCCGGCACGTCCTGCAGGGTGGAACACACCCCGATGATCTCGTGCAGGGTCCGGCCGAGCGGCGGACGCATGCGATTGAGGCTTTCCGCGTACGACGTGAGCCGTTCCCGCCGCTCCCGCACCGCGCGCCGGTCGATCGGGTCCATCGCGGCCAGCGGCGCCGGGTCGGTGTCGAGCGCCTCGGACAGCGCCGCGGCCACCTCCCGCCGGCCGGTCAGGTCGCTGTGCAGCGGCAGCAGGTAGTTGCCGAGCCCGGATTCGGACAGCCGGCGGTGCACGGTGTCCAGCGCGGCCGCCTTCTCGGAGACGACCAGGACGCGTTTGCCCGCGTGCAGCAGGCAGCCGACGATGTTGGCGATCGTCTGGGACTTGCCGGTGCCGGGCGCGCCGTCGAGCACGAAGCTGTGCCCGGCCACCGCGGCGGCCACGCAGGCCCGCTGGGAGGCGTCCGCGTCCAGCAGCAGCGGCACGTCCTCGGCCGGCACGATCTCGTCGATCCGGTCGACCGAGATCGGGTCGAAGGCGAACGTCCGGTCGGCGTCCCGGGTGGCCAGGGCCCGCACGATCGGGTGCTCGGCGATGTGCGGCTCGCTCTCCACCAGGTCGGCGTGGATCGACTCGCGGTGCACGCCGAACATCGAGAGCAGCACGGTCTCGTCGGCGTACCACCCGGGCCGCTCGCCGATGGCCACGTCGATGTGCGCCCACAGCACCGTGACGTCGAGCTCGCTGAGCGCCGACACCGCGGGCAGCTCGATGTCGTGCGGCTCCATCCGCAGCGCGAGGGCCGGGTTGACGATCGGGTCGTCGGGGCGGGCGCGCAGCACCGGCCCGGCCGGGTCGATCTCCACCGGGACCAGCAGGATCGGGCTCTGGTGCAGGGTGTTGCGCTCGTCGGTCCAGTGCAGCATGCCGATCGCCAGGTAGAGCGAGCTGACGCCGCGGTCGATCATCTCCTGCCGGGACCGGCGGTAGAACCGGTGCAGCATCGCCCCGAGGTCGTGCTCGGCGAGCGGGGTGCGCAGGATCGGCCGGCTCTCGTCCTCGCCGTCATCGCCGGGGAAGCCGAACGCGCCGTCCTCCTGGAGCACCTTGAGGATGCTCTTGGGCGACGGCCCGGTGATCTCCACCGCGTCCGAGGGGGTTCGGCCGAAGTTGAGCAGGCGGTTGGCGTCCGTGAGGTCGACGAGTCCCGAGCGCCACGTTTCCAGCGCAGCCCGGACCGCGCCGTCGGGTTGCTCGCTCAGTTCCGCTGCATGATCCGGCCGCATGCCTCAATTCCAGCAAGTTCGCCCGCTTCCGTCCGGATATTCGCCGTATAGCTCATGATCGGCTCGGGAGCGGGCAAACTTGGGTCTGTCCTGCCGATCGCGCGCGAGCGAGGCGAGACAGACCCAACTCACCTCGTTGGAGCCGGCTCACCCTCGGCTGAGGCGGCCGGGCTGGCCGGGCGGCGCTCCAGGGCGATGCCCTCGACGTCCAGCTCGGGCAGCTTCGACAGCCACTTCGGGAACCACCAGGCGGCCCGGCCCATCAGCGCGATGGCGGCCGGGATGGCCACCATCCGCACCACCAGGGCGTCGAACAGGATGCCCATGGCCAAGGCGAACGCGATCGGCTTGATCGTGTCGTTGCCCTGCGGCACGAAGCCGGCGAAGACCGAGAACATGATTGTCGCGGCCGCGACGACCACCGGGGCGGCGTGCCGGAACCCGCTGACCACGGCCTGCCGGGGCTCGGCGCCGTGGGCGTGCGCCTCGTGCATCCGCGACACCAGGAACACCATGTAGTCCATCGCCAGGCCGAACAGGATGCCGACGATGATGATCGGCGACAGGCTCAGCAGCGGGCCGTTGACCTTGGCGTTGACCACGAAGTCCAGCCAGCCCCACTGGAAGACCGCGACCGTGGCGCCGAACGAGGCGCCGACCGTGAGCAGGAAGCCGAGCACACCGACCACCGGCACCAGGATCGACCGGAAGACCAGCACCAGCAGCACGAACGCGAGGCCGACCACGAGGACCAGATAGATCGGCAGGGCGTCGTCGAGCTTCTGCGACACGTCGATGCTGATGGCCGTCTGGCCGGTGACGTAGACCTTGGCGTCCGGGCCGTCGCTGATCTTGTCCCGGATCGCGTGCACCAGGTCGACGGTCTGGTCGTCCTCGGGGCCGCTCTTCGGGATGATCGTGATGAGGGCCGCGGTGCCCTTCGCGTCCGGCTGCGGGGCGGTCGCCACCAGCACGCCGGGCAGGGCGCTGACCTGCTGGCGCACGGTCGCCGCGTAGGCGGTCGACCCGGAGCCGTCGACCAGGACCAGCAGCGGGCCGGCGAAGCCGGGGCCGAACCGCTCGGCGATGATCGTGTCGGCGTTGGCCTGGGTGCTGCCCGGGACCTCCTTGAGGATCAGCGAGGTCTGCATCTTGGTGACCGGGATGGCGATCACGCCGAGCGCGGCCACCGCGAGGAGCAGGCTGGCCCAGCGCTTGGTCGAGACCGTCTGGGCCCAGCCCTTGAAGAATCCGCGGCCGGCCTCGTCCTCGGTCTTCTCGATCGGCGGGGCGTTGCGGAGCTTCCGCGGCAGCGCCTTGCGCCCGATCATGCCGAGGATCGCCGGGACCAGGGTGATCGCGACCAGCACCGCGATCACGATGGTGCCCGCCGCGGCCAGGCCCATCTGGGTGAGGAACGGGATGCCGGCGACCGACAGGCCGGACAGGGCGATCACCACGGTCAGGCCGGCCGTCACCACCGCCGAACCGGCGGTGCCGACCGCCATCGCCGCCGCTTCCTGCACCTCCAGGCCGCGCCGCAACTCCTGTCGGAACCGGGTGATGATGAACAGCGCGTAGTCGATGCCGACGGCGAGGCCGAGCATGATGGCCAGGATCGAGGTGGTCGACTGCAGCTCGACGAAGCCGGTCAGGGTGAAGATGCCGGCCGCGCCGATGCCGACCCCGACGATCGCGGTCAGCAGGTTCATGCCCGCCGCGATCAGCGAGCCGTAGGTCAGGGCGAGCACGAGCAGGGCGACGACCACGCCGAGGCCCTCGGCCGGGCCGCCGACGTCGGCGCCGGACTCCTTGGACGCCTCGCCGCGCACCTCCACGGTCAGGCCGCCGCTGCGGGCGTCGGTGACCGCGCTGACCAGCGCCTCCCGCTCGTCGGTGGTGATCTCCTCGGCCTGTACGCCGTAGGTGACCGTGCTGTACGCCGCCGTCTGGTCCTGCGACACGATCGGCGACTGGGGATCGAGCGGGTTGCTGGCCGAGACCACGCCCGGCAGCCTGCCCAGCAGCGCGACGGTCTTGGCGACCTGGGCCGCGTTCTGCTGCTCGGTGATCTTGCCGCCGGCCGGGGCCTCGAACACGACCTGCGCGGTGGCGCCGGCCGACGCGTCGCCGAAGCGCTGCTTCATCAGGTCGAGCGCGGTCGTGGACTCCTGGCCCGGGATCGAGAAGGTGTTGACGGTCGGCCCGGAGAGGGTGGCCGCGCCGACGCCGACCGCAACCAGCGCGAGCAGCCAGATGACCGTCACGAGGACCTTGTGCCGCACGGCGGACAGGCCGAGGCGATGCAGCAGGGTTGCCATGAGGGAGTCCCTTGCCTAGTTGTTCGGGCGCTCGTGACCGAGCGCGTCGTAGCTGACCTCGACGATGTCGGCGAGGGCGGCGGGGGTGAGCTTGTCGTGCATGGCCACGGTGGTGACGGCGAGCGCGCCCAGCGCGCCGACTATCCGCACCAGGCGCGGCATGTCGTGCTCGGCGACGCATTCCGGGGCGGCGACGCCGAAGGCCGCGAAGACCGCTTCGCCGGTCTCGTGCAACGCCTCACCGTCCGGGGCGCTCATCAGGCCGCTGAGCAGCAGTGCGACCGCGCCCGGGCGTTCCATGGCGAGCCGGGCGACACCGGTGATGACGATGCGGTCGCGCGCCGGGCCGACCGGCAGGGCGCCGGCCTCGGCGGCGATCACGCGCAGGTCGGCCAGGGCCCGCTCGATCACCGCGGCCTGGAGCGCTTCCTTGGACGGGAAGCGGTGCAGCAGGCCGGTCTTGGAGTAGCCGACCGCGTCGGCCACGCGTTGGATCGACGTCTCCTTGAAGCCGTGCCGCGCGAACAGCGTGGCGGCGGTCTCCAGGATCTCGTCCTCGATCTGCTGCTTCGTCAGACGCGGCATGCGGACCAGCCTAGACGGAGATGGACCAACTCGGTCGGTAAAGGACCGTGTCGGTCCTCACACGATTGTCCGGGTAAGCCCTGAGTGTTTCTCGGGGTCAGCCGCCCGATTTGTCGATCTTATCCGGCATCCTGTCGCCCATCCGACGACTCGCGCCCGATGACCGGATCCGGGGGCGACCGGGGTCCGACCCGGATGTTCCCAGCTCGCGCCCTGCATACCTTCAGTTTCGACACAGGAACCGATGAGGGAGCCCCGATGGCCAAACGGCCGATGACGGTACGCATGGCGCGCTGGAGCGCCGAACACCCGTGGCGCGCGATCGCGCTCTGGGTGGTTTTCGTGGCGGTGTGCTTCGTCGGCGGCAACGCGGCCGGGACGCACGAGGCGACCGCGTCGGACGATGCCATCGGCGAGTCCGGCCAGGCCTACGTGATGATCGACGACGGCAAGTTCGCCGACGAGCCGGCCGTCGACAACGTTCTGATCACCGCGCGCTCCGGCGCGCTGGACAAGCAGGCCGCGAACGCTGCGGCGAAAGACGCCGCCGCCAGGCTGGGCAGCGTCACCGGCGTCGCGAAGGTCGGCGAGCCGATCCCGGCCACCGACGGCACCGCGCTGCTCGTGCCGATCACCATGTCCGGCGACCCGGACACCGCCTCGGACCGGGTCGAGCCGCTGCGCGCGATCACCGCCGAGGTGCAGGCGGCCCACCCGGATCTGCGGATCGAACAGGTCGGCGGGCCGTCGATCATGAAGGCGCTCGACGACACCCTCGGCGACGACTTCCAGAAGGCCGAGATCCTCAGCCTCCCGGTCACGCTGTTCATCCTGATCCTCGCGTTCGGCGCGCTGATCGCGGCCGGCGTGCCGCTGCTGCTCGCGCTCTCCTCGGTCGCGGCCGCGATGGGCCTCTCCACGCTCGCCTCGCACCTGGTGCCGATGGGCGACGCGACCAGCAGCGTGATCCTGCTGATCGGCATGGCGGTGGGCATCGACTACTCGCTGTTCTACGTGCGCCGGGAACGGGAGGAACGGGCCCGCGGGCGCAGTCACGTGGACGCGGTGGAGATCGCCGCCGAGACCTCCGGCCACGCCGTCGTGGTCTCCGGCACCGCGGTGATCATCGCGATGGCCGGTCTGTTCCTGGCCGGTGACTCCACCTTCTCGTCGCTCGCCACCGGCTCGATCCTGGTCGTCGCGGTCGCCGTGATCGGCTCGCTGACCGTGCTCCCGGCCCTGCTGGCCAAGCTCGGCCGCTGGGTGGACCGCCCGCGGGTGCCGCTGATCTGGCGCCTCACGGCCAACCGGGGCGACTCCCGGGTCTGGCGCAAGCTGCTCAGCCCGGCACTCAAGAAGCCCGCGATCACGCTCCTGGTCAGCGTCCTCGCCCTGCTGGCCCTGGCCGCCCCGGCGCTCGGGATGAAGCTCAAATTCCCGGGCACCGAGGACCTGCCGCGCACCACGCCGGCGATGCAGGCGTACGACCGGCTGACCGCCGCGTACCCCAGCAACGGCACCAACCACCAGGTGGTCGTGCAGGCGCCGGCCGGGCAGGCCGGCACCGTCAAGGCGGCGCTGACCGGGCTGGCCGCGAGCACGCAGGGCGACCCGCTGTTCGCGAAGCTCGAGGCGGACGGCCCGAAGATCGACGTCTCGGCCGACGGCACGGTGGCGGTGCTCGATCTGGCGACGCCGTTCAGCGCCCGCAGCGACCAGGCCGCGGACAGCCTGCACGAGCTGCGGCAGAACCTGGTCCCGGCGGCCCTGAACGGCATTCCCGGCGCGAAGTACGCGGTCGGCGGCGGTGTCGCCGAGAACGAGGACTACGCCAAGCACATCTGGCACACCCTGCCGATCGTGGCCGGCTTCGTGCTGATCCTGACGTTCCTGGTGATGGCGTGGACGTTCCGCTCGGTCGTGGTCGCGCTGACCTCGATCGCGCTGAACCTGCTCTCCGCCGGCGCGGCGTACGGCCTGCTCGTCCTGGTCTTCCAGCGCAGCTGGGCGGAGGACCTGCTCGGCTTCACCTCGACCGGCGCGATCGTCACCTGGCTGCCGATGTTCCTGTTCGTGGTCCTGTTCGGGTTGTCGATGGACTACCACGTCTTCGTGGTGAGCCGGATCCGCGAGGCGGTCGGCCGGGGCC
This sequence comes from Actinoplanes sp. NPDC026619, assembly GCF_040638295.1. Taxonomy (NCBI): domain Bacteria; kingdom Bacillati; phylum Actinomycetota; class Actinomycetes; order Micromonosporales; family Micromonosporaceae; genus Actinoplanes; species Actinoplanes sp. NPDC026619. Next base: position 310,070 of record NZ_JBEZYA010000003.1, read on the forward strand.
TGTCCACCCGGGAGGCGGTCGCCGAGGGCATCGTCGGCTCGGCCGGCACGGTCAGCAGCGCCGCCATCGTGATGGTCGCGGTCTTCTCGATCTTCGCGACGCTGAGCACGATCGACATGAAGCAACTGGGCGTCGGCCTGGCCGCGGCGATCCTGCTGGACGCGACGATCATCCGGGCCGTGGTGCTGCCGTCGGTGATGACACTGCTCGGTCCGGCGAACTGGTGGGCGCCGCGTTTCATGCGGCCGCGCACGCAGACCGAGGAAAGCGAGGAGCGCAAGCCCGAGCTTGTGGGGGTATAAGCGATACGAACGGCGGACCGCTCCCATGTGGAGCGGTCCGCCCGTTTTTTGTAGCCTTTGTCAGCTGCGACGGCTGTTACCTTCCAGTAACGTATCTGGAACAAGAGAGGGCGGCCCCCACATGCCCGTTGACTCCTCCCTCACCGGCACGGTCGCGGCACTCGTGGCCGAGCTGGCCACCGACGCCGACCTGGTCGACGACGTCGTGGCGTCGGCGCGTGCCAACTTCCCCGAGGTGGCCCGGCTGCCCTGGGCGGAGAGCCGCCGGCACGTGGCCGCCCTGCTCGCCGCCGGCTTCACCGCGTTCGCCCGGGCCCTGGCCGAGGGCGACTTCGGCCCCGACCTCGACTTCAGCGAGGCGCGCCGGTTCGGGGCCGAGCGGGCCGCGCTCGGGGTGCCGGTCGCCGGCCTGCTCGCCGGCGTCCACGGCGGCCGCAGCCGCCTGCTGGAGATCGCCATCAACCGCGGCCGCGAGGCCGACATCCCCTACGACGAGCTGCTGCAGGCGCTGCTGAAGCTGGACAAGTACGGCACCGACCTGGAACGCCACGTGATGGACGGCTACCGCGAGGCGGAACGCGACCTCAACCGCGACGACCGCACCGCCCGCATCCGGGTGCTGCGCCGCCTGCTGCTCGACGACGACGGCGGTCCGACCGCGCCCGAGGAGGATCCGGCCCGGTTCGGCCTGCACGACGGCGGCACCTATCACTGCGTGCTCTCCGACGTGGCCGACCCGACCCGGGTGCGGGCCCTCGAGCAGGCGTTCGCCCGGTGCGGCGGTGTCCTCGCCCCGGTCGGCGGCCGGCTCAGCGGCCTCACCCCGCGCCTGCCCGGCAGCCGCGCCCTCGACCCCGGCGTCCTGGTCGTGACCACCCCGCCGGTCACTCTCGACCAGGCCCGCGCCGCCTACAAGCTGGGCCGCACGGCTCTGCACGCCGCCCGGTCACGGGAGTCCACCGGCGTCTGCGACGTGGTCGAGCTGGCCGGCGAGACGGCGCTGGCGGCCCAGCCGATGCTCGCCGCGTTCCTGAGCGAGGGCCTGCTGGGCGCGCTCTCCCCCGCCGACGACTTCCACCGCGAGCTGGTCGGGACCGCCCTCGCCTATCTCGACCACGGCCAGCGGCTCGACCTGACCGCCGGCTCGCTGCACCTGCACCCCAACACGGTGCGTTACCGGCTGCGCCGCCTGCAGGACCTCACCGGCTTCGGCACCCCGGCCGAGGGCCTGCCGGTGCTGGAGACGGTGCGCTGGTGGTGGGCGCTGAGCACCTGGTCACACCACCCGGCCGACCCGAACGCCTGAGGTTTCCTCGCGGAGACGACGTCGCGGGCGGGGCGGCGCTACGCGGTCGTCGAGGCCATCGCGGCCTCGGGCGCCGGGTCGGTTTCGCGTGGCCGGCGGGGCAGCAGGAAGGTCAGCAGGCACACTGCCGCCGTGATGCCCAGGCCGACCTGCAGGCTGCGTTCGAGGCCGGCGACGTAGCCGGGACGCCCGCCGACACCGGCGTGGTCGTCGAGCGTGGTGAAGAAGACGGTGCCGATGGCGGCGACGCCGATCGCGCTGCCCAGTTGCTGCAGGGCGTTGAGGACACCGGACCCGGAGCCGATCTCGTCCTCGCCGAGCGAGGCGAGCACGAAGTCGAACAGCGGGGCGATCACGAGTCCCATGCCGAGGCCCCACAACAGCAGCGGGCCGGCCAGGTCCCACCCGGTGACGCCCATTCCGGTACGGCCGAGAACCATCAGGGTCAGGATCAGCCCGGCGGCCTGCAGTCCGTTCCCGAGCTGAAGGGTGTTGCGGCCGAGCCGGGGAGCGAGCGCGGCGGCGCCGACCAGCGCGCCGACGGAGGAGCCGAACGCGTACGGCGCGGCGGTGAGTCCGGCCCGGATCGCGGAGAAACCGAGCCCGAGCTGCAGGAACAGGGTGAGGGCGAGTCCGACGCCGAAGGTTCCACCGAAGAAAACCAGCGTGAAGATCACTCCGCCGGAGAATCCCCGGCGCCGGAAGACCGATGGCTGCACGAGCGGCTCCCGGCCGTGGCGCAGGCGCATCCGCGTCCAGAGCACGAGCCCGGCGAGAACGGCGAGACCACCCGCGATCATGAGATAGGTCCACGCCGGCCAGCCCGCCTCCCGGCCCTGGATGAGGGGGTAGGTGACCAGGGCCGCAGCCGCCGCGACGAGGAGAATCCCGACGGCGTCGAGACGGCCGGCGGACTCCTGCCGGGACTGCGGGAGGACGCGCGCCGCCCCGATCGCGGCGAGGATCCCGACCGGCAGGTTGATCAGGAAGACCAGCCGCCAGCCGGTGCCGAACAGGTCGGCGTCCACGAGGACACCACCGAGGACCGGCCCGGCGACGGCCGCGAGCCCGACCACCGGCCCGAAGATCGAGAATGCCCGTCCCTGGTCGGCCGGAGCGAACACGGCGAGGAGCAGGGCGAAGCCCTGCGGGATCAAGAGCGCGGCAGCCACCCCCTGAAGCAACCGCCCGGCAATCAGGATCGATGTATCGGGAGCGACGGCGCAGAGTGCGGAGCAGGCGACGAAGCACCACGCGCCGACGAGGAACAGGGTCCGGCGCCCGAAGCGGTCGCCGAGGCGCGCTCCGGCGATCAGGAAGACGGCGAACGTCAGGGAGTAGCCGCCGGTGATCCACTGCACGGCCGTGGTGCTCGAATGCAGGTCGCGGACGATGCTCGGCGCGGCCACGTTGACGATGGTGCTGTCGAGCAGGTCCATGATCTCGGCGCCCAGGATCAGGGCCAGGATCAGCCACGCCCGCGGGTGGCTCTGACGTTCAGGGGTGATGGCAAGGGCAGACATCGGTGATCCTCCCGGAATAATCACCGTTGAATATTCGCCCTTGAACAAAACGCGTCAAGATGGAGTGACAGCGGTCACCCGACCTCCCCGGGGAAGACGTAGCTGCCGGTGCGGATGCGTTCCAGCAGCTCACGAGTGAAGGTGAGCTCGCCCTGCAGCCGGGCGGCGGCGAGCTTCACGAACTCCACGGAGTGCGGCGGCTTGGTGGGACTGTCGACCGTCTGCATCTCGTCGAACTGGAACTGCCGAAGCTGACTCTCCAGCCTCGCGGTCCGCTCTCCGACGGCGGCGATCACCTCGTCGCGACCCAGATCGACCAGGAAGCACAACGCCGCCATGAACGGCGCCGTTCGATAGGGGTCGACCTCCCACAGGGCGCCGCGGAGCAGGTTCGTGAAGGCCGACTCGCCCTCCTCGGTGAGCCGGAACTTGATGCTGTCCTTGTGGGCCCGGCCGCTCTTGGCGGCCGGTTCGGCGCCCTCGACGACGAGCCCGTCCTTGACCAGCGCCCGCAGCGCGCCGTAGATCGATCCCGGATTCACGCTCGCCCAGTCCTGGACTCCCCAGCTGGTCAGCTCGCGCATGATGGCGTAACCGGTCGCGGGCTGCTCCTGCCGGGTCGCGCCGAGGACGAGTAACCGGGTCGGATCAACGCTCATGCCGAGATCGTTGCACGAGCCGATGACCGGCCCGGACCCTGCAAACGTCAGGAGGCCTTCTTGTACTTCCAGATCTTCACCCAGTCGACGTCCATGACGACCTCCTTGGGTGTCTGGGCGTTGCGGCACACGATCGGGTAACCACAGCCCTGGTCGAGCTGGAGCGCCAGGTGCATCGGCCCCTCGGTGGGCAGGCCGGTGTCGATCATGTCGGCCGTGACGTTGAAGTACGGTTGGCCGTCCAGGTAATAGGTGACCCGGTTGGGCAGCCACTCCACGCCGACGGTGTGGAACTTGGTGAAGTCGGCCTTGGTGTAGTCGACGCCCACGTGCTCGTTGTTCTTGCCGTGGTGCATGTAGGTGCCACCGCCCTGGCGCTTCGGGTCGATGACCTCCATCATGTCGATCTCGCCGTTCTTGGGCCAGTCCTCGTTGTTCTCCGGCCACAACAGGACGGCGGGGGCGTAACCGGCGCCGGCCATCACCCGGAACCGCACCTCCCACTTGCCGTACTTCTGGTCCCGGTAGTACGCGGCGCCGGCGCCGACGTCCTTGCCGACCCGCTTGTTCTCGCCGCCGATCAGGTGCAGCATCCCGCCGGACACCTCGACCTGCTCGCGAGCCCGGGGTGGCTTGTTGTCCGGGCTGTCGTAGACACCCCACAGGCTGTTCAGCGAGCTGTTGAAGTTCTCCACATAGACCGGGCTGCCCCAGTTCACCGCACTGCCCGGCTTGGGGCTGGTGTTGGCACTGGCCGTGCCGAGCTTCGTGCCGGGAGTCGGCGATCCGGCCGACGGAGTCGCCCCGATCCACTCACCGGACGACGGCGCATCCGTCGCGCCCTCCTGCTCGGTCCCCCCGCATGCCGCGGCCCCGAACGCCAGAACCAGCCCGGCGCCGACCGCGACCAACCGCTTGAGCAAAACCCCTCCCGGAATACGAAACCGCCCAGGTCCCCGTGCACCGTAGGTGATGAGGCAGCAAATGCCAATCATCAAACGGCCCTAACAGTTTTGTTTTCCGCCAGGTCAGGGCGCTTTGTAGATCCGCACCCAGTCGACGTCCATGACGACCCGTGAGGGCGTCGAGGAGTTCCGGCACCCGGCGTAGTCGCCGCAGCCCTGGTCGAGCTGAAGGGCCAGGTTCATCGCCGACTCGGTCGGCAGGCCGGTCTGGATCTGGCTCGGGGTCACGTTGAAGAACTTCTTGCCGTCCAGGTAATAGGTGACCCGGGTGGGCAGCCACTCGACCGCGATCGTGTGGAACTTGGTGAAGTCGGTGTTGGTGTCCGTGCCGACCTGATGGTTCTCCGAGCCGTGGTGCAGGAACGTGCCGAACGACGAGCGGTCGGCCGAGGTCACCTCGGCCAGGTCGATCTCACCGACCGTGGGCCAGTCGTCGTTGTTCTGCGGCCACAGCAGCACCACCGCGCCGTAACCGGCGCCGGCCATCGCCCGGAAGCGCACCTCGAACCGGCCGTACTTCTGGGCGATCCCGTACATCACGCCGCTGCCGACGTCCTTGCCGGCGCTCGAGCTCACTCCGCCGGCGAGGTGCAGCATGCCGCCGGAGACCGACACCATGTCGCCGCTGCGGGGCGGAGTGCCGCCCGGCGTGTCGTACTTGCCCCACCTGCTGGAAAGTGAGCCGTTGAAGTCGTCCACGAACACCGGGCTGCCCCAGCCGGCCGGGTTCGCCGGCTTCGTGGCGGCCGGCGCCGTGGTGGCAGGCGGTGACGTGTTGGTGGTGTAGGCGGCGGCTCCGAGCTTCTGCATGGGCGCAGCCGACGCGACCGAGCCGGACGGCGTCGGGGTCGGCACGACAACACTGGTCGAAACGCCGGGCTGGGACTCGAGCGCGGCGTCGGCCTCGTCATTCGTCCCGCACGACGCGGCGGCACACAGAACTGCAAGCCCCACGCCGGTAGCGGCTAACCGCTTAAGCAAAACCAACCCCTCCAGAGGTACGACGGCCGGGTGCGTGTTACATGCTTCCGGTGATCGGCGGAGCTCGGGACCGGTGGAACGGTTCATGATCTCAACCCTGCGGCTGAGGCAGTTTGCCGGGACTTAAGAAACTCTCGACGCTGGGTGACGCCCGCCTCACGCGGGGGTGGGAGCTGCGGGAATGCCGGGCGCCGGCACTGTGCCCGGCGTCTCACCACGGGCGATCGCGCCGGGGGCGGTGGTGCGGTCGATGCCGGCCGCGGCGTAGGCGTCGGCCTCGTCGAGGGTCTCGCTCTCGATCAGCTTGTGGGCCAGCTGGTTGAGCTGGGCGCGGTGCTCGCGCAGCAGCCGCAGCGCGTCGGCGTAGCACTCGTCGACGATCTTGCGGACCTCGGCGTCGATCAGCTCCTTGGTCGCCGGGGCGACGCCGTCGAGGCCGAACGGCGACTCCTGCCCGGGCGGCGGCAGCACCGTGACCGGGCCGATCGCGTCGGACATGCCCCACCGGCCGACCATCTGCCGGGCGATGTTGCTGACCTGGTCGAGGTCGGACTCGGCGCCGGTGGTCATGTCGCCGTAGACGACCTCTTCGGCGGCCCGGCCGCCGAGCGCGCCGATGATGCGGCCGCGCAGGTATTTCGCCGAGTATCCGTAGCGGTCGGTCGACGGGCTCTGGAACGTGACGCCGAGGGCCTGGCCGCGCGGGATGATCGAGATCTTGCGGACCGGGTCGGCGCCCGGGGTGAGCATGCCGAGCAGAGCGTGGCCGGACTCGTGGAACGCGGTGCGCTCCTTCTCGTCGGGCGTGAGCATGATGCCCCGGACCGTGCCCAGCATGATCTTTTCCAGCGCGTCGGTGAAGTCGGGCGTCTGCACCTGGTCGTGCCCGCGGCGGGCGGCGAGCAGGGCGGCCTCGTTGATCAGGTTTTTCAGGTCGGCGCCGACCATGCCGGGGGTCGACGAGGCGAGCGCGTCGAGGTCGGCGTCGGCCGCGACCGGCACGCCACGGGTGTGCACGGCGAGGATGGCCCGGCGGCCGGCCTGGTCGGGCGGGCTGACCGTGACCCGCCGGTCGAACCGGCCGGGGCGCAGCAGCGCGGAGTCGAGGATCTCGGCGCGGTTGGTCGCGGCCAGCACGACCACGCCCTCGCTGCCGGTGAAGCCGTCCATCTCGGTGAGGATCTGGTTGAGCGTCTGCTCGCGCTCGTCGTTGCCGCCGAGCGACTGGGCGCCGCCGCGGGCACGGCCGATCGCGTCGAGCTCGTCGATGAAGATGATCGACGGGGCGACCTTCTTCGCCTGGTCGAACAGGTCACGCACGCGGCTCGCGCCGACACCCACGATCATCTCGATGAACTCGGACGCCGAGATCGAGAAGAACGGCACCTGGGCCTCGCCGGCGGTCGCCCGGGCGAGCAGGGTCTTGCCGGTGCCGGGCGGGCCGGACAGCAGCACGCCGTGCGGGATCTGCGCGCCGAGCTTGCGGTATTTCTCGGGCTCGCGCAGGAAGTCGACGATCTCGGTGACCTCCTGCTCGACCTCCTCGATGCCGGCCACGTCGGCAAACGTGGTGCGCGGCCCGGACTCGGGCTGGTAGAGCTTGGCTCGGGACCGGCCGAAGCCGCCGAGGCCACCACCGCCGAGCCCGGAGGCCATCCGCCGGCTGACCCAGACGAGCAGGCCGACCAGCAGGATGGTGGGGCCGAAGCCGACCAGGATCTGCTGCCAGACCGGGGCCGACTTGTCCGGCGAGTTGGCGTTGACCGGCACGTTGCCCGCCTGGAGCTTGGCGAGCAGGTCGTCGTCGGCGAAGGACGGGCGCTGGGTGGTGAAGCGGTCGACCGAGGTGGCCTTGGTCTCGCCGGACGGCGTGTAGGACGCCTTCTTGGTGAACTCGCCCTCGATGGTGTCGCCGGTCGAGGTGACCTCCTTGACGTTGGCGGCCTGCACCTGACTGAGGAAGTAGGTGTAGGACACCGAGGTGCGCTCGGGCGGCGCCAGCAGGAACGACGAGATGATCCAGTTGATCGCCAGCAGCACGACGAGCATCCAGCCGAACCGCAGCCATGGCGACCGCGGTTTCTTCGGCCCGCTCGCGTCGGGGCCGGGCGGCGCGCCTTCGACGCGCCAGGGGTGTCGGGCGGGCTGAGGCGCATCGTCGGGCATGAACGCAAAAGTACCGCTCGCAGGTGACAGAAAAGGGCCCCCGTAAGCAAGATCTCCGGACGCCCCACCACCGTTGGGGGCGCCCGGAGATCCGACCAGGTAGTGCCTTACTTCACGACGGTGCAGGTCTTGAGGCCCTCGGCGTTCAGGTCGGGCTTCGCGGCGTTGCGGCCGATCGCGGTCTCGATCCGGTTGATCGTGGAGAACCGCTTGTCGGCCAGCGGGCCGAGGATCGCGTTCTGCACGAAGGCGGCGCCACCCTGGCCGACCGAGCTCTCCAGCCGCTTCTGCGACTCGGCGATCTGGGTGTTGAGCAGGGTGAGGTTGCTCTGCACCTCGGCCGCGGCCTGGGCCGGGACGGCCACGTTGACGTTCACGGCCGGGCAGCTGATCTTGCCGGCCGAGGCGGCGACGGCGGCGGCGTCCTGGGCCTGAACCGCGGTGCCCTGAGCGGCGCCGGCGCTGCTGCTCACCGAGCAGGTCTTGAGGCCCTCGGCGTTCAGGTCCGGCTTCGCGGACTGGCGGCCGATCGCGGTCTCGATCCGATTGATCGTGGAGAACCGCTTGTCGGCCAGCGGGCCGAGGATCGCGTTCTGCACGAAGTTGGCGCCGCCCTGGCCGACCGAGCTCTCCAGGCGCTTCTGCGCCTCGGCGATCTGGGTGTTGAGCAGCTCGAGGTTGCGCTGCACCTCGGCGGCGGCCGACACCGGCACGGCCACGTTCACGTTGACCTGCGGGCAGCTGATGTTGCCGACGCCGCTCGCCGCGCCGTCGCCGGCGGCCTCGCCGGCCGCGGCCGAGGAGGGAACGGCGGTGGGCTGCTCGGCCGACGCGCCGCCACCCTGGTTCAGCGTGCAGGTCTTGAGACCTTCGGCGTTGAGATCCGGCTTGGCCGCGTTACGGCCGATCGCGGTCTCCATCCGGTTGATCGTCGCGAACCGCTTGTCGGCCAGCGGGCCGAGGATCGCGTTCTGGATGAAGTTCGCGCCGCCCTGGCCGACCGAGGTCTTCAGGCGGTTGTTGGCCTCGCTGATCTGGGTGTTGAGCAACGTGAGGTTGCTCGCCACCTCGGCCTGCGCCTGGGCCGGGACCGCGACGTTGATGTTCACGGCGGGACAGTTGACCGTCGGGACCGCCTCGGCCGCTGACGCGACGCCGAGACCGACGCCCGCGATGACGACCGCGACCCCGGCCACGGCGCCGATCTGCCAGCGGCGCGCGTTACTGTTGGGCTTCTTGTACGACCGGGACCTGTACATTGGACTCGCGCCTTCCCGTATGCCTCACCAAAATTGGCTTCGGCTGGCAATACGGGAGCGCTCCCACGGACGGATCAACACTTAAAGAAGTTTTTATTCGCCCAGGTTGTTACCGGTTTACTTGACATCCCCCAAGATCGCGTCCAACCAGGGGTTTCGGAACGTCCCGGTCGGGTCGTAACGGCGTACAAGATCTTGGAAGTCGCCGAACCGCTCATATTCCGCCGTCAGCGCCGAAGGCGCCGTGGTGAAAACCTTGCCCCAGTGCGGCCGCGGGTGCAGCGGCGCCAGCCGCTCCTCGACCTCGGCCACCACCGGCAGCACCACGTCGGTGTCCGCGATCCAGGTGAAGTGCAGCGCCACCGAGTCGCGGTGATAGTTCGGGCTCATCCACAGCTCGTCGGCCGCGACGCCGCGGATCTCGCAGACCTGCAGCACCGGCGCGACCTTCTCGCGGATCGAGGCCACCGCGTCGATCGCGGCCAGCGCGTCGGAGGCCGCCACGTGCCACTCCGACTGCAACTCGGCGCCGGCGCTCGGGGTGAACTCCATCCGGAAGTGCGGCAGCCGGGTGTGCCAGGGGCCGGGCTCGCCGGACTGGTCGGTGCTGTTGGCCGGCGGCATGCCGGGCACCGGGTGGCGCGGCCCGTCGGCCCGGTGCGCCCCGAACCAGTCCCCCTCGAGCTCCGAGGCGCGCTTGAGCCAGCCCATGTTGGCGTCGAGGCCGGTCCAGTCGGTGAACAGGCTGACGCTGTAGCCGTCGGCGAGCATCTCGGCCAGGTGGGCCTCGATCGACGCGCGCGGCACCGTGTCGTACACGTACTGCCGCAGCTCGAAGGACGGGACCACGTCGAGGGTCAGCGCGGTGACGACGCCGGGCGCGCCCAGCCCGACGACCGCGCCGAGCAGGTCCGCGTCGTCCCTGGTCAGGGTGGTCTTGCGGCCGGTCCCGTCGATCAGCTCGAGGGACGAAACTGTCGTGGCGAGGTTGGCGTTGCGCACGCCGGAGCCGTGCGTGGCGGTGGCGACCGCGCCGGCCACCGAGATGTGCGGCAGCGATGCCATGTTCCGCACGGCCAGGCCGGCCTCCTCCAGGCGCACCGCGAGCTCGCCGTAGCGGATGCCGCCGTCGACCCGCACCGACCGGCGGTCGGCCGAGATCTCCACCAGCCGCGGCAGGTCGGCCAGGGAAATCAGGTCGCCGTCGGTGTCGGCCATCCGGTTGAAGGAGTGGCCGCTGCCCAGCACACGCAGCGGCCCGCCCGCGGCGACCAGCTCCTGGACTTGCTCCACGCTCGCCGGGCGATGCAACCGCCTCGCACCGAAGACGATATTGCCGGCCCAGTTGGTCACGCGTTCGCTCATCGCCCCAGCTTATGACGTCGCGGACAACTGCGAAAAGATCTTGAGTCAGGGACCGGGCCGCCGATATCTCCCGCTGTGAAGTACCGACTCCCTGCAGCCGCCGCCGCCATCATCGCCGCCGCCTCTCTCGGCCTTACCGCTGTCCCGGCTCCGGTCTTCGCCGCCCCGAAGATCAGCGCTGCGGCTTCCGCCGACTTCCAGGCCTATCCGCTGGTCATCTCGGACATCGATCTGAGCCCGGCCGCCCCGGTCAGCGGAGCGCTGACCATCACCCCGACGATCAGCTCGTACGGCACGGTGAAGTCAGTCGGAGTGTCGATCAAGCCGCCGTCCGGCCAGATCGTCAAGATCGCCGCGCTGACCGCGCCGTGGACGATGAGGTGGAACACCGCCGGTCAGACCGGCACCGCCATGATCACCATGACCGCCACCGACAGCCTCGGCAACACCACCGTGGCGACCACCAGCGTGCTGGTCGACAACGCCCTGCCGTCGGCGGCGATCACGCTGGCCGGACTGGTCGGCGGCGTCACCCCGGTCGCGCTGACCACCCCGTCCGACGACACCGCCAAGATGGACGTCTACGTCCAGAACAGCCTGGTGGGCTCGGCGACCTCGGCGCCGTGGTCGGTCGACTGGGACACCACCGCCTTCACCGGCACCGTGACCGTCAAGGTCGTCGTCACCGACACGGCCGGCAACATGTCGACCACCACCAAGGTCGTCGGCGTCGACAACACCGGGCCGAAGCTGACCTGGAGCGGCCCGATCAACTCGGCCAAGACCGCCCTGCGCGGCACGATCGGAGTCAAGGCGGGCGCCATCGACCCGGCCGGCACCACCCTGGTCGAGGTACTCGGCCCGGACGGCAGCGTGCTCGGCACGTCCACCGTCTCGCCGTACGTCATCCCGGTCGACACCACCGGCTTCGACGGCAGCACCACGCTGACCCTGCGCGCCACCGACAAGCTGGGCAACGTCAGCACGCTGGACCAACCCCTGGTGTTCGACAACACCGCCCCGGAGATCACCGACCTGGTCGTGAGCCCGGCGTCGCCGGCGCGCGGCACCGTCACCCTGACCCCGCAGATCACCGAGAACACCGGTCTCAAGGGCGTCGGCGTCACCCTGACCCTGCCGAACGGCAAGAAGATCGCGCTGTCGGCCGGGCTCGCGCCGTACACCATGTCGTGGGTCAGCAACGGCACCACCGGCACCGTGACCGCGGTGGTCACCGCCATCGACCTGGCCGGCAACACCGGCACCTCGACGACCACCTTCACCGTCGACAACACCATGCCGTCGGCCACCTGGACGATGGCGAACTACGTCACCGGCATCGTCCCGGTCGCGCTGAACAACCCGTCCGACGACACCGCGAGCATGCAGCTGCTGATCCGCGGCAAGGTGGTCGACGAGATCACCTCGGCGCCGTGGTCGATCGACTGGGACACGACCGGCATGAGCGGCCCGACCCAGGTGATGATCAAGACGACCGACACGGCCGGCAACGCCGCGAGCGTCGTCAAGACGATCTACGTCGACTACGCCGGCCCGGTCGCGGCGGTCACCTCGAACATCAAGATCAGCGGCAAGGCCCAGATCAGGCTGAGCGTCACCGACGGCGCCGGCATCGCCTCGGTCGAGCTGCTGGACGCGAGCGGTCAGTCTCTGGCCACCTCGACGACCGGCCCGTACACGCTGAACGTCGACACCACCGGCATGGCCAAGGGATCGGTCACCTGGACGCTCAAGGCGACCGACAAGCTCGGCAACGTCCGCAGCGTGCCGAAGACCTTCGTCATCGCCTGAGTTCTTGTTACTGAAACCCGCGCGGGCCTGTCCCGCGCGGGTTTTCAGTGTTTCTGCAGGTACTGGTTGACCTGCGCGAGGTTGAAGCGGGCCGACTCCTCGGCTCGTTCCTCCCAGGCGAAGACGCAGACGGTGGCGATCCCGTCGAAGCCGACCTCGGACAGGGTGGTGAAGAGCAGGTCCCAGTCGACCTCGCCCTGCCCGATGTCCAGGTGCTGGTGGACCCGGGCGGTGGAGCCCGGCGGGTTGACGATGTAGCGCAGCCCGGACGACCCGCGATGGTCGAACGAGTCGGCGATGTGCAGCTGGGTCAGCAGCGGCCCGGCGTGCCGCATCACGGCGGCGAGGTCGCCGCCCTGGTGGAACGTGTGCGGTGCGCAGTAGAGGAACGACACCAGGTCCGAGTTGATGCCGCGGACCATGTTCACCCCGGCGATGCCGTCCTCGATGAAGTCGTCCGGGTGCGGTTCGAGAACGAGCCGCACCCCCTCCCGCTCGAAGATCGGCAGCAGCTCCTCCATCGAGCGCCAGAACTGCGCCTCACTCTCGTCCGGCGCCTCGGGCCGGCCGTTGAACTCGCTGTTCATCACGGTGACGCCGAGATCGACGGTGATCTCGATGGCCCGCTTCCAATAGCGCACGGCCGCCTGCCGGGCGTCCTCGTCCGGCCCCGACCAGCGGTAGAGCGGCAGCATCGAGGCGATCTCGACGCCGGCCGCGGCCAATTCCCTCTTGAACGCGGCGACGCCGGCGTCGTTGATCCGCGGGTGCAGGAAGAACGGCAGGAAGTCGTCCCGCGGCGACATCTCGATGTACTGGTAGCCGAGGTCGGCCACCACGCCGGGAAGCGAAAGCAGCGGAACATTGCGCAGCATGTAGGGGTCGAGCGCGATCTTCATCCGAGCACCTCGTACAGCTTCGGCTTCTCGGGCAGGGTGACCGCGACGCGCTCGCCGGTGCGCAGCGCCTCGACGGCGGCGTCGGAGACGACCGCCGCGGCGTAGCCGTCCCAGGCGGAGGGACCGAGCGGCCGGCCTCCACCGGCCAGCGCGTGCACCCACTCCTGGATCTCGATGTCGTAGGCGGCCAGGAAGCGCTCCCGCCAGTCGGCCGGCACCGGGGTGCTGAGGCGGCCGGACGACCGGACCTCCAGGGGGCTCAGCGAGCCGAGCGCCGCCGTGCCGTTCTCCCCCACGATCTCGCCGCGGATGTCGTACCCGTAGCGGATGTTGACCGACAGCTCGACGTCGACGATCACCCCGTCGGCCATCTCCAGAATCAACAGCAGGGGGTCCTGCAGGTCGTTGCCGTTGCGGCTCTTCTTCGGTACGAGGACCCGCGCGGCCGCGATCTCCTCGCCGAACATCCAGCGCACCATGTCGATCTCGTGCACCGCCGTGTCGGTGATCGCCATCTCCTTCTGGTAGAACGACGGCACGCTGGCATTGCGGTGGGCGCAGTGCATCATCAGCGGCGCACCGATGTCGCCGGCATCGAGGGCCTGCTTGAGCTGGCGATAGGCGAAGTCGAACCGCCGCATGTAGCCGACCTGCACGAGCCGCCCGCCGGTCGCGGTCTCCGCCTCGACGATCCGCAGGCAGGCCTCCTGGGTGGTGGCGAGCGGCTTCTCGCAGAACACCGGCTTGCCGGCGGCGATCGCGGCCAGGACGTACTGCTCGTGGGTGGGCCCCCAGGAGCAGACCAGCACAGCGTCCACGGCCGGGTCGGCGACCACGTCCTCGCCGCTGGCATGGACGGCCGCCCCGATCCGGCCGCCGACGTCGGCGGCGATCGCCGAGTCGACGTCCGAGACCGCGGTGACGGCCACGCCGGACAGCACCGTGGTCATCCGCCGGATGTGGTCCTGGCCGATCATGCCGGTGCCGATGACACCAACGTTGAGCATGAGGATCCCCTTTACTGGCGGCCGAGTTCGTGGGACAGCTCGGCCAGCTCGTCGCCGCCGGCCATCTGCGTGGTCAGCTCATCGAGGCTGACCTCCTTGCGGGTCTTGTCGAGGGTGGTCTGGCCCAGCTTCAGGATCACGAAGTGGTCCCCGACCATGTAGGCGTGGTGCGGGTTGTGGGTGATGAAGACGACGCCGAGGCCGGCGTCGCGGGCAGCGGCGACGTATTTGAGCACCACGCCGGACTGCTTGACGCCGAGGGCGGCGGTGGGCTCGTCGAGGATCAGCACCCGGGCGCCGAAGTAGACGGCCCGGGCGATCGCGACGCACTGCCGCTGACCGCCGGAGAGGGTGCCGATCGGCTGGTTGATGTCCTTGACGACGATGCCCATCTTGCGCAGCTCGGCATCGGCGATCTCGCGCATCTGCCGGACCTTGAGCCCGGCCAGCGGGTAGTTGCCCGCGGTCAGCTCGGAGCCGAGGAAGAAGTTGCGCCAGACCTCCATCAGCCCGACCACCGCGAGGTCCTGGTAGACGGTGGCGATGCCGTGCGCGAGGGCTTCGCGCGGGCTGCTGAACGTCACCGGCTTGCCGTCGACCCGCAGGGTGCCCTCGTTGTGCGGGTGCAGTCCCGACATGATCTTGATGAGAGTGGACTTGCCGGCGCCGTTGTCGCCGAGCACGCAGGTGACCTCGCCCGCGTTGACCCGCAGGTTGATGCCGCGCAGCGCGCGGATCGCCCCGTAGGACTTGCCGACCTCGTCCATCTCGATGAGTGGTTCGCCCTTGTGCAGCCCCTGATCGGCATGCGAGGCGAGTGTGTCCGTCATGGGTCAGCCCACCTTCCGCATCGTGGAGATCCGCTTCACGTACAGATTCACCAGTACGGCGAGCAGGAGCATCACGCCGAGGAAGGCCTTGAACCAGTTCGGGTCCCAGCCGGCGTAGATGATGCCGAGGCTGGTCATGCCGAAGATGAACGCGCCGATGGCCACGCCGATCGAGTTGCCGAAGCCGCCGGTCAGCAGGGTGCCGCCGACCACCGCGGCGATGATGTAGAGGAACTCGTTGCCGACGCCGCCGCCGGCCTGCAGCGTGTTGAACCGGTAGAGCTGGTGCATCCCGACGAACCAGCCGAGGAACGACACCGTCATGAAAAGGCCGATTTTCGTACGGAGAACCGGCACACCGACCGCACGGGCGCTGTCCGGGTTGCCGCCGACCGCGAAGATCCAGTTGCCGGCCCGGGTGCGTTGCAGCACCCAGGTGGCGAGCCCGACGAAAAGGATCCACCAGAGCACCGACGTCCACACCGTCACCGAGCCGACCTTGAAGCTGGACGAGAACACCTTGCCCAGCGAGTCGTAGCCCTGGATCTTGCTCACGTCGAGGCTGGAGACGGTCTTGGTGACGAGCTTGGTGACACCCAGGTTGGCCCCCTGGAGCACGAAGAACGTGCCGAGGGTGATCAGGAAGCTGGGAATGCCGGTGCGCATCACCAGATATCCGTTGAGGAAGCCGATCAGCAGGCAGAACGCCAGCGACAGCAGCGCGCCGACCCACAGGTTGACGCCGAAGTACCAGCAGAACATCGAGTTGAACAGGCCGGCCGTGTAGACGATGACGCCGGCCGACAGGTCGAACTCGCCGCCGATCATCAGCAGGCCGACGCCGCAGGCGACGATGCCGATCACCGACGACTGGTAGAGCACGGTGAAGAACGACTCGGCCGAGCGGAACGACGGCGCGAGCGACAGGAAGAAGATGAAGATGATCACGGCGGCCACCAGGGCGCCGATCTCGGGACGGGCGAGCAGGCGGTTGGACAGGCCGAGCTTGACCCGGCCGGCCGGTGCGGAAGCGGGTGAGGGCCGTTCGATCGTCGAGGTCATCACGTCACCGCGTGTTGTTCTTGGTGAACGGCAGGATCTTGTCGATATTGTCCTTGTCCACGAAGGACGGCCCGGTCAGCACGGCCTTGCCGCCGCCGATGTCGTTGCCGTTCTTCAGGTACAGGTAGAGCGACGTGACGGCCATGTAGCCCTGGACGTACGGCTGCTGGTCGATCGAGAACTCGATCTTGCCGTCCTTGATGTCCTGGGCCGCCTCCGAGTTGAGGTCGAAGGTGACCACCTTGGCCTTGCTGCCGGCCTGGTCGATCGCCTTGAGCGCGTCGATCGCCTGCGGGGCGCCGAGCGTCACGATGTAGTCGATCGACTTGTCCTGCGCCAGCTTGGCCTGCAGCGTCGACGTCACGGCCGCGTCGTCGGCCCCGTTGACCTGGATGTTCTCGGCGCTCGGCGCCGAGGTCTTGACGCCGGCGCAGCGGGCCTCGAGCGCCACCGACCCGGTCTGCTGGATCACGCACAGCGGATGCTTGCCGCCGGCGTCGGCGATCCGCTTGCCGGCCGCGGTCCCGGCGAGCGTCTCGTCCGAGCCGAAGTACATCAATGCGCCGAGCCGCTGGTAGTCGTTGATGCCGGAGTTGAACCCGACCACCGGGATGCCGGCCTCGGTGGCCGCCTTGACCGAGCCGGCCAGCGCGTCCGGCGTGACCAGGGTGGTGGCGATGCCGCTGACCTTGGAGTCGACCGCGTTCTGGATCAGCACCGCCTGCTTGGGCGCCTCCGGGTCGTTGGAGTATTTGATCGTGACCCCGGTGTCCTTGGCCGCCTGTTCGGCGCCGTTCTTGACCTTGTCCCAGAAGGTGTCACCGGGCGTCTCGTGGGTGATGAAGGCGATGGTGTAGCCGGAGCTGCCGGCGGCGTTGCCGCCGCCGGAGCTCGTGTCGTCGGTCTTCTCCCGGCCACCGCCGCTGCAGGCCGTGGCCGCGAGAGCGGCGACGGAGAGAGCGGCGGCGAACCGGAGCGTGCGACTAAGCCGGATCATCGGGTGTCTCCTCGGATTGGACGGTGCCGGCCCGGGAGTGGAGGCCGACGGAGTTGAGGTAGGAGCGGGTGCGCTGGGCGATGGGCAGCGGCACGTCGAAGGCGACCGGGTACATGTCCTGCTCGACCACGACGAACAGCTCGGCGTCGAGTTCGCTGAGCGCGTCCATCACGGCCGGGACGTCGGGGCTGCCGGCCGGTGGCTCGACGCTCGCGCCCATGGCCACGGCCTGGCCGAACGCCAGGTCCTCGGCGACGGCCCGGCTCGCGATCGCCGGGTCCATCTGCTTGATGTGCACGTAACCGACCCGGTCCGGGTATTTGCGGATCAGGGCGGGGACGTCGGCGTTGCGGTAGGCGAGGTGCCCGGTGTCCAGGCACAGCGAGACGAAGCGGGGATCGGTGTCGGCCAGGAAGCGCTCGGTCTGTTCCTGCGTCTCCACCTGGTAATCCGCGTGCGGGTGGAATCGCAGGTGCACGCCGTACTCCTCGTACAAAATCTGCCCGAGGGTGTTGGTGTTGCCGGTCAGCGTCTTCCATTCCTGGTCGCTGAGGTTGGCCGCCTCGCGGTAGGCGCCGGTGACGTCGTCGCGGTAGCCGGGCACCGGCACGAAGATGACGTTCTCACCGCCGACCGCCGCGGTCAGCGCCGCGACCTTGCGGGTGGCCTCGACGACCGCGTCGAAGTCCTTGTGCGGCCCACCGGCCCCGGCGACGGTGCCACCGGCCACCGACAGGCCACGCGCGGCCAGTTCGTCGGCCAACCGGGCGGGGTCGGTCGGCAGGTAGCCGTAGGGGCCGAGCTCCAGCCAGTGGTAGCCGGACGCGACCATCTCGTCGAGGAACCGCTGCCAGGGGGTCTGCCGCGGGTCGTCGGCGAACCAGACACCCCAGGAGTCGGGGCAGGAGCCGAGTTGCAAGTGACGAGTCTCCATGAGGAACCCTTAGCTAGCCGTCGGGAAGTGGAGGGAAGCGCCGGACGCGTGATCCACGTGCGGCCACCGCGAGGTCACGACCTTGCCGCGGGTGTAGAACGAGACCCCTTCGGGCCCGTGGACGTGCTTGTCGCCGAACAGCGAGTCCTTCCATCCGCCGAAGGAGTAGTAGGCCATCGGCACCGGGATGGGGACGTTGATGCCGATCATTCCGACGCGTACGCCGCGCTGGAATCGCCGGGCGGCCTCGCCGCTGCTGGTGAAGATCGCGGTGCCGTTGCCGTACGGATTGCTGTTGATCAGGTCGATCGCAGAGTCCACGTCGTCGGCGCGCACGGTGGACAGCACCGGCCCGAAGATCTCCTCGGTGTAGACGTCCATCGACGGCTGCACCTGGTCGATGACGGTGGGCCCGACGAAGAAGCCGTTCTCGTGCCCGGCGACGCGCAGCCCGCGCCCGTCGACCAGCAGCTTCGCGCCCTGCTTCTCGCCGCTGCCGATCAGCGACTCGATCCGCTCCTTGGCCGCCGCGGTGACCACCGGGCCCATCTCCGAGCTCGGGTCCCGGCCCGGCCCCACCTTCACCTCGGCGGCCTTGCGCGACACCAGGTCCATCAGCGCGTCACCGGCGCTGCCGACCGCGACCGCGGCCGAGATCGCCATGCACCGCTCGCCGGCCGACCCGAACGCCGCCGCGACCAGGTGCTGGGCGGCGAAGTCGAGGTCGGCGTCGGGCAGCACGATCGCGTGGTTCTTGGCGCCGCCGAGGGCCTGCACCCGCTTGCCGTGCGCGCTGCCCTCCTGGTGGATGTAGCGGGCGATCGGGGTGGAGCCGACGAACGAGACGGCCGCGATGTCCGGGTGCCGCAGGATCGCGTCGACCGCCTCCTTGTCGCCGTGCACCACGTTGAACACGCCGTCCGGCAGGCCGGCCTCGCGCCACAGCTGCGCCACGTAGTTCGACGCGCTGGGGTCGCGTTCGCTCGGCTTGAGCAGGAACGTGTTGCCGCAGGCGATCGCGACCGGGTGCATCCACATCGGCACCATGGCCGGGAAGTTGAACGGGGTGATGCCGGCGCACACGCCGAGCGGCTCGCGGAAGCTGAACACGTCCACACCGGTCGACGCCTGGTCGGTGTAGGAGCCCTTGAGCAGCTCCGGGATGCCGCAGGCGAACTCGATCACCTCGAGCCCGCGCTGCACCTCGCCGGCCGCGTCGGACAGCACCTTGCCGTGCTCGTCCGAGATGAGCTCGGCGATGTCGCCGACCCGCGCGTTGACCAGCTCGCGGAAGTTGAACAGGATCTTCGTGCGCTTGCTGAGCGACGCCTGGCTCCAGGACGCGAACGCCGTCTTGGCCGCGGCGACGGCCACCTCGACATCGGCGGTGGAGGCCAGCACGACCTCGTGCTGTTGCTCACCGGTCGCGGGGTTGAAGACGGGTCCGCGGCGGGAGCCGGAGCCGGCGGTGAATTCCCCGCCGATCCAGTGCTCGATGGTTGACATGTGAGTCCTTAGAGGTAGTGCCGCTGGTCGCGCTTCGCCGCGTCGTAGACCTCGCGTGCGGCTTGCGTGGAGGACAGATCAGAGATTTCCGGTACGGGGACGTCCCACCACGATTCCGAGGAGGGCACCGGCGACAGCGGGTCGGTCTCGATGTGCACGACCGTCAGCCGGTCGGCCTCCCGCGCCCGTTTCAGGCCGTCCCGCAGGTCGGCGATGGTGCGGCAGCGGATCACCGAGGCGCCGAGGCTCTCCGCGTTGGCCGCCAGGTCGACCGGCAGGTAGCCGCCGTCGTAGTCCCCGGTCGCGCCGCGGTAGCGGTAGCTGGTGCCGAACCGCTGCGAGCCGAGCGACTCGGACAGCGCGCCGATCGAGGCGAAGCCGTGGTTCTGCACCAGGACGACGATCAGCTTGATGCCCTCGGACACGGCGGTGACGATCTCCTGCGACATCATCAGGTAGGAGCCGTCGCCGACCAGCGCGTACACCTCACGCGACGGGTCGGCCATCTTGATCCCGAGCGCGCCGGCGATCTCGAAACCCATGCAGGAGTAGCCGTACTCGACGTGGTACTGCTTCGGATCGTTCGACCGCCAGAGCAACTGCAGGTCACCGGGCATGCTGCCGGCTGCCTGCACCACCACGTCGCGTGCTGCGCACGCTTCGTTCACCGCCCCGATCACCTCGGCCTGAGCGGGGAGAGGGCTGTGTCCCATGTGGTACGCCGAATCCACCGCGACCTGCCACTCGGCGACCCCGACCCGATAGCCGGTCGGGAACTGCTTGCCGTCCAGGGCCGGGAGCAGCTCGGACAGCCCGGCGCGGGCATCCGCCACGATCGGGAAGGCGGACTGCTTGGCCGCGTCGAAGCCGGTCACGTTGATGTTCACGAACTTCACGTCCGGGTTCCGGAACGCCGTACGGGAGGCGGTGGTGAAGTCGCTGTATCGCGTGCCGACGCCGATGATGACGTCGGCGTCGCGGGCCAGCCGGTTGGCGACCGGGGTGCCGGTGGCGCCGACGCCGCCGACCGAGTTGGGGTGGTCCCAGCTGAGTGCGCCCTTGCCGGCCTGGGTGTCAGCGACCGGGATGCCGGTGAGCCGGGCGAACTGGTCGAGTTCGGCCGACGCCTCGGAGTAGATGACGCCGCCACCGGCGATCAGCAGCGGCCGTTCGGCGTTGCGGATCACCTCGGCCGCGCGCTGCACGGCCACCGGTTCGGCGACCGGGCGGGCCACGTGCCAGACCCGCTTGGCGAAGAGCGCGTCGGGGAAGTCGTACGCCTCGGCCTGCACGTCCTGGGGAAGACAGAGGGTGACCGCGCCGGTCTCGGCCGGGTCGGTCAGCACCCGCAGCGCCGCCAGCAGCGCCGACGGCAGTTGCTCGGGCCGCCAGATCCGATCGAAGAACCGGGAGACCGGCCGGAACGCGTCGTTGACCGAGATGTCGTAGGAGCGCGGGTCTTCCAGCTCCTGCAGCACCGGCGAGGCGGCGCGGGTGGCGAAGACGTCGGAGGGCAGCAGCAGCACTGGCAGCCGGTTGACGGTGGCCAGGGCCGCGCCGGTGATCATGTTGGTCGAGCCGGGGCCGATCGACGCGGTGCAGGCCATCGTGGACAGCCGGTTCTTCATCCGCGCGAACCCGGCCGCCGCGTGCACCATCCCCTGCTCGTTGCGCGCAAGATGGTAAGGAAGATCGACTGTGTCTGTTCCAGCGGCGCCGGTCCGCTGCGCCTGCAGCAGTGCCTGGCCGATGCCGGCCACGTTGCCGTGACCGAAGATGCCGAAGCAGCCCGCGATCGTGCGCTGTTCCACCCCGTCCCGCTCGGTCCACTGGCTGGCCAGGAACCGGACGACGGCCTGGCCGACGGTGAGCTTCACGGTCGTGTCCTCTCTTTGCTGGAAGTGAGCGGCAGGCGCTCGTCGATCGGCACGCCGGCCCAGGAGCCGCGCACCCAGCCGTGCTCCGGGTCGTCGCGCACCAGCCACTCCCGGGCGCCCGGCCCGGCCATGACGTTGAGGTAGTAGAGGTCGTAGCCGGGGGCGGCCATCGACGGGCCGTGCCAGCCGTACGGGATCAGCACCACATCGCCCGAGCGCACCTCGGCGCACACCTCGATCGGGCGGTCCGGATGCCCGTACACCCGCTGGTAGCCGCAACCGGCCGTGCCGGCCGGCGAGGGCGAGACCTCGTAGTAGTAGATCTCCTCCAGGCTGGACTCCCCCGGGCCGGTCTCGTCGTGCTTGTGCGGCGGATAGGACGACCAGTTGCCGCCCGGGGTGAGCACCTCGCACGCGATCAGCCGGTCCGCCTCGAAGCTCTCCGGGGTGCAGAAGTTGTTGACCTGCCGGCTGGCCTGCCCGGCCCCGCGCAGCTCCACCGGCACGTTCTCGGCCGGCCCGTAGCGGAACGGAAGCCGCCGGTCGGCGCGGGCCGCGGGCAGCGCGAACCGCCCGCCGTTGGGCGCCCGCACGGTGACCGCGGACTCCTTCGGCACGTACGCGAAGTCGGTGACCCGGGAGAACACCGACCGCCGCCCGGTCAGCGTGACCCGCTCGTCGTCGCAGGTCACGTCGCAGCCGCCGGTCAGCGGCAGCACGAGCATCTCGTCCGGCCCGGTGAAGAACCGGGCCCGCGCCCCGATCGGCAGGTCGAGCACGCGCAGCCCGCTGTACCGCCAGCCCGCGTTCTCCGGCGACACCACCGTCTCGAACGGCTTGTCGGCCACGCTCCCCCGGCGCATCAGCGGATTGACCCTGGCCCGCATCGTCATAGCAGCTCCACCGCCCGGTCCACCGCGTCGGCGACGCCGCCCTTCGCGGGGTAGAGCAGGGAGCGCCCGATGACCAGCCCCTGCACGGTGGGCTGGCTGAGCGCCTTGGCCCACTGCGCATAGGCGGCCGCGGCGTCGTCGGAAACCTCACCGCCGAGGATCAGCGCCGGCAGCGTGGTCGCCGCCATCACCCGCTCCATGTCCGGCACCACCGGAACCTTCAACCAGGTGTACGCCGAGGTCGTGCCGAGCCCGGCCGACACCGTCATGGCGCGGATCATCGACTCGGTGGTCAGGTCATTGCGCACCCGCCCGTCCACCCGGTGCGAGATGAACGGCTCCACCATCGCCATCCGCCGGTGCGCGGCCAGCGCGCTGACCGCGTTGCCACAGGCCTGAAGGGTGGCCACCGTCCCGGCGTCGTCCGGGTCGATGCGCAGCAGCATCTTGCCGCCCTCGAAGCCGGCCGCCGCGATGCTCCCCGCGTCGTAGGCGGTGAACCGGTCGTCCATCTCGAACGAGGTGCCGGCCAGGCCGCCCCGGTTCATCGAGCCGATGACAACTTTGTCGTCGAGCGCGCCCAGCAGCAGCAGATCCTCGAGGATGTCCGGGGTGCCGAGCACGCCGTTGACGCCCGGCCGGGCGAGAGCGGTACGGATCCGGTCGAGCAGGTCGACCCGGTTGGCCATCGCCAGCGGGTCGGCGCCGGCGCGTAGCGCTCCCCGGGCCGGGTGGTCGGCCGCAATGATCATCAGCTTGCCGTGCGGCCCGAACAGACTTGCCGGCCGTCGCCGGGCCGCGGCAGCGGCGGCGATGGCATCCGGGCGCTGAGTGCGCAACGCGAGAAGGTCAACCAGTTCAGGCACCGCAAACCTCCTCGACAGTGATGGCGTCGGAACGATCGGACTCAGGCACCGGGTGCCTCCTCACCGATCGGCGCACGGACGCCGGAGCCGGCGATCGCTCCGGGGAAGTGCGCCGGCTCCGGCGGTTTCTCCTCGCCGAGCAGCACCCGCACCTCGGATTCGGTGGGCATCGCGTCGGCGCAGGACAGGCGCGAGGCGACGATGGCTCCCGCAGCGTTGGCGAAGCGCATCGTCGCCTCGAGATCCCAGCCGGCCAGCAGGCCGTGGCAGAGGGCGCCGCCGAACGCGTCGCCGGCGCCGAGGCCGTTGACCACGTCGACCGGGACGGGCGGCACCTCCACGCGCTCGCCGCCCTTACGCGACGCGAGCACGCCTTTCGGGCCCTGCTTGACCACGGCGAGTTCGATGCCGGCCGCGTGCAGGGCGTCGGCGGCCCCGGCCGGGGTGCGCACGCCGACGGCGGTCTCGGCCTCGTCGAGGTTGCCGACCGCGACGGTCGCGAACGGCAGGGCCTCGGCGTACCACCGGCGGGCCTCCTCGCGCGAGGACCAGAACATCGGCCGGTAGTCGAGGTCGAAGACGGTGATCGCGGCCCGGTCCCGGGCATGCAGGGCGGCCAGCGTCGCCGAGCGGGACGGCTCGGTGGACAGGCCGGTGCCGGTGATCCAGAAGATATCGGCGGCGCGGATCGCGTCGAGGTCCAGTTCGGACTCGTGGATCTCCAGGTCGGGGGCCTTGGGGAAACGGTAGAAATACAGCGGGAAGTCGTCCGGCGGGAAGATCTCGCAGAACGTCACCGGCGTCGGCAGCGCCGGAACCGGCGTCACGAAGCGGTCGTCGACGCCGAAGCCACGCAGCGCGTCGTGCAGGAACTCGCCGAACGGGTCAGCGCCGGTGCGGGTGATCACGGTGGCCCGGCGACCGTAGCGGGCGGCTGCGACGGCCACATTGGAGGCACTGCCACCCAGGAACTTCTCGAAGGTGCGCACCTCGCGGAGCGAGACCCCGATCTGTTGTGGGTACAGGTCGACGCCTATGCGTCCCATCGTCAGTACCTCGTCGGCGGGCATGCTGATCCTTCCGGCGAATGTTCACAAATTGGGCACGCGTCAGCGTGCCGAGTGCCGTGCTCGTTACGGCGCGATGAAGAAGTGATTGAAGCCGTCGGTAGCCGACCGGCGACGCTAGGTTTGCTGCCCTCGATGTAATAACGTGAGGTCTCTTACGTCAATACTTTGTCCTGACAAAGTCTTGAGCGCTCATCGATGTCCATTGGGGGAATGTCGTGACATCCGATCCAACCCCGGTGCGCCCGGTCGAGGTTGACCGGACCAGCCCGGTGCCGCTGTATTACCAGGTGGCGACGCGTTTGCAGGAGCTCATCGAGTCGGGTGAGATCGGTGTCGGCGACCGCATCGAGAACGAGGTGGACCTGGCCGACCGGCTCGGCGTCTCCCGCCCGACGACGCGCCGGGCGATCCAATACCTCGTCGAGCGCGGCATGCTCGTGCGCAAACGGGGCGTCGGCACCCAGGTCGTGCACCCCAAGGTGCGGCGCCCGGTCGAGCTGTCCAGCCTCTACGACGACCTGATCGCCGGCGACCAGGAACCCCACACGGTCGTCCTCGACCTCAAGATCGTGCCGGCCGACACCGAGGTGGCCGCCGCGCTCAACCTCGCCCCCGGCGCCGAGGTGACCTGGATCGAACGCCTGCGCTACGCCGGCGGCGAGCCGCTCGCCCTGATGCACAACGCCATCCCGCTCGACGTGCTGGACTTCAAGCCCGAGGAGCTGGCCGCGCGTGGCCTCTACGAACTGCTGCGCCGGGCCGGCCACGTGCCGCGGATCGCCACCCAGATCATCGGCGCCCGCACCGCAACCGCCGGCGAGGCCCGCATCCTGGGCGAGAAGCGCGGCGCCTCACTGCTGACGATGACCCGCACCGCGTGGGACGACCGGGGCCGGGCCCTGGAGTACGGCAGCCACCTCTACCGGGCGAGCCGCTACAGCTTCGAACTCAACCTCTCCGCCGGCTGACCGATTTTCACCAGCGGCGAACGTGAGGCTGCATCCGGCATTACTCGCATGCCCGAAACACCCGTAGAACGACCAGGAGCACGCAGGGTGACGGTCAGCTGACTCGACTGACCCTGTGTGAGAGAACGGGCGCTGCAAGTTGCTTGCCGCCGAGATCGATACGGACGATCGTCGTCGCCCCCGATCTCGGAAGGACGGCGCTCACGTGCAGTCATCCCCCTCCACGAGTGGCGACGACGCCGCTGCCACGGCCGACCTGAGCGGCCGCTGCGTCGGTAACTCCTATGTGCTCGTCTGCCCGGTCGGGCACGGCGCGACCGGCACGGTCTGGCGCGGCATCGACCGGGCCACCGGCGAATACGTGGCGGTGAAGCTGCTCCACGAGGGACTGCTGCGGCAACCGAAGCTGGTCATCCGCTTCGTGCAGGAGCGCACGATCCTGATGATGATGCGGCACGAGAACATCGTCGGCGTGCGCGACCTGTTCAGCGTCGGCGGCTCGCTCGCCCTGGTGATGGACTACGTGAGCGGCGGAAGCCTGCGCACCCGGCTGCAGAGCGCCGGAACGCTGCCGCCGGCCGAGGCCGCGAGCCTGCTCGCCCAGGTCGCCGCGGCGCTCACCCAGGCACACGAGATGGGCGTGGTGCACCGCGACGTCAAGCCGGACAACATCCTGCTCGAGGTCGCCGAGGACGGCCGACACGAGGTGCGGCTGACCGATTTCGGTATCGCCCGGGTCCTCGACGGGGCCGGTCTCACCACGCCGCAGGCGATCGTCGGCACGCCGCACTACATGGCGCCCGAGGCGATCCAGGGCGAGGCCGAGCCGGCGTCCGACGTGTACGCGGCCGGCATCGTGCTGTTCGAGCTGGTCACCGGTCGTCCGCCGTACGCCGGTGAGCCCCTCGCGGTGCTGCGCCGGCACCTGGAGGAGTCGCTCACGCCGCCGCCGGGCATGCCGCCCGCGGTGTGGTCGCTGATCGAGTGGTGCGTGGACAAGGACCCGGCCCGCCGCCCGTCGGCCGGCGAGCTGGGCGCCGCGCTGCGGGATCTGGCGCGGCAGGTGGCGGGCGTGGCCGCATTGACGTCGGTGACGGCGGCCGGCGAGACCGGGCTGACCGAGCAGCTCGGCGGCCCGCATCCGTCGATCCGCCGCCCGGCCCGCCGCCGGCCTCCGCGCAACGGCCCGCGGTCCTGGATGTTCCGCCGCCACGGGCTGATGGCCACCCTGGTCACGGCGGCCGTGGTGCTCTCCGGTCTGGGTGGCTTCAACGCGTGGAAGCTGCTGAACACCCCGGACGGCCCGGCGGCGGCGATCGGGCGGCCCGCACCCGCACCCGCACCCAGCGGCCCGGTGGCGGGAGGCGCGGCCGGAGCGGCGGGCGCGGCCGGAGCGGCCGGCCTCGCGTCGGCGAAGCCGCTCCCCCAGGCGCCCGCCCTGGTCGCCGGGCGATTACCGGCCGGAGCGTCGGAGCTCGGCCCGCGGTCCACCAGGCCGGCCGCCCGGGCCTCGGTGGGGGTGTCCGCCGGTCCGGTGCAGGCGGGGGCGGGCGCGCAGGTCGAGTTCGGGCCGTGGCAGTGCGGCGACGAGTACAGCTGGAACCTCGGCCACCCGGTGCTGGCCCGGCCGTGCCACGCGGCGGGACCGTCGGTGCGGGTGATCGGCCAGATCGAGGCGGCGCCGGGCATCCAGGCCGACGTGTCGCTGACGGTGCGGGACGCGACGAGCGACGAGGTGGTAGCCGGCCCGTACACCTGCAAGGGTTTGATGTTCACCGATTTTGCCTTGAAGCACAGCTGCGGGCCGGCCGACCTGGACCCGCCGCGCGGCGGGCGCTACGTGGTCGCGGAGAGCTGGCGTTACACCGAGCGGCCGCTGCTGCCGGCCGGCAGCGCCCGGGGCCCGGAATTCGAGTGGTGACGCGGAAAGGCGCGGCCGGACGGTGGCCGCGCCTTTCGTTGCAGGGGTGTCAGCCCTTGCGCCACATCCGGAAGAAGTTCGTGCCGTCCGGAAGCGGCATTTCGAACGTCTCCATGTCGACGTAACCGGTGCGACGGTAGAGACGGACGTTGTTCTCGTTCGTCGCCTCGAGGTACTGCGGAACGCCCGCCGCGTCGAGCTCGTCGTGGGTGCGCTTCATCAGCTTCCCGCCCAGACCGTGCGCCTGGTGGTCCGGGTGGACCGCGAGGAACGCGAGGTGCCAGTGCGGGTCGTGCGGGTGATTCGCGGCGAACAGCTCGTCGAGCGCCTGGAACCGGTCGAGATAGTCCCCGGCGAGGGCAGCCAGCCGCTCCTCGTAGTTCGGCGGGTCGGGCGCCTCGCGGGTGTAGTCGAACCACACCGCGGTGGCGGCGTAGCCCGAGCCGGACGGGTCGTCGATGACGTCGACCCGGCCGTAGTTGTGCGCGTGCTCGGTGAGCAGGCCGAAGTAGTCGGAGTGCACCTTCAGCCGGTCCGCCGGCGACGGCACCAGGTACACGCAGGCGCCGAGGTGGAAGAAGGACAGGCTGACCAGCTCTCCGACCGCGGCGAGCTCGTCCTCGCGGGCCGGGCGGATCTCCGGGTATTCCGTCACGCCGATTCTCCGCTTCGCTCCGAATCGGCGCGACAAACCGTGCCCAGCCTGATGGTTCGCTCGCTGCGCCCGCTCACGCGTTGCTCTCCTGGTCGCCACGGAGCGCCGCCGCGAAGCCGCCGCCGGTGCTGGCGGCGGTCGCGCTGCGGGCGCCCAGGCCGATGCCGGAGTAGACGTCCGGGCGGCTGCTGCGCAGCACCAGGGCCCACAGGACACCGGCGAGGGTGATCAAGGCGTAGGCCAGCGGCACGACCCAGGTGGGGGTGCTGCCCGGCTCGACACCGAACAGGGTGGCGATGTTGGACAGCGCCAGGTAGCTCATGACCAGCAGCAGGATGGTGCCGACGACCGGGGCGCCGATGCGGTGCCAGAAGTCCTCGCCGGTCGGGTTCTTGGCGAAGTAGCCGATGACCGCGATCGAGGTGACCGTGATCAGCAGCAGGACGCCGATGCCGCCGGCCGAGCCGCCCCAGAAGAACATCTGGACCAGCGGGTCCCAGCCCATGACCGCGAAGAGCACCAGGACGATCAGGCCGAGCGCCGACTGGGCGAGCGAGCCGTTCTTGGGGGCGCCGGTGCCGGGCACCGTGCGGCCGAAGGCCCGCGGCAGCACGCCCTCGCGGCCGAGCGAGAAGGTGTACCGCGAGATGATGTTGTGGAACGAGATCATCGCGGCGATCAGCGAGGTCAGGAACAGCGCGTGGCCGAGGTGGATGGCCGCGGTGCCGAGCTGGTCGGACGCCACGTTGAAGAACAGGTCGGGGCCCTCGTTGCCGGCCCGGCCGATCACGTCGTCACCGGCCGACGAGATCATCGCCCAGGCCGCGAAGCCGTAGAGCAGGGCGATCAACGCGATGGAGATGTAGGTGGCCCGGGCCACGGTGCGGCGCGGGTCGCGGGACTCTTCGGAGAACACCACGGACTGTTCGAAGCCGACGAAGCCGGTGATCGCCATGGCGAGCAGTGCGCCGGAACCGGCGCCGACCAGGCTGCCCGGGTCGACCGCGGCGGACGAGGCGTGGAAGTCCGACGAGAAGAGGTCGGAGAAGCTGAACACCACGACCAGGATGATCTCGGCGACCAGCAGGGTGGCGAGCACCTTGCCGTTGACCGCGACGTCGCGCACGCCGAGGACGGCGGTGATCGCCCAGCAGACCAGCGCGAGGACCCACCACTGGATGTCGACGCCGAACCAGTCCTTGAACAGCGGCTGCGCGATCGCGCCGAAACCACCGTAGGCAGCGATCTGGAAGCAGTTGTAGGCGAGCAGCGCCAGCCAGGCGGCGCCGACGCCGACCGGCCGGCCGATGCCCTGCGAGATGTACGCGTAGAAGGCGCCCGCGTTGGCGATGTGGCGGGACATGGCGACGTATCCGACCGCGAAGAGCGCGAGGACGACGGCCATGGCGATGAAGGCAATGGAAATGCCGGTCAGGCCGGTGACCGCGAGGCCGGTGGGCACGACGCCCGCGACCACGGTCAGCGGCGCGGCCGCGGACATGACGAAGAAGACCACCGCTGCGACGCCGAGGCGATCGCGGGCCAGTGCGTTCGACAACTGGCTTTGCGGGGGTGATGCGGTGGTGGACACGCGGGTCTCCAGGAGGGGGTGAGGGGGTGTTGTGGGGGTTAGGCGCGCCGGGCCATGACGGCGTCGCCCACCGCGGCCTCGGTGTGCGCGACGAGGTCCTGGAGCATGGCCGGAAGGCGGCGCCGGAACTGGTCGAACAGCTGCCCGCGGCCACGGGCGTCGAGGGTGAGGAAGACGTGCTGGTCGAGGCCGGTGCCCAGGATGAGGCCGGCGAGGACCAGGTCGGGGACGTCGAGCAGCTCACCGCGCCCGATGAAGGTCCGGATGCGGGTGGCGGGCCAGCCGGCGACCATCGAGTCGGCCGGGACGAACGACACCTTGCTGCCCAGCAGGCCGCGTTTCTCCTGGCGGATCAACAACCCCGCCCGGGAGAGGCGGCGCTCGACGAGATCGGTGGCGATGCCGGTGGCCAGGAAGGAGATCCAGTCCCGGATGGCCCGATGGTGGCCCTCGCGCAACAGCTGGTCGAGGACCGCGGTGGTAGCCGGATCACCGGTCGGCCGATCGTCGATGAGCTGGAGCTTCCCGTCGACCAGATCCAGCCTCCGCCAGAAAACGAGCTCGCCGATCAATGCCGCTGCGAGCCCGAGGCCAAGGGTGGCCGGCGTCAGCAGGGACTTGCCTTTGACCGTGTCGTGCGCGGTCAGAAACAGATCATCGGCGAGGGGGAGCTGCGGCGACGACGCCACTGCGGGCCCTCCTTATGCGGTGCGGTTGCTACATGAAAATGTTACCGACGGTAATGGTCGTCGGTCGTCGCTATTGGTTACGGTGAGCGCCCCCCTGCGCAACATCGCGTAGCATGCCAGCGCCGCGCGCAAGTTGCAACGTCCTATGCGGAGGAAGTTTTCTTGACAACTGTCCGAATCAGAAACGCATTCGTTCCAATGCTTCTGACCAGCGACGCTTAAACTTTCTTCGATTGCTTGTAAAGCGAATTTAACGCACGTACGAGTTACCCCCCGTCGATCATGTCGATCGACGTTGATGCCCAAAGTTGGCAGCAATCAACTGATAACGGACAGTATTGATGATCGCCAACGTCTACTCTCCGTAATGATGACCGGCAGTTAGTTGACGACGCAAATAAGTGCGCGTACGATTAGCTCACTTAGTTGAAGCTTCAACGGAGGTCCACCGTGAGCCGCATGCCCGCCCTGTTCCTGAGCCACGGCGCTCCGCCCCTGGTCGACGACGCGCGCTGGGTTGCCCAGCTCCAGCAGCTCACGTCCGGCCTGCCCCGCCCGAAGGCGATCCTGATGGCCTCCGCGCACTGGGAATCGGCGCCGCTGATGCTCGGGGCCACCGAGACCGTGCCGCTGGTCTACGACTTCGGCGGCTTCGAGCGGCGCTACTACGAGACGAAGTACGCCGCGCCCGGCGCCCCCGAGCTGGCCGCCCGGGTCGAGAAGCTGATGCCGGACAGTGAGCACGTCACCCGCACCAACCGCGGCCTCGACCACGGGGCGTATGTGCCGTTGACCGTCATGTACCCCGACGCCGACATCCCGGTGCTGCAGATGTCGCTGCCCACCCTCGAGCCCGACCGGCTGCTCGACCTGGGCCGGCGGCTCGCCCCGCTGCGTGACGAGGGCGTGCTGATCGTCGGCTCCGGCTTCACCACGCACGGCCTGCCGTTCCTGCGCGACTGGCGGCCCGACGCGGCCGCCCCCGGCTGGTCGCGGGAGTTCGACGCGTGGGCCGCCGAGACCCTGGCCCGCGGCGCGATCGACGAGCTGGCCGACTTCCGCGAGCGGGCGCCCGGCATGCCGTGGGCACACCCGACGATCGAGCACTTCGCGCCGATGTTCCTGACGCTGGGCGCGTCCGACGATCCGGAGCGGGCGCCGGAGCAGCCGATCGACGGCTTCTGGATGGGCCTCGCGAAGCGGTCTTTCCAGGTCGCTTAGGCCATCCTTCAGGTACCTCCCAGGCTAACCGGGGACAATTCAAAGGAATCACCCCGCTTCACCAGCCCGGAGGTTCTGATTAATGCTTGAGGTCACCGCGCTCGGCTGGACGCTGACCATCGGTGTCATCGTCGCCCTGCTCGCCCTCGACCTGACCCTCGGCGTGCTGCGTCCGCACGCCGTCGGTTTCCGTGAGGCGGCCGCCTGGTCCGCCTTCTACATCGGGGTGGCGGTCGCCTTCGGCGTCGTCTTCGGCATGGTCGCCGGCTGGGACTTCGGCGCCCAATACTTTGCCGGCTACATCGTCGAGAAGAGCCTCTCGGTCGACAACCTCTTCGTCTTCGTGATCATCATGTCGACGTTCGCGGTGCCGGAGAAATACCAGCAGGAAGTGCTGACCTTCGGCATCATCATCGCGCTGGTGCTCCGGGTCATCTTCATCGCGCTCGGCGCGACGCTGCTCAACCTGTTCTCGTTCACCTTCCTGCTGTTCGGCCTGCTGCTGATCTGGACGGCCGTGCAGCTGTTCCGGCATCGCAACTCCGACCCGGACATCGAGGACAACCCGGTGGTCAAGGCCGGCCGCCGATTCCTGCCGCTGACCGACGACTACGTGGGCGGCAAGCTGCTCACCAAGGTCGGCGGCAAGCGGATGTTCACGCCGCTGTTCCTGGTCCTGATCGCAATCGGCGGTTCCGACCTGCTGTTCGCGCTCGACTCGATCCCGGCCGTGTTCGGCGTGACCGACGAGGCGTACATCGTCTTCATCGCGAATGCTTTTGCCCTGCTCGGCCTGCGAGCCCTGTTCTTCATGGTCAAGGGCCTGCTCGACCGTCTGGTCTATCTGTCGACCGGGCTGTCGCTCATCCTGGCCTTCATCGGCGTCAAGCTGGTGCTGCACTGGGCGCACAAGGACATCAGCGACTCGGTGCCCGAGGTCAGCATCGGGCTCTCGCTCGGCGTGATCGTCGTGGTCCTGGTGGTCACCACGGTCCTGAGCCTGCTCAAATCACGGAAAGACCCGGACGCGAAAGCCCATGCGGGCAGCGTCCGGGCCGGATCGTCGGTGGAGGACTAACCGAGGTAACCGCCCAGGCCGGCCGTCTCCCGGCGGCTGGCCTGCTGGCGCTCGAGGTCCTGGCGGTAGAGGATCGCCCGGATCTCCCGGGTCTCCTCGCTGCTGTGCCGGCTGATCAGCTCGTCGAGCTCGGCCCGCTCGGCGGTGGTGCGGAACGACGCGAGCTCGTCGGCGAGCCGGCGGTTGGCGATGCGCATGGTCCGGCGGTTGGCCAGAACGGTAAGGGCGTCGCTGATGCTGCTGGAGAGCTGCATGGTGGCGGGTCTCCTTCACGGATCGTAGTGGCGATAGGCTTCGTCGCCTTCACCAACAACACTCCACTCTCGTCGCTTCAAACCCAAATCCATCAGGTAAAACTCTGGATCCAAAAGTGACCCGGGCCACGAGTTTCTTGTAGCCGGGGTCACTCTCTGTCGACATTCTCCTGGTCAGGCCGTCGTGGTGACTTCGGACACCTGGGGCGGGATGTCCGTCGATTGAAGACGGGACAGCAACTGGGTGCGGCTGCGGACGCCGAGCTTGCGGTAGACCCGGGTCAGCGTCGCCTCGACGGTCTTGACGCTGAGGTAGAGCTGGGTGGCGATCTCCCGGTTGCTGGCGCCGTCCCGGACCAGGCCGGCGATGCGCAGCTCGGTCGAGGTGAGGCCGAGTTCGGGCAGGGGGGCGCCGGGGGCGGTGTTGCCCTCGGTGC
Source organism: Actinoplanes sp. NPDC026619 (assembly GCF_040638295.1). Taxonomy (NCBI): domain Bacteria; kingdom Bacillati; phylum Actinomycetota; class Actinomycetes; order Micromonosporales; family Micromonosporaceae; genus Actinoplanes; species Actinoplanes sp. NPDC026619. The sequence goes on from NZ_JBEZYA010000003.1 coordinate 343,163, forward strand.
GGGCCAGCGCGCGTTCGGTCTGCTCGGCCCACGGCTTCGCGTCGGCGGCCAGGAAGATGGCCAGCGCGGCGCTGATCGCCATCCGGGCCGCGGCGTAACGGCGCCGGCGTCGTTCGGCTCCACCCTGGACGAGCAGCGCGTGCGCCTGCTCGATCGGCTGGTGCAGCTGCTCGAAGTGCTGGGCCGCGGCCGCCGACAGCACCACCGCCGAGTCGGCCTGGCCGCTCTCGGAGAGCACCACGGCGGTGGCCCGGTCGAGGTACCCCAGCGTGGCCGGGCTGTTGCCGAGCCGATGCGCGGCGGCCCGCGCCTCGGCGAGGGTGGACGCGGCCTCGGCGTGCTCGCCCAGCGCGGCCAGCCCACCGGCCAGGTCGCCGTGCCAGCGCACGATCATCGGGTCGGCGCCGCCGGAGTCGGCCTCGAGGTCGCGCAGCCGGCGCAGCGCCGCGACGCCGGCCCGGGTCTCCCCCGCCCGCAACTCGGCCTGGCCCAGCGCGTGCAGGTTGCGCCGCAGGAACAGGCTGTCCCCCTCCTGCTCGCTGGCGCGCACCCCCCGGCGGGCGAACCCGGCCGCGGCGGCGAGGCTGCCGCCGGCCAGCTCGGCAACGGCAGCGGTGTACCAGGTGGGGCCGGGGCTGAGGCCGGCGTGCTGGGCGGCGTCGACGGCGCGGTGGGCGTACTGCAGGGCGTCGCGGCAGCGGCCGGCCCGGGTGGCCACCTCGGACAGGCTGCGCAGCACCTCCACCCGGGCCTCGCCGATCCGGTCGTGCTCGGCCACCACCAGCAGTTTGAGCAGCTCCTCGCGGGCTTCCTCGAGCCGGTCGTCCATCATCGCGAACCGGGCCGCCATGTAGCGCGGACCGTAGTGCAGCCAGTCCGGCGCCGGGGTGGCCGGCAGGTCGAGGGCCTGGTGCAGCGTCTCGATCCAGCGCGCCTCGCCGCGCAGCCGCTGCACCTGGGCGATCAGGCTGAGCGCCATCGCCTCGATGGTGGGGTCGCCGGCCTGCCGGGCGGCGTCGACGGTGCGGCCGGCCTCGGTCGCGGCCCGGTCCGGGTCGCCGGTGAGGAAGGCGGCCCAGGTGAGCCGCAGCCGGATCGGGGCGATCAGCGCCGGGTCCGCGCCGGCCTCGGCGAGCGCGGCCGCGAACGTCTCCCCCAACTCGGCGATGCCCTGCCCGGCCAGGTCGAGCAGGACGAGCCGGGCGCGCACCCGGTGCCCGGCCGGCGCGTCGGCCGCGATCACCGCCTCGGCGGCCCGGCCGGCCAGCGCCGACGACCCGCCGGTCAGCGCGGTGCGGGCGGCCACCACCAGCCAGTCGAGCCGTTGCGCGGCCAGGGTGTGCGGGCAGCGGTCGGCGGCGAGCAGATAGAGCTCGGCGGCGGCGCGGCCGGCGCCCCGGTCGGCGCACCGGTCGGCCGCCGCCGCGAGCGAGCGGGCCACGGCCGCGTCCGGCCGGCTGGTGCGCAGCGCCCGGTGCCGCAGCGCCTCGAGCGGGTCGATCGCGCCGGCGGCCAATGCCGTGTGCGCGGCCGACCGCTCGGCCGCGGTCGACTCCTCGGCGAGGACCTGGGCGATCAGCGGCGGGGTGAACCGGATCGTCTCGCCGTCCACCTGGACCACCTCGGCGGCGACCGCCAGCCGCAGGTCACGCCCGGCGTCGTCGCGGCCGGCCCGCAGCAGCACGGTGCTGGTCGGCTCGGTGGCCAGGGCGGCGACCAGCAGCGTCGTGGTCACCTCGGCGGGCAGCGCCTGCACCCGGTCGCGCAGCAGCTCGCGCGCGGCCTCCGGGACCGGGCCGGGCCGCCAGGCCGGGCCGGGGGCGACCGCGCCGCCGAGCGCGAGGGCGAGGAACGGGTTGCCGGCGCTGGCCTCGTGCATCCGGCTGGCGATGCGGCAGGGCAGGCCGCGGGCCTCGAGCAGCGCGGTCAGGTCGTCGGCGTCGAGCGGCGGCACGGCCAGTTCGAGCACCGGGGCCGGGCACAGCCGGGCGGCGCGGCGCTTGCCGGCCGGGTCGGGGCGGCGCTGGGCGGCCAGCACCCGCACCTTGGGGCCGGGCCGGCGGCGCATGGCGAAGCCGATCATCTCGGCCGACTCGGCGTCGAGCCACTGGGCGTCGTCGACGACGAGCAGCACGGCGCGGCGGCGGGCGCAGTGGGCCAGCAGCAGCGGCAGGACAAGGCGGCGGACCAGCGCGGCCGTGCCGCCCCGGGGCGGCAGGCCCTGCCGCAAAGCATTGAGAGCCGCACGCTGGGCGGGTGGCAGCGCCGCGGCGGCGTCTTCCGGCAGCTGCGACACGAGGTCGGCGATGGCGGCGTACGGCAGGGAACGCTCCGTGCGCACCGGCCGCAACCGCAGCACCAGCTCACCACGCGCGGCCGCGGTCGAGGCCACCGCGTCGAGGATCACCGTCTTGCCGATGCCGGCCGGGCCGTGCAGGGCGACGCCGCCGCCGGTGGAAAGCCGAATTTCGACGGCGGCAAGCAGCGCACCGCGGCCGCGGATGATGGTCGCGTCGGGCTCCACGCGAGTCACACCCCCTAGGTCCGAGCTGGCTACAGCGTAGGAACCCAGGGGGCGGCCATCAATGCCTTCGGTGATGACAAGATATTGACCTTGTCACATATGAACTTCTGTACGTATCGATGCGTACTATTTAGCCCCGGCCGTGACCGAGGTGGCGGTGACCGTGCCGTCGGTGCCGGTCGCGCCCTGCACGGTGATCGACTGACCCGCCTTGACGTCGGAGACCTTGCCCTTGCTCGCGGTCGAGACGGTGGTCTTGCCGTCGGTCTTGACCGTCACCACGTCGCCGTCGGTGGTCTGCACGTAGATCGTCGATCCGTCGACCAGTTTCACCGTGCCGGTGGTGCCGGCCGCCGCGGTGGTGGCGCCCGCGGCCGGGGCGCCCTGCCCCTGCTGACCGGTCCCGGTGCCCCCACCGCCGAGGTTGCCGCCGCCGTAGGCGCCGGCGCCGTTACCGCCGCCGTACCGGCCCGCACCGGTACCGGTGCCGCCGCCCGGGAAGGTCCCGGTCCGGCCGCCGGCGTTGGTGGTGCTGGTGCCCCAGTTCTTCTGGGCCTGCAGGCCGCCGGCGAAACCGCCGACCAGCAGGACGACCGCGGCGAGCACGATGGTCGCCTTGTTCCACCACTTCTTCGGCGCCGCCTTGGCGAGCTCCTGCGCCAGGCTGTCGTCGCGCGGGTCGTCGAGGTCCGGATCGGCCGGGAGGGTGGAGATGATGGCGGTGTCGTCATTGTTCAAGGGAGTCACAACGGGTCCTCACTCGTAGCGCAGCGCGTCGATGGGACGCAGCCGGGCGGCGCGGCTGGCGGGCAGGCCGCCGAAGAAAAGTCCGATGGCGATGGACACGCCCAGGGCGAGCCCTACCGAGCTGGGCACGATCACCGGTTTGACCCCGACGATGTCGAAGTTGCTGCCGATCAGCGCGGCCGCGACGCCGAGCAGGCCGCCTATCACGCTCAACAGGGTGGCCTCGATCAGGAACTGGTTGAGGATCACCCCCCGCTGTGCGCCGAGCGCCTTGCGGATGCCGATCTCCCGGGTCCGCTCGGTGACGGTCACCAGCATGATGTTGGTGATGCCGATGCCGCCGACCAGCAGACTGATCGCGGCGACCGCGCCGAGCAGCGTGGTGAACGTGTCGGCCGTCTCGGTCTGCGTCGCCAGCAGCTGCGACGCGTTCTGGATCCGGTAGGCGCTGGTGTTCGAGCTGGTGGACGACGTCGAGGCGGTCAGCCGCTGGTCGAGGATCGTGGACACCTCGGACTGCACCGTGTCGACCTTGCCCGGGTCCTTGGCCTCGACCAGGATCGAGCTGAGCGCGCCGTAACCGGTCAGCACCTGGCGGACCGCGTTGAGCGGCGCGATCGCGGTGTCGTTGGCGTCCTGCGCGCCGGTGGAGCTCTTCTCGTCGAGCACCCCGACCACGGTGAACAGTGCGCCGCTGACGGTGACCTGCTTGTCGATCGGGTCGAGGCCGGGGAACAGTTCCTCGGCGACGGTCTGGCCGATCACCACGACCCGGCGGCCCTGGGCCACGTCGTCCGCGCTGAACGTGGCGCCCTCGCCGACCGGCGTGTTCGACGCCTTGAACCAGTCGGTGGTGGTGCCGACGAACGTGCTGACGTCGTGATCGGTGCCCTCGTAAGTGATGGTCGCGGACGAGCTGACCACCGGCGACACCGACGCCACGTCGGGCGCCATGCTCTGGTCCTTGAGCGCGTCGGCGATCTCGGTGGTGAGCGACGTGTTGGACGACCCGCCGCGGTTGGTGCTCATCACCGTGATGGTGTTGGTGCCGAGCGCCTCGATCCGGTCGCTGACCGCCTTGGCCGAGCCGTTGCCGACCGCGACGAGCAGGATGACCGAGGCGACACCGATGAGGATGCCCAGCATGGTGAGCGCGGACCGCAGCTTGTTGGCGGACAACCCACGCAGCGCGAAGCGAACGACTTCTCGAAAGCTCATGCTGCGCTCACCTCTGGCATGCCCTTCTGGCCCTCGCCGGCGAGGGCGCTGCCATGTGCGGCTGATTGCCGCTCGGTGCAGGCGTTCATGCCGTATGCCGTCCCGCGAAGGCGCCGACCGGGCGCTGGTTGAGTGGCGACTGCCGGTTGTCCTCGACGATCTTGCCGTCGACCAGGCGGATCAACCGCTTGGCGCGGGCGCCGACCTCCGGCTCGTGCGTGATGATCACGATGGTGCGGCCGGCCGCGCTGAGGTTGTCGAAGACGTTGAGCACGTCCTCGGTGGAGTGGCTGTCCAGGTTGCCGGTGGGCTCGTCGGCGAGCAGCAGGGCCGGCTCGGTGACCAGGGCCCGGGCGACCGCGACGCGTTGCTGCTGACCGCCGGAGAGCTGGTTCGGCTCGTGCCTGGCCCGGTCCTGCAGGCCGACCACGCCGAGCGCGTCCATCGCCCGCCGGCGCCGCTCGCGCGGTTTCACCCCGCCGTACGCGAGGGGAAGCTCGACGTTCGCGACCGCGGTCGTGCGCGGGATGAGGTTGAAGGACTGGAAGATGAACCCGATGAGCCGGTTGCGGGCCAGGGCCAGTTGCCGGTCGCCGAGCTTGCTCACGTCCACCCCGTCCAGGTGGTAGGTGCCGTGGGTGGGCACGTCGAGCGCGCCGAGGATGTTCATCAGGGTCGACTTGCCGGAGCCGGACGAACCCATGATGGCCACGTAGTCGCCGCGTTCGACGACGAGCGACACCCCGGCCAGCGCGTGGACGGTCGCCTCGCCCTCGCCGTAGATCTTCTGGAGGCCGCGGACCTCGATGACCGGCCGCGTCATCGCCGGGTCCCGGTGCCGCCGCCGAGGTTGCCGCCGCCGCCCGGCGCGCCCCCGCCGCCGAAGTTGCCGAAGCCACCGCCCTGCTGGTTGGTGGTCGTGGAGGTGGTGGAGGTCTTGAGCACGACCGCCTCGCCGACCGTGACACCGGAGGTGATCTGGGTGGCCTCGTCGCCCTCCAGGCCGATCTCGACCTGGCGGGTCTCCTGCGTGCCGTTGGTGACCACCGTGACGGTGTGCCGGGTGCCGACCGTGGTCACGGCGGCCGAGTTGACGAAGGTGGCGTCGGCCACCGTGCCGGTGGTGACCGAGACCGACACGGTCTGGCCGACCTTGGCGCCGGTCGGCACCTTGTCCAGGGTCAGCGTGACGCCGTAGGTCACCACGCTGTTGCTGGTGGTGCCGGACGGGTCGATCGCGGTGACCTTCGCGGTCGCGGTGGTGCCGGACAGCGCGTTCCAGGTGACGTCGGCGGCCTGCTTCTCCTTGAGCTTGGTCGCGTCGGCCTCGGCGAAGTCGGCGGTGACCTGCATCTTGGTCAGATCGGCGATCTCGACGAAGCCGGACGACGAGGAGCTCGACGAGGAGGTGGAGGTGCTGCCTCCGCCGGTGCTCGATCCGCCGCCACTGCTGCTGCCGGACGACGAGGAGCTGCTGCCCGAGGAGGAGCTGCCGAGTGTGCCGTTGACGGCGGTGACCGTGCCGGCCATCGGGGCCTTCAGCACGGTGCCGTCCACCCCGGCCTGAGCGCTGTCGACGGTGTCCTGGGCCTGGGCGACCTCGTTCTCGGCGGTGGAGGTGTCCGACCCCGCGTCCTCGGCCCGGTCGAGGGCGTCGTTGGCGGCGTCCAGATCGGTCTCGGCGGCGTCCAGGGTGCGCTGCGCGTCGGCCGGATCGACCTTCGCGAGCAGCTGTCCCTTCTTCACCACCGAACCGACCTTCACGTAGATCGCGGTGACCGTTCCGCCGGTGACGAAGCTTCCGGTCGCGGTGGTCGCGCTCTCGACGGTCCCGTCCGCGGACACGGTCTTGGTGACCGTGCCCTGCTGAACCGGAACCGAGCGAACCGAGGCGTTGGCGGCCGTCGTGGTGTCCGGTCCTGACAGGGTCTCGTACGCCCAGAAGGCCCCGGCGACGAGGGCGACGCCGAGGGCGGCGTTGACCGCCACCGAGGGACGTCGCAGGTTAAGGCGCGCTGGCATGCGGGACACTGTGGTGGGGTGGCCTGGGAGGATCTTCGTCGGAAGCTCGGAGCCAGCTCGGAATCTCACGGCGCGTCACCGGAAGTCGGCAACAGCACTCGGAAAGTCGCCCCTCCGCCGCGTGGCGCATCCAGCTCCACCCACCCTCCGTGACCGTGAACGATCGCGGCGACGATGGACAGCCCGAGCCCCGACCCACCGCCCTTGCCGCGGCTGCGGCTGGTGTCGGCGCGGTAGAGCCGTTCGAAGACCCGCGGCGCGTGCAGTGGCGGCACGCCCGGCCCGTCGTCGGTGACCTCGAAGACCGCCAGAGGCAGGCCGGGCCGCACGGTGGCCGGGCCGGACAGCACGGTCGTGGTGCTCGGTGGCCGGGCCGGCAGCCGGCCGACCCGGACGGTGACCTGGGCGCGGGCCGGCGTGTGCTGCAGCGCGTTGGCGACCAGGTTGGTGGCGACCTGGCGCAGGCCGTGCTCGTCGCCGAGCACGGTGGCCGGCTCGAACGTGTCGGTGTCGTCGGAGAGACCGGCGAGCTTCACCGGCCGGCTGGGCACCCGGGCGTGCGCGTCTCGGATGATGTCGGCAGCGATCTCGAGCAGGTCGACCGGGCGCACCGCGGGTGGTCGCTGCCGGTCGAGGCGGGCCAGCATGAGCATGTCCTCGACCAGGACGCCCATCCGGGCGGCCTCGCTCTCGATGCGGCTCATCGTCTCGTCCAGGGCGGCGCCGGGCGGCGCTCCGCCCCGCCGGTACAGCTCGGCGAAGCCGCGGATCGAGGTCAGCGGGGTCCGCAGCTCGTGCGACGCGTCCGCGACGAACTGCCGCAGCCGCTGCTCGCTGGCCGTGCGCGCGTCGACCTCGGTCTCGATGCGGGCGAGCATCGAGTTGAGCGCGAGGCCGAGCTTGCCCGGCTCGGTGTGCGGGTCGGTCGCGGCGACCCGGCCGCCGAGATTGCCGGCCGAGATGTCGGTGGCCAGCTCCTCCATGTCGGTGAGCGGGCGCAGGCCGAGCCGCACCACGAACCAGGCGCCGCCGGCCAGCAGGGCCAGCACCAGCACGGTGACCCCGGCGTCGATGAGCATCAGCTGGTCGGTGGTCTGCTGCACCTCGGAGAGGGAGACCCCGATGACCCCGTAGCCGCCGCTGGTCGAGTCGGGCACGGCGATCACCCGCCAGTCGGAGTTGAGGCCGCCGATCGTGTACGGCTTCGCGGTGGCGGCCCGCGCCTGGACCTCGGCGAAACTCTCGACGGACGCGCGCGCGGAGTCGCTGATGTAGCTGCGCGCCGTGTCGAGCGAGCCGTCCGCCCGGTAGACGTACGACAGTTGCTCGGGCCCGAGTCGCTGGAAGCGGTTGCGGGGGATGACGTTGATGCCGGCCGCGCGGTTCTCGGCGAACGGCCGGGCCATCCCGCTCAGCTGATCGTCGATGCGGCCCAGGAGGTAGGTGCGGATCAGCACCAGGCCGGCGATGTTCGCGACGAGCAGCGCGACCGCGGCGAGCGCGCCGACCACCAGGACGAGGCGGGCGCGCAGGGTCCAGTGGCTCCACCGCCGCGGCCGCCAGCGGAGCCTTCTTCTCACTCCTCGCCGCCGCGTGGCAGCCGCAGTGCGTAGCCGACGCCGCGGACGGTGTGGATCAGCGGCGGGTCGGTCTTGTCGATCTTGCGGCGGAGGTAGTAGACGTACGACTCGACGATGCGCCCGTCGCCGCCGAAGTCGTACTTCCAGACCCGGTCCAGGATCTGTGCCTTGCTGACCACCCGGCCCGCGTTGATCATCAGGTAGCGCAGCAGGTTGAACTCGGTCGGCGACAGGTCGATCAGGCGACCGGCCCGGCGCACCTCGTGCGCGTCCTCGTCGAGCTCGAGGTCGGCGTAGCGCAGCACCCCGGTGTCGGACGCCGACGGCGCGTCCAGCTCGGGCTGGCTGCGCCGCAGGATCGCCCGGATCCGCAGCACCACCTCTTCGAGGCTGAACGGCTTGGTGACGTAGTCGTCCGCGCCGGCCGCCAACCCGGAGATGCGGTCCTCGACCGCGTCCCGGGCGGTCAGGAAGAGCACCGGCACCCGGCTGCCGGTGGACCGCAACCGCTTGGCGACGTCGAAGCCGTCCAGGTCAGGGAGCATCACGTCGAGCACGACCAGGTCGGGCTCGAACTCCTCGACGGCCACCAGTGCGCGGTGGCCCGAGTCGACCACCCGCACGTCGAACTCGACCAGCCGGAGCGTGGCGCTCAGCAGGGCGGAAATGTTCGGCTCGTCGTCGACGACGAGGACACGAGCAGCCCGGGGCGGGGGCTCGCTGAGAGCGACTGAGGAACGGGAATCAGATAGCACCCGGAATGAGTATCAACGCTACCTAGGAATTCCCTATGAATCGAGCGAGAGCGAGCTGTAGACGCTCCGTCACCAAGATCGGGTCACCTGATCACCCTCGGTCAATCCGGAGGTGATCTCGGTGTACTGGTCGCCGCGCAGACCGACCCCGACCGCCACCTGGCTGCCGCCTTTGAGCACGGTTCCGGTGTCGCCCTTGACGTTGTGCACCGCCGTGCTGGGCACCCGCAGCACGCCGGTCTTGGACCCGGTGGTGATCTTCACCGACGCGCTCTGGCCCACCAGCAGGTCGGTCGGCGCCTGGTCGAACGACAGGACGACACCGTAGGTGACCATCGTGCCGTCGCTGGTGCCGGTCGGGTCGACCTGCACGACGGTCGCCTTGAAGTCCTGGCCGACCCGGTCGGCCAGGGTGACCACACCCTTCTGCTTGACCGCCAGCCGGTCCGCGTCGGCCTCCGGGAAGGACGCGCTGATCTGCATGTCGTAGACGTCGGCGAGGGTGATGAAGGTGGAGCCGGCGCTGACCTGGCTGCCGACCTTGCCACTGACGCTGATGATCCGGCCGGCGATCGGCGCGGTGATGGTGGCGCCTTCGAGGGCCTCCTCGGCCTCCTCCAGCGTGGTGTTGGCCTGCGTGACCCGCTGCTCGGCGCTGAGGATCGCGTCGCCGCCGCTGCTGCTCTGCCCGCTCCCCTGCTGGCCGCTGCCGCTCCCGCTGCTGCCGGAGGTGCTGGAGCAGCTCCCAGTGCCCGAGCCGGTGCCGGTGCCGGTGCGGCCCTTGGTCGTGGTCGGCTTGGCGGTTGCGGCCTTCGACGTGGCGGTGGCCGCCGGCGACGTCGTGGCGGTCGCGGCCGGCGAGGCGGTGGCCGTCGGCGACGCGGTCGCGGTCGGCGACGTCGTGGGAGTGGTCGCGCCGCCGCCGGTGTAGGCCGCCGCCACGTTGCATCCGCTCGACGAGGTGGACGACGTCTTGGAGGCGTTGTCCTTGGCCTCGGTCAGCGCATCGTCGGCGTCGTCCAGCGAGCTCTGCGCGTCGTCCACGGCCTGGGCCGCGTCGGTGTCGTCCACCTTGGCGAGCACCTGACCGGCGGTGACCGTGGTGCCGGCCCGCACGGCCACGCTCTCCACTGTGCCCTTCACCGCGAACGAGAGCGTACGTGTCTGTGCCGGCTGCAACGTGCCCGTCGTGGCCACCTCGGTGGACACGTCGCCGCGGTCGACCGCCGAGACGGCGGCCGCCTTCGGTTTGTCGGTGGCGTCCGCGGTCAACGCGTGCACCACCCCGTACACGATCAGCGCGAGCACGACGACAGCCGCGGCGACCCAGATCCAGCGCCGACGACCGGCCAGAACTTCACCCATGGCCGGGAAGTGTTCACTGCCGTCCTCGCCGAACCCTCGGTCCTGCCTCGGAGTTGGCTCGGAGACATCGATCTTGCACACAGGTCAAACACAGCGGCTCAAAGGGAACTCCGAGGATCTCCCTACGTTCCGTGCAGGTTTGCGGGCTTGGGTGGGGCCCGATATCCGTGGCCCAGAAAGAAGGCAACGTGCGCAAGGTCAGTTCGAAGGCGCCCCGCCGCGCGGCGGCGCTGTTCGTCGCGTCGGCTGCGGTCCTGCTGGTCGCCGCGTGCGGCAGCAGCAGCTCCGACGACTCCTCGGGCGGCGGTAACAGCAACGGCAACGGCAACAACAGCGCGTTCGCCGCGTACCAGCAGTGCCTGGCGAAGAACGGCGTGACCATCACGATGCCGTCCCGCGGCGCACGCACCGGCGCATCCGGCGGCCCCGAGGGTGACGCCCGGCCGTCCGGCCAGCCCCGGCCCTCCGGCAGCTTCTCCGGCGGCAACCGCGGTCAGGGCGGTTTCCCGGGCGGCGCTGGCGGCTTCCAGAAGCCGGCCGACGTCGACGACGCGACGTGGCAGAAGGCGCAGGAGGCGTGCGCTTCGGTGCGGCCCTCGTTCGGTGGCGGCATGGGCAACGGCCGTGGCAACGGCGCGAACGCCGCCTACCAGAACTGCCTCAAGGAGCACGGCGTCACCGACACCGCGAACCTGAACACCTCGGACGCCACCACCAAGAAGGCGATCGAGACCTGCAAGGTGCTGCAGCCGCAGGCCAGCGCCACCCCGACCGCCTAGCGGCGGTCAGCTCCGCGCCGCCGGTGCGGTATCCCCCGTAACGGCATCGGCGGCGCGGCCCGTCTCCCGGGCCGTTCGCGAATTGGCCCCCCGGCAGGTCGCGGACGGCCCGGGTCTTCTACTGCCGGTCCTGGTGGTTGAGCTGCGCCCAGCGGCCGGCCATCTGCCGGCGGCGGCAGGCGACCAGGTGGCTGGCCAGTATCGCCGGCTGGCCGCCACGGACGCAGGCGTCGGCGCCTGCGGTGAGCACGCCGGCCACCAGCTCGGCCGGGGCCGCGTCGTCGACCAGCGCGATGACCTGGGTGCGGCTGGGCAGCAGGCGCCGGGCGAGCGCGATGTCCCGCACCGCCGGGCCGGAGAACAGCACCAAATCGTCGGCGCTGACGTCGTCGAGGTCACCGGCTGTGCGCACCGACCAGCCGGTCGGCAGGTGCTGGGCGAGCCCAGCGACTCGGCCGGCCGGGCCCAGCACGGCGACGACCGGGCGCGGGCCGGCGCTGACCGGCAGGCTGGCCGGGTTGAGCGGCAGGTCCGTCGCGGTGGCGCTGAAGTCGCGGTGGCCGGTGGAGCGGTTGAGTTGCACAAGCATGGCGGACCCCCTGGTGGGCGGTATTACCTTCGGGTCCCTTCACCATTCGCCCGCAGCCTTGGTCATCCATGTGGCATGCCTGTGCGTTTCATGTACAACTTTGATCAAGCAGACTCGCGCCGGACGAGGTGCACCAGCTCGGCGGTCGGCACGGCCGGGGCGGGGCGGCCGTGGATCGCGGCCACCACGGTGGCGGACAGGTAGGCGGCCACCGCGGCCTGGTCGGTGGTCACGGTGGTCAGCGCGGGCTCGGCCAGGCGGGCGGCCGGGATGTCGTCCACCCCGATCACGGCGAGCGCGACCAGGCCGGCCCGGCGGGCGCCGGCCAGCACCGCGAGCGCCACCTCGTCGTTGTACGCGCACACCGCCGTCACGCCGGTCGCGTGCCAACGGCGTACCGCCGAAGCGGCCTGCTCCGCCTCCAGCGCGACCGTCTCGATCGCCGGACCACCCACCTGGCTCGCCCGGCATTCGTCGCGGACGCCGGCCAGCCGCGGCTCCGCGAAGATCCGCAGCCGCTCGTCGTCCGGATAGGCGTAGCCGATCCGGGTGTGCCCGGCGGAGATCAGGTGGCCGGCCTGCTGCCGGCCGATGAGCTGCTGCGGCACCGCCAGCTCGCGCTGGTCGCGCGACCCCCGGCCCAGCGGCGTCACGACCAGCGCCACCCCGGCCGCCCGCATCGCCTCGATCTCGCCGGGCGAGAAGTCAGCGTAGGCGATCACCGCGGCCGGGGTGATCGCCTTCCAGATCTCGAACATCGGCCGGTCCTCCCGGTTGCCCGGGTGCACGACCAGGGTGAGCCCCTGCCGGGCGAGGGCGGTGGAGAGGTTGCCGAGCATCGAGCCGACCTCGGGGCCGATCGGCCAGTCCGGCAGCAGGCACAGCACCACGTCGGAGCGGCCGGTGCGCAGGGTGCGGGCGGCGGCGCTGGGCGCGTAACCGAGGCGGGCGGCGGCGTCGAGCACCCGGGTGCGGGTGTCGGCGGAGATGGTCTGCTTCGGGGTGTCGTTCATGACGTAGCTGACCGTGGCGCGCGAGACGCCGGCCAGTTGCGCGACGTCGGCGCTGGTGACGCGGCGATGGTTGGTCTCGGCCATGGTGACAAGCCTACTTACACGTGTAACCATGAGTCCATGACCACCGACGACATCACGCCCCTCGTCAAGTCGCTGGATCTGCCGGCCAAGGTGCGGCTGCTCACCGGCGCGTCCGCCTTCTCGCTGGCCGCCGAGCCGGCCATCGGGCTCGGCGAGATGCGCTTCTCGGACGGCCCCACCGGGGTGCGCGGGCTCAAGTTCACCGGCGGCCGGGTGGTGTCGCTGTTCCCCAACGCCACCCTGCTCGCCTCCGCCTGGGACCCGGACGCCGCCTACGAGGTGGGCCGGCTGCTCGCCGAGGAGGCGATGGCGCAGGAGATCCACGTGGTGCTCGGGCCGACCATCAACCTGCACCGCAGCCCGCTCGGCGGCCGGCTCTTCGAGGCGTACTCCGAAGATCCGTTGCTGACCGGCTGCCTGGCCGCCGCCTATGTGCGTGGCCTGCAGGACTCCGGGGTGGGCGCCTGTCTGAAGCACTTGGTCGCCAACGAGTCGGAGACCGACCGCAACACCGTCGACAGCGTCCTGTCCGAGAAGACGCTGCGCGAGCTCTACCTGCTGCCGTTCGAGATGGCGTCGGACGCGTGGTCGATGATGTCGGCCTACAACGACGTCAACGGGGTCGCGGCCACCGAGCAGCAGCACGTGATCAACGACGTCGTGAAGAGCTCCTGGGGCTACACCGGGCTCGTCATGTCCGACTGGTTCGCCACCAAGACCGCGGCGCCGGCCGCGAACGGCGGTCTCGACCTGGTCATGCCCGGCCCGCGCGGCCCCTGGGGCGATGCGCTGGTCGAGGCGGTGCGCTCCGGCGAGGTCGACGAGGCGGTGATCGACGATCACCTCGGCCGCCTCCTGACGCTGGCCCGGCGGGTGGGCGCGCTGGGTGCCGCGCGTTCCTGGCCGTCGTCGCTGCCGGCGCCCGATTCGGCCGTACGCCGTGAGCAACTCACCCGGCTCGCCGCGAACGGCATGACCGTGCTGAAGAACGACGGCGACGTGCTGCCGCTGGCCCGTTCCGCGCGGGTCGCCCTGATCGGCCGGCACGCCGTCGAGACGATCGACATGGGTGGCGGATCGGCGCAGGTCAACCCGCCCTATCAGGTCAGTGTGGCCACCGGCCTGTCGGCTCTGCTGTCGTCGCTGACGGTGGTGGACGGGGTCGAGGTGCGGACCCGGCCGGTGCCGGCCCGCGACGGCTTCCTGACCGACCCGGTCACCGGGGCGCCCGGGATCCGCGTGGTCCTGTACGACGCCGCCGGCGCCGAGCTCGAACAGCGGTCCTGCGCCCAGGCCAAGACGATGATCGGCATGGACGACGACTTCACGACCCCGGCGGCGTCCGCCGTCCTGTCCGGACGGATAGCCACCGCCGGCGAGGTGGAGCTCGGCGTCCTTGGCGTCGGAGACTGGCAGATCACGGCCTCCGCTGTCGAATTGTCCTATTCACTGCGACCCAGCGGCAGCGGCTTCGGCGAGGAGGTGCTCACGCCGCCGCTGCGGACCGACCGGTTCACGGTGGCGGCGGGCGCCGTCTTCACCGCGACCGTCTCGATGACCTCCGACATGGGCCTTTTCGGTCTCATCGGGCGGGTGGCCTCACGCGAGACGGTCGACGTGATCGACGACGCGGTGCGCGCGGCCGCGACCGCCGACGTGGCCGTGGTCGTGGTCGGCCTCACCGAGGAGCAGGAGACCGAGTCGGTCGACAAGTCGACGCTGCGGCTGCCCGGCGCGCAGGACGCCCTGATCGAGGCGGTGGCCGGCGCGGCCCGGCACACGGTGGTGGTGGTCAACGCGGCCACTCCGGTGCTCATGCCGTGGCGGGAGCGGGTGGACGCGGTGCTGTGGGCCGGCCTGCCCGGCCAGGAGGGCGGGCACGCGGTCGCGGCGGCCCTGCTCGGCGACATCGAACCGGCCGGCCGCCTGGTCACGTCGTTCCCGGCCGCGGACGGGGCGTCGCCGGCCTGGTCGGTGACCCCGGTCGACGGCAAGCTGGTCTACACCGAGGGCACGTTCATCGGCTACCGGGGCTACTTCGCCCGGCGGGCCGCCGAGCCGGCGTTCTGGCTGGGCCACGGCCTCGGTTACGGCAGGTGGGAGTACACCGACGCCCGCCTGATCAGCGGCGACTCCCCCGCCGTCGCGGTCACCGTGACCAACGTCGGATCGCACCCGAGCCGCGAGGTGGTGCAGGTCTACCTGCGCCCGATCGAACCCGACGAGCCGGTCCGCCTGGTCGGCTGGACGGCGGTGGCGGTCGCCCCCGGCGAGTCGGCCCGGGTGACCGTGGAGACCGACGACCGCCTGTGGCGCCGCTGGGACACCGAGTCGGCCTCGTGGTCCCGCCTCGCCGACGGCGGCGAACTGCTGGTGGCCCGCGGCCTGGGCGACATCCGAGCAACCGTGTCCTGACCGGTTCAGGCCGCCGTGACCGGCCGCTGGGTCAGCGCCAGAACGGCCAGCGCCGCGGCGGTGAGCGCGGCGCAGGCCAGGAAGACGCCGCTGTAGCCTCGGCTCGTCGTCGAGCCGAGGCTGATGATCGGGCCGGAGACGATGGCGCCGACGCGGCGGGTGTTGACGTAGAGGCCGGACGCCAGCCCCGGCCGCGGGATCAGCTCCTGGAACAGGGTCAGGCCGATGCCGGCGATGACCAGGGTGGCCAGCGGCGGGCCGGCGACCCAGGCGAACGAGACGATCGCCCGGGTGCGCACCACGTCGGAGCTGGCGGCGCCGCTGTGCTTGAGGTGGGCGAACAGCAGTGAGTTGCCGACCCCGGCCGGCCCGCCGAGCACGGCGAGGCCGCAGACCGCGACCGGCAGCGACGTGGTGGCGGCGAGCAGCCCGGCCAGGGCCAGGGTGAGGACTCCGCAGGCGACCATCGGCCGGACGTAGTCGTGCTTGCGGTCGGCGTACGCGGGCAGCACGAGCGAGGCGACGAAGCCGCTGGCGTTGTAGATCGCCAGCACCACCCCGACCTGGGCCGCGGTCGCGCCGTAGACGTCCACGAGCAGCACCGCCAGCGCCGGGTTGAGCAGGGCGAACTGGAGGCCCCACAACAGCGCGGCGGACGGGATGCGAAGTCTCACCACCCGAGCCTAGGAATCTTGCGGCTCACCGGGGAGGTTCCGGCAGAGCCTCCCTCGTGGGCCGCGAAAGCTCCCTAGGGACATCCGCGCCGGCGTCGTTCCAACTCCTCGGCGGCGCGGCGTTCGGCGTGGACGCCGGCCGCGCCCGGCAGGTCGGTGTCGTGGACCGGCTGCTCGCGTTCCCACGCCCGGGTCTCCGCCAGCACGCCCTCGGTCGCCGGTCCGGGCGGCACGGGACGGCGCCGCCGGCAGCGCCGGAAAAGACGGCCGAGCAGTCCCACGTCTCCCCCTCCGGCCCGCTAACGATCTTGAAACTAGCGGGACCGGTGGGCGTGGACTCTCGGCCGAGTCGACGGGGCTTGTTGATCATTCGTTTGTGCAGGTAGGACTTTCGGTCAGGGGCGGGCCCGGCCGGCGACCACATTGCCCGCCCCGGGCGGCAGCCGGAACGCGTCGATCGCCGGAATCACCAGCAGCACGGCCAGCACCACGAACGCGAACCGGTAGGCGCCGTCCACGTCGAGCGATGCGCCGCCGCCGAGCCGCACGAGCAGCGCGCCGACCGCCACACCGAGTCCGCCGCCCAGCTCCTGCACTGTCGACATGAGGGTGTTGGCGCCGGTCATCCGCTCGGTCGGCACGTCGGCGAAGGCCACCGTGTTGTAGGTGGTGAATCCGACCGACCGGAAGATCCCGCTGAGCGCCAGCAGCACCAGCAGCAGCGCGAGCGGCGTCGAGGGGCGCAGGAACGCGATCCCGGCGAGGCAGGCCGCCGACGCCAGCACCGCGCCGAGCATCACCGCCCGGATGCCGAACCGGCGCATCAGCGGGGTGGTGGCCGGCTTGATGCCGACGTTGCCGGCGAACAGGGCGATCACCACGAGGCCGGCGTGCGCGGCCGTCCACCCGAAACCGACCTGGAAGAACAGCGGCAGCAGGAACGGGATCGCGGTGATGACGGCGCGGAACACCGAACCGCCGAGCGCGGTGACCCGGAACGTGCGCACCCGCAAAATCGAAAGATCAACCAGCGGCTTGTGTACGCGGAGCAGATGGCGCACGGTGGCGACGAGCGCGACCACCGCCAGCAGCAGTGATCCGATCGCGAGCGCCCAGTCCGGGTGCGCCTCGGCCACCGTCTCCAGCCCGACCACGAGCGCGGCGATGCCGGCCGCCATGAACAGGAAGCCGCGCCGGTCGAGCGGCCCCGGCTCCTCGCTGCGCACGTCCGGCACCAGCTTGAACGACAGCAGCAGCGCCACCACGCCGAGCGGCAGGTTGATCAGGAAGATCCAGCGCCACGACGCGTACTCGCTGAGGAACCCGCCGACCGCGGGCGCCAGCAACGGCGCGACCAGGGCCGGCCAGGTGAGGTAGGCGATCGCCCGCACCAGGTCGGTCTTGGCGGTGGTGCGGATGACGACCAAGCGGCCGACCGGCACCATCATGGCGCCGCCGACCCCCTGCAGCACCCGGGTGCCGACCAGCATGGGCAGATCGACGGCGGCCGCGCACCCGGCCGAGGCGAGGGTGAACACGGCAATCGCCACCGCGAACACCCGGCGCGCCCCGAACCGCTCGGTGAGCCACCCACTGATCGGGATGAGAACGGCGATGGTCAGCACGTACGCGGTGATCGCCACATTGACCGTAACCGGCGCGACCCCGAGGTCGGCCGCGATGTGCGGCGCCGCCGGCGCAATCACCGTGGCGTCGAGAAACTCCATGAAGTACGCGCCGGCCACCAGCAGCGCCAGCCAGCGCGCACCCTTAGTCATAAGTAGATCTTCGCCGACTGCGGTCAGGCGTTCCAGGAGTCGATCACCGGGTTGTCGTGCTCGAAACCGAGCGTCGAGATCGTTGCCGTGCCGAGTGCCAGTTTCCCGCCGCCGCTGGCCGGCATGCCGATCCAGCGCGCGCCGGCCACCCGCAGCGAGTGGCCGTGCGCGACCAGCACGACGTCGCCCTGGTCGAGGAGGGCGCGGGCGCGTTCGAGAGCCCGGTCGAGGCGCGCGCCGACCTCGTCGGGCGACTCGCCGCCGGGCGCCCCGTCGGTCCAGAGCCACCAGCCCGGGTCCTTCTCGCGGATCTGCGGCGTGGTGATCCCCTCATACTCGCCGTAGTTCCATTCGGCCAGGTCATCGCTGGTTTCGGTGACCTTCAGCCCGGCCAGCTCGGCGGTCCGCAGGGCCCGCTTACGCGGGCTGGAGATCACTGCGGCGAACGTACGCCCGGCCAGGCGCTCGCCTGCCTGCCGCGCCTGCCGCTCGCCCTCGGGGGTGAGTTCGAGATCGGTGTACGACGTGTGCCTGCCCGTCGCGCTCCACTCGGTCTGCCCGTGCCGGATCAGCACAATTTCCGCCATGCAATGTTTCTACCGTGCCGCCGCCCGCCTCGCCCGGCTACCTCGTCACACTCGAGAGGTCCGCAGGCATTGCGCCCAGCCCGCGCATCTGCTTTTGTCGATCTAAATCCGGCGGATCGTGGGCCGCCGGGAGGCTTCCGTCAGATCGGGGGTCAGCATGTCAGCTTCATTCGAGCTCGTGGTGGACCGGGCGTTCCGGGTCCTGGCCGACGAGCTGGGCCTGACCGGCCCGGCCGGCGTCGATCCGGCCGCGGTGTCCTATTCCGGCCCCGATGTCTCCTACACGATCACTCTCGACCCGGCCACCGGCACCGTGTCCACGGTCGTCGCCCGCGACCTGGACGGCGTCCGCCTGACCGCCGACCTCCCGGCCCTGGTCCGTGGCGCCGCCCTGGGCAACCCGGCCGCGGTCCCGTGCGGCGCCCGCTCCCTGCCCGAGATGCGGGCCACGGTCGCCGCCCAGGCCGTCTACGTCCGCCGGCTGCAGCCCTACCTGACCGCCCTGAACGCCATGCCCCTGATGCGCGCCGCCCACGCCCGCGAGCTGCGCTCCGCCTAGGGCCTACGGGCGGCCGGTGCGGGCGGCGGCGGTCCACAGCTGTTCGAAGCGCTCCTGGCGCTTCTTGACCAGGCGGGGGTCGACGACCAGGGCGACGCCGGCGATCGGCGGGGTCACGCTGTCGTCCAGCACGCGTGCGGTGTGGAACTCGTAGCTGACCTTCTGGTCGAAGACGATGAAGTCCTCCAGGTCGGTCTGGCGCACGAAGTAGATGTCGTCCGGGCGGATCAGGCGGGTCTCGACGCCGATCTCGTCGTGCGGCGCCAGCAGCGCGCGCAGGCGGTCCGGGTCGGGGAGGCGCTCGGTCAGCAGGAACAGGCGGCGGATGCGCACGTTGCGGTCGATCGCGGCGCGCTGGCGGTCCAGGTACTGCCGGCCGAGGTCGCTCGTCCAGAACTCGCCCTCGCCGAACGATGCCATCGTGACCGCGTCGATGCTCATGGTGGCCGTCTCGGTCAGGCCGAGCAGCCAGTCCGGATCCTCGTCGGCGCGGCCGGATCGGCCGTCGCGGCCGTCGCGCAGGCCGTCCAGGTCGATCACCGGTGTGGCCGGCGGCGCCGAGGTGCCCGCGGTGACCAGATGGGTGACCTCGCGGCGGGCCGGGGCGTTCGCCCGGCGGGCCAGCTCCAGGCGCCGGGACGCCTCGGCCGCCTCGATGATCAGCTGGGCGACGAGCGTGAAGGCGCCGACCGCGACCGCGACGGCGGCGCGCCACATCTCGCGCTGGTCGCCGATGCCGGTGAGCAGGTAGGTGAGGCCGCCGACGACGGCGGTGACAAGTAACTTGAGTCCGATGCGCACGGTAACCCCCGCGTGACGACAGTGCGTACCATCACAGTGCAGTCACGCCGCGTGTGCAATGCCCGTGCACGATCAACGAAAAGGGGCGGCCTGTGAAAGCCGCCCCGTCACGCGAAAGTGGCGTTTCCGGCCCGGTTTTGCCGCTTGCTCGCTGCCGAGAAGCACGGGACCGGGCCACGCCGTACTGCTAAGGGTTCTTCAGTAGATCTTCGAAGTTGACCGTGAGAGCGAAGGGGTCGGTGACCGAGACCGAGTCGCGCCGCGAGATCTCGCGGGTCAGCTCGGCGGCGGCGCGGTCGATGCGCGAGCGCAGCGTGCCGTCGGCCGAGTCCGCGCCCCAGTCGTCGCTGGCCGCGAAGACCGCCGTCGGGACCACCGCGGCCCGCAGGTAGGCGAAGAGCGGGCGCAGCGCGTGCTCGAGGGTGAGGCTGTGCCGGGCGGTGCCGGCGGTCGCGGCGATCACGACCGGCTTGTCGGCCAGGGCGTCCTTGTCGAGCACGTCGAAGAAGGACTTGAACAGGCCGCTGTAGCTGGCCGTGAAGATCGGCGTGACCGCGACCAGTCCGTCCGCCGCCTCGACCGTCTCGATGGCGTCCTTGAGGGCGGCCGGCGGGAAGCCCGTGAGCAGGTGGTTGGCGATGTCGTGGGCCAGGTCGCGCAGCTCGATGACGGTGACCGTGAGCTGGATGCCGTCCGCCGCGGCCCGGGAAACCGCGGCGGCCGAGATCTGGTCCGCCAGCAGGCGGGTCGACGAGGGCTGGCTCAGGCCGGCGCTGACGACCGCCAGGGAACGCTGGTTCATGCGTTTACCTTCTTCGCGGCGAGCAGGGACTCGTGGGTGGGCGCGTCCGGCACATGGGCCGGCTTCAGCGCCGCGAACTCCTTGCGCAGGACCGGCACAACCTCGGCGCCGAGCAGGTCGAGCTGCTCGAGGACGGTCTTGACCGGCAGGCCGGCGTGGTCCATCAGGAACAGCTGGCGCTGGTAGTCGCCGACGTAGTCGCGGAAGCCCAGCGTGCGGTCGATGACCTCCTGCGGCGAGCCGACGGTCAGCGGCGTCTCGCGGGTGAAGTCCTCCATCGACGGCCCGTGCCCGTAGACCGGGGCGTTGTTGAAGTAGGGCCGGAACTCCTTGACCGCGTCCTGCGAGTTCTTACGCATGAACACCTGGCCGCCGAGGCCGACGATGGCCTGGTCGGGGTCGCCGTGGCCGTAGTGGGCGAACCGCTCGCGGTAGAGCGCAATCATCCGAGCAGTGTGCGAGGCGGGCCAGAAGATGTGGTTGGCGAAGAAGCCGTCACCGTAGAAGGCGGCCTGCTCGGCAATCTCGGGCGACCGGATCGAGCCGTGCCAGACGAACGGCGGGATCTCGTCGAGCGGCCGCGGCGTGCTCGTGAAGGACTGCAACGGGGTACGGAACTTGCCCTGCCAGTCGACGGTGTGCTCACGCCACAGCTGGTGCAGCAGGGCGTAGTTCTCGATCGCGAGCGGGATGCCGGCCCGGATGTCCTTGCCGAACCAGGGGTAGACCGGCCCGGTGTTGCCGCGCCCGAGCGTCAGGTCGACGCGCCCGTCCGAGAGGTGCTGCAGCATCGCGAAGTCCTCAGCGATCTTCACCGGGTCGTTGGTGGTGATCAGCGTGGTGGCGGTGCTGAGCTGGAGCGTCGACGTCTGCGCCGCGATGTAGGCGAGAGTCGTGGTCGGCGAGGACGAGAAGAACGGCTCGTTGTGGTGCTCACCGAGGGCAAAGACGTCGAGACCGACCTCCTCCGCATGCTTCGCGATGGTGACGATGTCCTTGATGCGCTGGCCTTCGGACGGCGTCTGCCCGGTGGTCGGGTCGGTGGTGATGTCGCTGACGCTGAAGATCCCGAACTGCATGACCCGCTCCTTGGTTTGTTCCCCGTTACCGACGCTCGCCACAACGTCCTTGCGCCGACAACTATTTCAAATTCAAAGAACCCCCGCAGCGGCGCGCGTCACACTTGCCGGCGGCAGCTAGGGTGCACGCTCATGGGAGCGATCAAGCCGTGGCACCTGATGCTGTGTTGCCTCTTCGTGGTCATCGTGATCGGCGTGATCACCGCGGTCATCATCGCCGCCACAAGAAAAGGGAAGAAATAGCCCATATAAGTACGCGGTGGGACGAGTCCCCTGCCACTCGACGGCAAGCCACCGGCAACACCGGGCCGTTGCGCCACTTTCGCGCGAGGCGGCGGGTCAGGGCAGAGCCATCCGGACGCCGGCCGACAGCAGGGTCTCGTGCATCTCGATCTCGGTGGGCTTGGTCCCGGCCGGCACGTCGAACACCACCTGGCCCTTGACCGTCTCCCCCGGGACCACAGCCTCGTACCAGGTGACCGGGTTGACCTGACGCTCGGCGCCGGTGTCACTGGTGTACGGGGTGCCGCTCGAATCGAAAACCTTCTGAGCGCTGCCGTCGAAGTTCCGCGGCGTGCGGTCCCGGTTGGTCACCTGGATGGCGACCAGACAGTAGACACCCTGAGCCCGGATCGCCGCCGTGCCCGAGCCGGCCGTCGGGGTTCCACACTTCACCCCGGACATCCGAAACTCGAACACACCGTCACGCCCGGTAGCGCCCACCGCCACCACTTCGCCGCCCCCATCATCACCGCGACCGACCGCATACCAGGTGGCACCACCGCCGACGACCAGAAGAACGGCGGCGGCCGCGACGACCAGACCACGCCGGCGCGCGGCCGGCGACTTCACGGACGGTGATGGCGACATCGTCGTGGGGTAGCTCATGCTTGTACCCAACGACCTTTGTTGATCTCGCGCATGGCCCATATAGACGACCTTGCACCGGATGATCGGTCACATCCGTGTCACCACCACGTTTCCCGGACGTGAATTGGCGGCCGAGCGCACGCCCCGACACCTTGCCCAAGGAGGCCACGGTCCGCTGTGATGGAGGCACGCCGACCGTGGGGGTGACGCGTGCAGATCCTGATCAAGGTCGTCGTCACCGCCATCGCGGCCGGCCTGGCCTACCTGCTGGCCGGCGCCGCCGGACAACCGCGGATCTGGCAGCTGACCATGTCGGTGTTCGTCGGCGGCGTCGTCCTGGTGGTCCAGTTCCTGATCGAGAGCGTGGCGAACACGAGCCGGCTGAGTGCCGAGGTGGACGTGGTCAGCCAGACGGCGACGCACCTGGCTGGCGCCGACGAACACCTCGACAGCAGCGATCTCACCCGGCTCGTCATGGCGGTCGGCCGGATCGACCGGCGCAAAGATCTGCAGATCCAGTTCGCGAACCACCAGATCAAGGCGCTGGTGGAGCTCGTCAACGGGTTCGTCTCGGGGCGCGCGGACCATGAGGGCGAGGACCCCGACTGGCTCCTCGGACTGACCGACACCGCCACGATGAGCATCGACGCCACCAGCATGACGTCGTTCGACCGGGCCGGCCGATTCGTCGACGAGGGCGGGTTCTGGTCGAGCGACCTGGGCCTGCGATATCTGGGCCGGCAGCGCCGCGCGATCGAGAGAGACGTTCGCATCCGCCGCCTCTTCCTGCTCAGCGAAAAGCCGGCCGAACCGGCTCAGATCAAGGCCCTCCTCGATCCACACGAGAAGATCGGCGTAGAGACCAGGATCCTCCGGTTCAGCGAGATCCCGTTTCTCCATCAACAGTCTCTCGACGACTTCATCCTGTTCGACCGGCAGATCAGCTACGAGTTCCACACGACGCCGGCCCTGAGCGAAGACGTCACCCCGCTGATCGCCAGCGTGGCACTCGTCTCCGATGCCCGCTTCGTCAAGAGACGGCACGAGCGGTTCGAGGACCTGTGGGCAGCCGCGGATCCCGCCGGAGACCGCCCTCGCTAAGGCCGATTTTGATCAGCGGCGAAGCCTCTTCGCATCCGGCCGTGGTACCCCCTGGTCTGCGGCTGAAGACGGCTCAGCGCAGGGTTACCCGGACGCCGGGCGAGAGCAGGGTCTCGTGTAGTTCGATCTCGGTGGGCTTTGTTGCCTCGAGGACGTCGAAGACCAGGCGGCCGGTGAGGGTGGCGCCCGGGGCGATCGGGCCGGACCATGCCTCGGCGTTTGCCTGACGGTCGGCGCCCGAGTCGCCCACGTACTGCGTGCCGCCGGCGTCGTAGAGCTTCTGGGCCGCGCCGTCCAGGTGCTGTGTGCCGCCGCCGCGGTTGGTGACCTGCACGCCGACCAGGCAGTAGACACCCTGGGCGGTGACCGCCGCGGTGCCGGTGCCGACCGTCTTGGTTCCACACTTCACGCCGGACACCACGAACTCGAACGTGCCGTCGCGGGCCACCGCCCCGGCCGCCACCGGGCCGGGCCGGTCGTCGCCGCCGAACAGGGACCGGCCGAAACCGGTGGCGTAGCCGGCCGCCGCGGCCGCGGCCAGCAGCACCACGGTGGTCACGGCGATCGTCCGGCCGCGGCGGTGGCGGGCGGCGGGCGACTTCACGGACGGTGACGACGACATCGTCGTGCGGTTGGTCATGTGAGCACCCAACGACCAATGCTGATCTCGCACATGGACCGTGCAGTCGACCTTGGCGAGATGATCGGCCACAACAGTGGCACCAGGGGCCACCTGCATGCCCGGCGAAACCGGACACCGGGGGCGGACAGGGCCGAAGGTTACGAGTTAAAACGGTCAGATTTCGATCCGGTTGCCACCCGCCAGCCGTATTTCTAACTCGTAGGCGATGTCCTAATGTGCATGCGGCAAACGGCGAGCGCCCGGATGATGCGCGTGACTAGGCTGGGAGTTACCCTGAGTGAACCAGCCGACTCTGCGCGCCTCCCGCACCTCGGCCGCTGACTCATACATCCCCGAGAGGCGGAGGATCCCGGTGTCCGACGACGACCCACGCGCAGCGGTTGCCGAGCATGTCCCCATAGTCGACGAGGTCGGTAACGCCGACGTCGAGTGGGATGTCTTCGACTCCAACGCTTACTTCGCCCACAATTACGGCACGCTGCGCTGGGACGACGCCGCCATCATCAAGATCATCGCCGATTTCTTCGCGGCGAATCTCCACCAGCAGTTCATCGGGCACGCGATCGACGTCGGGTCGGGCACGAACCTCTACCCCGCACTGACGATGTTGCCATACGCCTCCCGGGTGACACTCTACGAGCGGGCATGGACGAACCGGGACTGGCTGAGTCACTCGTTGGAGGAACCTCAGCCCTCGTGGGGTCAGTTCTGGACGGCGAT
The DNA here is from genome assembly GCF_040638295.1 of Actinoplanes sp. NPDC026619. Lineage (NCBI taxonomy): Bacteria > Bacillati > Actinomycetota > Actinomycetes > Micromonosporales > Micromonosporaceae > Actinoplanes > Actinoplanes sp. NPDC026619. Next base: position 367,868 of record NZ_JBEZYA010000003.1, read on the forward strand.
CGCCGGCGGCCGGCACCACTACGACCGGATCACCAAGCCGCTCGAGCTGCTCGCCGACCGGGCCGAGGTCGCCAAGGGCAACGTGTTCGACCTCAGGCCCAACCGGTACGACCTGGGCACCATGTTTTTCGTCGCCGAATCGATCACGACCCGGGACGACGAGTTCCGCCGGGCGACCCGGTTGTTCGTCAACTCGCTGACACCCAATGCGCCGTTCGCCGCCGCCTTCATGCGCAACTCCTCCGGTTACGTCGTCGGCGACAAGCGATTCCCGGCCTGCATGGTGAGCGAGGACGACGTGCGCGATGCTCTTGAGCCGGTTGCGCGCAGAGTGGAAATTAAGACGGTCGACAGTCACGACCTCCGCGAAGGATACGGCGGGATGATGGTCGCTACCGGCCGCAAGAAGTAGCACCGGCCTGACACTCTGAGCTGACAACGCAGACCCACGGATGGGTAGCCGATGCAGATCAAGCCACGTCAACAGCTCCTCGACATCTGGCGGGCCACGGCCCGGGTCTCCTATCAAGACGCGTGGAGTCCTGGCGGCCTCAGTGGCAGCAATTCCATCAGCGATGCCGAGCAACTGCTGTGCATCATGGCGCCCGCGACCGAGATACCGCTGTTCCGGCTCGACCAGCCCGACACGGTCACCGACGACGTCCTCGAAGCGCTCAAACCGCTCGGTGACAACCTGCAGATCCCGCAGCGGCTGCTGCGCGCCCTGAGCGAGTACCTGAATCGCTACACCGCGCCGGACGGCACGCCGGTCTTCTCCGGCGGCACCTACTTCGGCACCGAGGAGCCGAGCGAGAAGGTCGATCAGGAGCAGCTCGACCTGGACGTGGTCGACTCGTTCTCGATCTCCGTCACGCTGGCGCTGGCGATCATCGGTTTCACCAAGGTCTTCCGCCAGGTGGTCACCCGGGCGTCGCTGCTGCGCCAGGTCGAGGAGGTGGAGCGGCTGGCGAACCGGCGGCTGACCGCCGCCATGGCCGGTCTGCTGCGCAGCTTCACGGTCAACGTGTTCACCGCGGACAGCCCGCTGGGCCAGGAACTGGTCCGCACGGTGAACCAGGAGCGCCGGGCCACGCACGTGGTGGTCGACGAGTTGCGGGTGGCGCTGCGAGAGATCAACGCCCGGCTTCGTGACGACGTCACCATCGGTTCCGGTGCGGCCGAGGGCAGCGAGCTCGACAACCCGAACCGCCTGTTCGAGTGCGGCTGGTCGTGGGGCGTGGTCCGGGACGCCCCGAAGATCGAGACGTCGGCCGATCTGGGCGAGCAGCGCAACGGCGTGGCGCAGAACGCGCCCTACCTCTACTTCACCACCGTTGCGCTCGACGCCATCCAGGCGCTGTCGTCTGAGCGCACCCGGCTGCTCGGCCTGCTCGACCCGGAGCAGGCCCGTCTCGCGCAGTCGCTGCAACTGCGGTTCGAGCTGACCCGTTCCTACTGGGCGACGATCGCGACGTTCGGCTCCGGCCGCTGGCCGCTGGAGGACCTGCCGTGGCGGGCCACCGACGGCATCGAGTTCGACTACTTCGCCCTGCTGATCACCGGCATGGTCATGCAGAACATGCAGTCCGTGCGGGCCACCAACGCGAACATGCGCCGGGTCGCCGACGTGCTGGAGGAGCTGGCCAATCGCAGCCGGATCACCCGCCGCTCGACCGAGCCGGAGACGGCCGTCGGCGTGCACTACCCGGGCCTGCACTTCCCGCTGGTCGGCAGCGACGCGCTGGGCGGCCCGCAGCTGCAGTGGACGGTGGCCGACATCGCCCCCACGCTGTTCAAGCGCACGCTCACGCTGTCCGGCATGACCACCGACGGCCCGACCCGCAGCCGCCTGCTCGACCTGTCCGACGCCATCTGGCAGCACCTGACGGTCCGGGTGATCCGTGACGGCGACGACCACGGTCTGTGGGACTGGGCGGCCGGCGCGTTCTCCTACCTGCCCGACGGCGTCAGCCAGGTTTCTTGGTATTACACCAAGCGGGTGGTCGACTGCCTGGTCGCCGCGGCGGCCGTGATCAACGAGCCGACGCTGCGCAGTGAGCTGCTGCTGCAGATCGCGGCCGACCTGCTCAACGAGGCCGACCACCTCTACGACCGGGAGCTGCTCAACGGCACCACCACGCGGGGCGAGACCCTGCGGGTCGACCTGGAACGCATCGGGGCGGAGCTGAAGCGGGCCCGCTCGGTGCACCGGGAGAAGCCGGGTGTGGCGGTGGCCGTGGCCGAGGACGTGCTACGGAAGCTGGACCGATTGTCCGCGGCCCGTCGCGCCGACGTCGGGATGACCTGACCATGATCATTTTTGCGACCTCGGACAAGGGTGGCACCGGGCGTTCGGTGACCGGCAGCAACCTCGCCTACCGGCAGGCGTTGCAGGGCAAGGACGCGTGTTACGTCGACTTCGACTTCGGCTCCCCGACGGCGGGCGCCATCTTCGACCTGAGCGACGTGCAGGCCGGAACGAACGGCGACGGCCTGCACACGTACCTGGAAGGCAAGATCGCCCAGCCCCGCATGATCAACGTGTGGGCGGAGACGCAGCGGGAGGCGCTGCGTAACCGGCCGGCCGGCGTGGGCCGGCTGACGCTGGTGCCCGGCGACCGCGGCGGCGGCGAGTTCCCGTCGTCCCCGCCGGCCGTGCAGCGCTGCATCGACCTGCTGGTCAGCCTCGACGAGCAGTACGACCTGGTCCTGGTCGACCTGAGCGCCGGCCGCTCGTACGCGACCGAGATCGTCCTGGAGGCGACCGCCCACCCCGAGATGGAGGGGGTGGAGGCCCGCTGGGTGGTGTTCCACCGGTGGACCCGGCAGCACATCGTCGCCGCCGGCGGCCTGGTGCACGGCAAGAAGGGCATCCTCGACACCGGCGAGTTGCACGGGCACGACCGGGACGCGTTGATGGAGAAGATCCGGTTCGTGCGTACGGCGGTGCTCGACCCGTCCGCTTCCGAACAGGCCGGCCTGCGCCCGGAGCAGCTCGCCTGGCTCGACGTGTGCAACCGGCGGCTGCAGGACCTGGCCGCCCAGAACCGGGTGGGCCGGGTCAACCTGCTCGGCGTCATCCCGCTCGACCCGGTGCTGCAGTGGCAGGAGCAGTTGCTGACCAACGACGACGTGTGGCTGCACCGCACCGCCAACGAGCGCACCGTCAACGCCCTGGAAGACCTGGCCAAGCGGATCCTCGACGTCGATTCGTGGGAGGGCCTGTGACCACGGCCGACGATCTGTTCACCGAGGAGAGCGCCTCCCCGGTCGTCCAGTCGGTGGCCCTGTCCCACCTGTCCGTCGAGCTCGGTCACCTCTACATGGAGGATTTCCGGGCCGGCGAGGGGCGGCTGCGTGAGCATTTCCGCCGGGTGGCGCCGTGGGCGCAGGCGGCCGTCGAGCAGACCGCCGGCCTGCTCGGCCCCAACCGCACCCCGCGGATCAGCACCTGTTTCCTGATCGACGACTACTTCACCCGGTTCTCCAGCCCGCCCGAGGTGATCTCGGCGCTGGTCGCGGCGGCCGGGGCGGCCGGCCTGGAGATCGACTACGTGGCCCGGGAGTCGGGCTGCGCCCGGGCCGGCGACGTCGAGGTGGCCACCCTGGTGGCCGAGCACGTGGTGCACGAGCCGCACGAGGGGGTCAACGGCGGCCGCCCGCCGGTCACCGAGTCGGGCTGGCTGTCCAACGGCGAGCGCTCGCCGGTGACGACCGCGTCGGCGATGTCCGGGCCGAGCCGGTGGCGGCCGCCGCGGCAGAGCGCCGTACAAAATCATTCGATCTTCGTCGACATCGAGGTGTGGAGCGGCCCGCCCGAGGATCGCCTGTGGTCGTGCCCGTTCCTGGCCTCGGTGTGGCAGTTGCAGCGGCTCGGGCTGCTGCGGCACGGTGGGCGGCCGATCGCCGAGCCGGTCGAGGTCAAGGTCGAGCAGCTCTCCGAGAACTGGGACGAGATGCCGCCGATCGTCCAGCTCAACCCGCGGGCGTCGGCGCTGCGGGCGTACCGCACGTTCACCCCGCTGGACAGCCGCTTCCTGCCGATCGAGCTGGCCGTGCGCACCATCCTCGGTCAGGTGTGGATCGACCCGCTGGTGGACGGCCAGGTGTGCGGGCGGGCCCGGGGTGAGGGCATGGAGCTGCCGACCGAGCCGGTGGGACGGATAAGTTACGCGTTCCTCTGAACGTCGGGCACCGGCTGCGGCTCGTGCGAGACCTTCCACAGCTCGCCGAAGAGCACGGCGCACTCGTGGACCCGGGAAGCGGTGAGAACGAGGCGGGTCTCGGCCACCTGAGCGAGCCTGGGGTCACCGATGGTCGGCGTGGTCTCGTAGGCCAGCGCGTTGTCGAAGATGATCAGGTCTCGCACCTGGACCCGCAGCCGGGCCGGCACGTCGGCCCAGTACAGCAGCCGCACCTGGATCTTCATGTCGATCTGTTCCTCGTAGACGCGGCGCAGGATCGGGTCTGCCGCCATGGCCGGCTCGTCGAGCACGAAGATGCGCCGCACCCGCCGGCCGTCCTCGGCCACCCGCCGCTGCGCGTCCAGGTAACGCTGGCCGATCTCGCTCTGCCACAGGTCGTGGTCGACCGCGGCCATGCTGATCGCGTCGATGCCCTTGGTGGCCGTGCGGGTCAGCCCGAGCAGCCAGTCGCGGTCCTCGCCGTAATAGGTGGCGGTGCCGCCGTCGGCGATCTGCTTGAGCAGCTCTGAGGTCTCCCGCACCTTCGCCTCGACGAACTGGTGGATGATCGGCGGCGAGTCGGGCGGGATGCGCGTCGAGTTGGTCACCAGCTCGGTGACGAGACTGGCATGCCGCGACGACTGGATCTGCCCGAACAGCTTGGTCGCCTCGCCGATCTCGAGGATGAGGCCCTTCATCTCGGCCATCCCGGCCTTCTGCATCTCCTCGACGCCGACCAGGCGCTTCTCGAAGTCGACCAGGAAGCGCACCATCAGGGCGATGCCGCCGATCAGGATGGACAGCATGATCGAGATGCTCATGTCCTGATGCAGACCGTTCGTGATCAGGAACGTGAGGCCACCGCTGGCGACGGTCAGCACCAGGGTGCGCACGACGCTCGAGGTCTCCCGCAGGGGCGCGGGCCGGCGGCCGGCCATCGATTCGCCGGTCATGACCGGTACGCCACGGAGAGAGCGGCCACGGCGCCCGCGGCCACCTGGTCGCGGACCCGGTTGACCAGGGTGTTCCACTGTCGGCTGAAGCCGACCCGGCCCTCCAGGACGCCCCACAGCACGCGGGCGATCTCGTCGTCGTCGGAGCGGGGCAGCCAGAGGTGCAGGAGGTAGTCGATCGCCGGCAGCAGCCGGGCGATCACCTCTTCCCGGGGCAGCACCCCGATCGCGGCCTTGCGGGTCACCTCGAGCAGCACGGTGATCAGCCAGTCGTGCAGGGCGAGGTCTTCGGCGACGGTGGCCAGCCGGGACGGGCTGGCCTCGGCCGCGGTCAGGCTGAGCACGCGCAGCTCGTCGCCGTGCACCGCGAACCGGATGCCGACCGGGCTCGGGTCGCACGGCTCGATCAGCACCACCCAGCGCAGGCTGGTGCGGGCGGTGCGCAGCGCCGGGCGGCCGGCGGCGCGGGAGTTGCGCTGGACCCGGTCGGCGGCCTGCCGGGCGATGCCACCCATGTCGAGGGCGTCGGCGGCCTGCTGCGGCGCGCAGAACGCCTCGGCCAGCTCGTTCCACCGGGTGCGGCCGACGCTCTCGATGACGCCGGGCCGGGACAGGTAGTGCGACCACGGGCGGCGGGCGCTGCCCTCGGCGCGTTCGATCGTCGCGTACGCCGAGCCCTGCACCACGTGGCCGTCGATGATCGCGGCCCGCTGCCAGGCCGTGCCGATGCCGCGCACCCGTCGCGAGGGGCCGGGCAGGCCGAGCGGGCAGTCGACGCCGACCGGCTTGTCCGGGGCGCGCACGTGCGAGCGGGGCCGCTCGGAGATCCGGACCGCTTCACCGGCCACCAGATCCACCAGGGTGCCAGCGATGTCGCCGGGCACCGGACCGCCCCCGCGAAGCAGTCCGGTCTGCACCTCACCAACGATGAGCAACGTCAAGGCCCCCTAATCCTCGACGACCACGCGAACCTGGCCGCGTGACGCCAGCCGTTCGATTGGAACCCATGGATCGGTGGATTGCAACACCGTGAGTGATCAACCGAAGACGATGAGTCATAGTTCCTACCATCCCGACAGGACAACGAACAAGGTCGTAAGGGGATTGTCTTCAGTCGCCGTAGATTTTCCTCTCACCGTACGACCACGCATCCACCACGGTTAGCGTCAGACCGTGCCCTCCATTCCCTCCGATGTGCTCATAGTCGGGGCCGGTGTGTCCGGGCTGACCACTGGCTTCCGGCTCGCCCGCCAGGGCCTTCGCGTCCGGATCCGGGCCGAGGACGCCCCGGGTCGCACCAATTCCGCCGCGGCCGGCGCGATCTGGGACCCGATCTACGCGGAACATCCGCGGGTCGGCGTCTGGGCGGCCCGCAGTTATGAGGTCTTCTCGCGGATGACCGAAAGGGGCTTTCCCGGCGTACGCCTCGTCGACGGCATCGAGGCCTCCCGCGAGCCGATGGAGACACCCGAGTGGGCGCTCCTGCTGCCCGGTTACCGCGAGTGCACGCCCGACGAGCTGCCGCCGGGTTTCGTGCACGGCTGGCACTACCGGGCGCCGATCATCGACATGCCGCCCTACCTGGCCCGCCTGGAGCAACTGGTGCGCGAGGCCGGCGGCGACTTCGAGTACGGCGAGCACCTGTCCAGCCTGACCGAGGCCGACGCGCCGATCGTGGTCAACTGCAGCGGCGCCGGCGCGCACGACCTGGTGCCCGACCCCGAGGTGACGCCGATCCGCGGCCAGCTGGTCGCGATCCGCAACCACGGCATGACCGACTTCTTCGCCGAGCACACGCCCGAGCTCGGCGAGATGGTCTACCTGCTCCCCCAGGGCGACACGATCCTGCTGGGCGGCAGCGCCGAGCCCGGCATCGCCGACCCCGAGCCCGACCCGGCGGTGGCCGCCGCGATCATCGAGCGCTGCATCGGCATCTTCCCGTGGATCGAGAACGCCGAGGTGGTCGGCCACCGCGGCGGCATCCGCCCGTCCCGCCCGAAGATCCGGCTCGAGCACGAGGAGGCAGACGGCCGGCACGTGGTGCACAACTACGGCCACAGCGGCGCCGGGGTGAGCCTGTCGTGGGGTTGCGCCGACGACGTGACCGACCTCGTCCTGGGGCTACTCGGCCGGAAGCGGGAAGAGGACGGGGCTGAGTAGGTACGGCGTACGCCCGTCGGCCGGCTCGTTGGCGAGCACCGGCAGGATCGCCTCGCGCAGGCCGGCGATCAGCCGGTCGCGCTCCTGCACGGTCAGCCAGATCGCGTGCTGGCGGTAACCGACCATGTCCCGCGCCGGGTCCGCGCCGTCGGCGTCGAGATAGGCGCCGAACTCGGCGAGCAGCACCGCCGTCGCGGTCGCGAACGCCCGCCGGTGGTCGTCCACGGTGGCCGACGCGGCGGTGGCGGCGTCGACGACCGCGCGTGACCGCACCAGGCGGTAACTGCGCTCGACGAAGCCGCGCACCCGCTGCTCCCCCGCCACCTCGATGATCCCGGCGTCGGCGAGCACGCCGACGTGCCGGTAGACGGTGGCCTGCGAGACGTCGGGCAGGCGGGCGCACAGCTGCGCGGTGGTGACGGTCCGGCCGGCGCCGGACAGCGCGTGCACGATCCGCAGCCGCACCGGGTGCAGGAGGAGTTCGAGCGGGTCCATTCCGTAATATTCGCACGACTGCTAATGTTCGCAGCCATGAGAACAATGGTCGGCGGCATCGCATTCTACGTGCAGGGCGGCAACAGCCCGACGACGGTCTATTTTCCGGGCGCGGGCCTGGTCGGCCTCGACTACCTGAACCTGGCCGATCCGGATCAGGGCACCCACGTGTTCTACGACCGCGGCGGCACCGGGTGGAGCACGCCGGTCCCACTGCCCCGCAGCGCCGCCGACGTGGCCCGCGAACTGCAGGAAACGCTGCCGGCGCCAGGGCCGTACCTCCTGGTCGGTCATTCGATGGGCGCGGTCTACGCGCGCCGTTTCGCCCAGCTGTTCCCGGCCGACGTCGCCGGGATGCTGTTCCTGGATCCCGGCCACGAGGACCTGCTCGCGCACCTGCCGCCGGAGGCGGCTGCGCTCGGCGCCGCGATGAAACCGGACCCCACGCAACTGCCCGACCTCACCGAGGCGCAACTCGAGGCCGCGAGGCAGGCGTACGCCTCGCTGCTCGCCGCCTGGCCTGATGAGGTACGCGCGGAGCTGACCGACCACCATCTCGCCAACTGGCGCACCGGCCTGCACGAGGCGGCGAACCTGGAGTCCGAGGTCTACGACGAGGTGCGCCACGGCGGCGAGGTCCCCGACGTGCCGGTCATCGTGCTGACCGCCGGCGCCGGCAACCCGGCCTGGTCCGCCTACGGCTCACCGGAGCTGGTGGCGAAGACCCTGGCCGGCATCCGCGACCTGCACGCCGAGCTGGCCGCCTCGTTCACCCGCGGCGAGCATCGGGTGCTCGACGGCGCCACCCACCAGTACGCCCACATCGAACAGCCGGACGCCGTCCGAGCCGCCCTGCACGATCTGATCGCCCGGCTGGATTGAAACCAGGTCGGCGCCGCCGGCCGTCCGCTGAGGGGGGACTCGGCCGGGCCGGCGGCGCCTGCCCGCCCCCGCGCGAGGAACCGGGCCGGCGGCACATCACCGGCCCGGTCGAGGTTTGCTCAGCGGCCCTCGAGCGACTTCACGTTGTCGCCGAAGGTCCAGCCCTTCGAGCCGTCCCAGTTGATCGACCAGGTCATCAGGCCCTTGATGGCGCTGACGCTCTGGTAGCCCTGCGAGACCAGCGACGGGGTCATGTAACCGCCGCCCGCGCCGGACTGGGCGGGCAGGCCCGGGACCTGCTTGTCGTACGGCACCTTGATGGTCACGCCGCCGATGGTGAGACCGTTGTTGAGGCACTGGGTCTGCACGGTGAAGCCCTGCACGGTGCCGGCCGAGTAGGAGTCACCGGAGCACCCGTACATCGAGCCGTTGTAGTACTGCATGTTCAGCCACCACAGCCGGCCGTTGTCCGCGTACTTCTTGATGATCGGCAGGTAGGAGCCCCAGATCGAGCCGTAGGTGACGCTGCCGCCGGTCACGTAGGCGGTCTCCGGCGCCATCGTCAGGCCGAAGTTCGACGGCATCCCGGCGAGCACCCCGTCGATGATCCGGATCAGGTTGGACTGCGAGGCGGACAGCGTGCTGATGCTGCCGCTGCCGGTCAGCCCGGTCTCGATGTCGATGTCGATGCCGTCGAAGTTGTACGCCTTGAGGATCGGCACGATGGTCGCGACGAACCGGTCGGCGACGGCGCTGGAGCTCAGGTCGATGCCGGCCGCGGCCCCGCCGATCGACATCACGATGGTGGCGCCGGCCGCCTTGGCCGCGCACATCTCGGCGGGCGTGGAGACCTTGACGCCGGCGTCCATGCCGTTCTCCCACAGCACCGTGCCGTCCGAGCGGATCACCGGGAAGGCGGCCGCGATCACGTTGTAGCCGTGCTGCAGGATCCGGCTGTCGTTGATCGGGATCCACCCCAACCCGGGATGTACGCCGTTGGACGCGCCGTCCCAGTTCTCCCAGTAGCCCTGCAGCACCTTCCCGGCCGGCCGCGACTTGACCGCGCAGGTGGAGCCGGTCGGCGGCGTGGTCGTCGGAGCCGTGGTGGGCGGGGTGGTCGGCGGCTTGGTGGTCGGTGCGGTCGTCGGTGCGGTGGTCGGCGGCGTCGTGGGCGGCCGGGTGGTCGGTGCGGTCGTCGGCGTGGTGCCGCCGGTGCACGCGCCCAGGTCCTTCCACAGCGACGGCGTCGCGGCCGGGTTCCAGCCCGCGCCCGCATAGGCGGTGTGCGTGACGAGCGCCTGATAGAGGTGCGCGTTGTAGGTGACCTGCTGCCCGACCGTGTAGGTCGGCCCCTCGGTCCACACCGTCCCGGAGCACGCCACCGCCGCGAACGACGTGCCCTCCCCCGCGACGACGACGGCCATCGCCCCGGCCGCCACCGCCACCCCTGCGATCAGCGCCAGCACTCGACGTCGGACACCCATGACTGCTCCCTCGACCGGAGACGGAACGTGAACGTGACGCGCGTCATGCACATCCTGACGTTCACATTCGTAAATATCAAGGGTTCTTAACAGTCAGCGGAAGTCCGAGGAATTTCGCGAACGGCTCGAGCGCCGCGGCGGCCTTGCGGTGGTCGGCGGCGGTGAACTTCACCAGCGGCAGCACGGTGACGGTCACGCCCTTGGCCCCGATGACCCGCTTCCAGGTCGCGACCACCCGGCCGGCCCGCACGAGCGTCGACTGGAACACCCCGTTGCCGCCCGGGATGATCGCCGCGAGGTCTTCCGGCGAGGCCATCAGCGACCGGTCCTTGTAGCCGAGCAGGTATTCGTCGAACCCGGGCAGCGCCAGCCACGATTTATCGGATAGCTCGGACTCGGCCGTGCCGGACCCCATGATCATCTCGACGCCGTCGACGTCGACCGTGGTCAGGGCGTCGCCCGTGACTCCCAGCCCGATCTTGAGGTCGCCGAGAGTCAGCCCGGTCCACCCGGCGAAGTCCTTCCGGGTGGCCGGCCCATGGCTCTGGAAGAACCGCAGGGCGATCAACCCCAGCGCTTCCTCGCGCGAAGGCCGATACGGGTCCGGCACCCACTCGTCCAGGAGCACGAACGTCTGCTCCTTGCCCACGTGCGGCGCGATGGCAGTGACGCCGCGCTGCGACGCGTACCAAAGCAGGTGGTAACCCCGCTGCCCGCTCACCTCGACGCCGCCGCTGGTCAGCGTGTCCAGGCACTCGGCTCGCGTGAGCCGTTTCCCGCCCGCCAGGGCGGCGCCGAGCACCTCCATCGCCTTCTCGGCGGTCGCCTTGTCGAGGCCGAGCAGCTCCCAGCGCTTGGCGACACCGTTGAGCGCGCGCACGCCCATGACGTTGAGCATCCAGTGCGCGTCGACGGCCGGCACGAGGTGGACCGTGCCGCGCATCGGCCAGGTCCGCAGAACCTCGCGTTTCTCGAGCGCGTCGTTGATCTCGGAAACCGAAACCCCCGGCATGCGAGCGCCGAGGGACCACAGCATGCTGTTCGCGTCCTGCGACTGCATCGCGCCGAACCACGACACGATGCCACCGACCGTCGAGGGCGCGTTGCCGCGCAGCAGCAGGCTGGTGAGCCGCAGCCCTAGGGCCGTCCGAGCGTCCATGGGACGACCCTAGAGCCTGGGTCCGACAAGAATCAGCGGCCGCGGCCGGCGCGGTACCACTTGATCAGGTTGTTGGTCGACGAGTCGTCGTCCGTCGCCGGCGCGGACGAGGAGGTCAGCTTCGGCGCGAGCTGGTTGGCCATCACCTTGCCGAGCTCGACGCCCCACTGGTCGAAGGAGTTGATCTCCCAGATCGTGCCCTGGGTGAACGTGATGTGCTCGTAGAGGGCGATGAGCTGCCCGAGCACGGCCGGCGTCAGCTTGTCGGCGACGATCGTGGTGGTCGGGTGGTTGCCCTGCATGACCCGGTGCGGCGCGACCTCGGGGTCGGTGCCCTCGGCCTCGACCTGCTCGAGCGTGCGCCCGAAGGCCAGCGCGCCGGTCTGGGCGAAGAAGTTCGACATGAACAGGTCGTGCATGCCGCCGATGTCGTGGTTGGGCTGGGCGAACCCGATGAAGTCGGCCGGGATCAGCTTGGTGCCCTGGTGGATCAGCTGATAGAACGCGTGCTGCCCGTTGGTGCCGGGCTCGCCCCAGAAGACCTCGCCGGTCTGGAAGCCGACCGGGGAGCCGTCGAGGCGGACCGACTTGCCGTTGCTCTCCATGGTGAGCTGCTGGAGGTAGGCGGCGAAGCGGTGCAGGTATTGCGAGTAGGGCAGGATCGCGTGCGACTGGGCGCCGAGGAACGTGTCGTACCAGACGTTGATCAGGCCCAGCAGGGCCGGCACGTTCGACTCGAGCGGCTGGGTGCGGAAGTGCTCGTCGACGGTGTGATAGCCGGCGAGCAGGTCGGCGAACTGCTCCTTGCCGATCGCGATCATCACCGACAGGCCGACCGCGCTCGGCAGCGAATAACGGCCGCCCACCCAGTCCCAGAAGCCGAACATGTTGGCCGTGTCGATGCCGAAGTCGGCCACCCGGGACGCATTGGTGCTGACCGCGACGAAGTGCTTGGCGACGGCCGAGTCGTCGAAGCCGTCGGCGGCGAGGAGCCAGTTGCGGGCCTCGGTCGCGTTGGTCAGCGTCTCCTGCGTGCCGAACGTCTTGGAGACGATCACGAACAGGGTGCTGGCCGGATCGAGGTCGTGGGTCTTCTCGTACAGATCCGTGGGATCGATGTTCGAGATGAACCGGCACTCGATCTCCGGCGTCTTGTACGCCTTGAGCGCCTCGTACGCCATCACGGGGCCGAGGTCGGACCCGCCGATGCCGATGTTCACCACGGTCTTGATGCGCTGCCCGGTGTGCCCGGTCCACGCGCCGGAGCGGACCTTGTCGCTGAACGCGCCCATCCGGTCGAGGACCTCGTGCACCTCGGCGACCACGTCCTGCCCGTCCACCACCAGGGAGGCGGAGCGCGGCAGGCGCAGCGCGGTGTGCAGCACCGACCGGTCCTCGGTGACGTTGATGTGCTCACCCGAGAACATCGCCGCGATCCGCTCGCTCAGGCGGGCACGCGAAGCCAGCGCCAGCAGGTCGGTGATGACCTCGTCGCTGATCAAATTTTTGCTGTAGTCAACGGTCAGGTCGGCGACGGTAGCGGTGAGGCGCTCGGCGCGCCCCGGGTCGCTGCCGAACAGATCGCGCAGATGCACGGCCGAGAACTTCTCGGCATGCCCCGCCAGGGACTGCCATTCGGCGCTGTCGGAAACGTGTTCGCTCATTTGCCTGTCTCTCGCTCGAACCCGGACTCTCGTCCTCATCCTGGCATGAAACGGTTCGCGTCACCGATCAGTTCACTACCCGGCCCGCCACTCTGGGCGGCGTGCGGTGAGATCACCGGCACATAGAGACCGCACAGGCACACCACAGAGCGGACGTAGCCGCCACGGACAACGTGGGACGCATGACGACGCTGATGGAACGCCCGCGGGCGGCCGAACCCCGGCAAGAACCACCGCCACCGCCGCGCCGCGAGCGACGCTGGCCCGTCCTGGTCCTGCTCGCCGGAACGGCGGTCCTCTACCTCTGGAACCTGAGCGCGTCCGGCTGGGGTAACAGCTTCTACGCGGCGGCCGCCCAGGCCGGCGCGCAGAGCTGGAAGGCCTGGCTGTTCGGCTCGATGGACGCCGGCAACGCCATCACGGTCGACAAACCGCCCGCCGCGATGTGGGTGATGGGCCTGTCCGCACGCATCTTCGGCGTCAACAGCTGGGCGATCCTCGCCCCGCAGGCGCTGATGGGCGTGGCCGCCGTCTTCCTGCTGTACCTGACCATCAAGCGCTGGTTCGGCCAGGCCGCCGGCCTGCTCGCCGGCGCCGCCCTCGCGCTGACCCCGGTCGCGGTGCTGATGTTCCGCTTCGACAACCCCGACGCCCTGCTCGTGCTGCTGATGACGGCCGGCGCGTACGCCACCACCCGGGCGGTCGAGAAGGCGTCCTGGAAGTGGCTGGCGCTGACCGGCGTACTCCTGGGCTTCGGCTTTCTCACCAAGATGATGCAGGCGTTCCTGGTCCTCCCCGGCTTCGCCCTGGTCTACCTGATCTCCGCGCCGACCACCCTCGGCAAGCGGATCAAGCACCTGCTGATCGCCGGCCTCGCGCTGATCGTCTCGGCCGGCTGGTACGTCGCGCTGGTCTCGCTGTGGCCGGCCGACTCGCGGCCGTTCATCGCCGGCTCGACCAACAACACCCTGTGGGAGCTGGCCCTGGGCTACAACGGCCTGGGCCGCATCCTCGGCGGCTCCGGCAACGGCGGCGGAGGCGGCGGCGGCGGCAACACCAGCTTCGGCGGCGCCACCGGCATCGGCCGGCTGTTCGGCACCTCGATGGGCCTGGAGATCTCCTGGCTGCTGCCGGCCGCGCTGATCGCCCTGGTCACCGTGCTCGCCCTGACCTGGACGGCGCCGCGCACCGACCGGGCCCGCGCCGCCACGATCATGTGGGGCGGCTGGCTGCTGGTCACCGGCATCACGTTCTCCTACATGAGCGGCACCATCCACCCGTACTACACGGTTGCCCTCGCCCCCGCGATCGCCGCCCTGGTAGCCATCGGCGGCCGGGTGCTCTGGCTCTACCGCGCCAAGATCTGGGGCCGCGGCATCCTGGCCGCGATGATCCTGGCAACCGCGATCTGGGGCTCGGTGCTCATGGGCCGCGCCGACTGGCTGCCGGCTCTGCGCTGGGCGTCACTCGTTCTCGGCGGCGTACTCGCGCTGGTCCTGCTCCTTCCCGGAGCGAAGCTCCGCGGCTTCGCGGTGGTCGCGCTGGTTGCCGCGATCCTCACGGCCGGCGCTTCCGGCGCCGCTTACGCGGCATCGACGGCCTCGGTGGCCCACACCGGTTCGATTCCGACCTCCGGACCGTCCGGCCAATCTTCAGGCATGGGAGGGGGTACGCGTGGGACAGCCCCCAACCGCACGGGCACGTCGGGCGGCCCGACGGCAGGAAGCAGCTCGTCCACTGCGGAGGGCCAAGCCGACTCGTCCTCGTCGTCCACCGAATCGTCCGGCTCCACCGACTCCTCAACAGCGCCCACGGGCGGCGGCGGGATGGGCGGCTCGACCAGCAGCAGCGCGCTGACCGCCCTGCTGAAGGCCAGCACCACCAAATGGTCGGCGGCGATCAGCGGCGCCACCTCGGCCGCCGAACTGGAACTCGACAGCGGCACCTCGGTGATCGCCCTCGGCGGCTGGAACGGCAGCGACCCGAGCCCCACCCTCGCCCAGTTCGAGGCGTACGTGGCGGCCGGCCAGATCCACTACTTCATCGCCAGTGGCGGCGGAATGGGCGGCGGCGGAACCGGGGGAACCAGCACGGACTCCTCGCAGATCGCCACCTGGGTGGCCGCCCATTACACCGCCACCACGGTGGGCAGCACCACGGTCTACGACCTCACGGCCGCCGCGACCAGCTAGGACCCTGAACCGCCGGCCCAATTTCCTGGGAACCGGGGCCTCCGCGACACATCGAGGCCCCGACTTCCACGAAAACGGTTCCAGGAGCCCCGCGCCTGATCAGGTGCGGGGCTCCGCCGTTATCATCCGGCGTGAGCATCCTGACCCGAGTCGCGCCGCTGTCCGCCGTGACCGCCGGCCTGCTGGCCACGATCGTCGGCGTGACCAGCTCCGCCGCCATCGTCTTCAGCGCCGCCCGCGCGGCCGGCGCGAACGACGCCGAGCTGGCGTCCTGGATGCTGGCCCTGGGCGTCGGCATGGGCCTGACCTGCATCGGCCTGTCGCTGCGCTACAAGGCCCCGATCGTCACCGCATGGTCGACACCCGGCGCGGCCCTGCTGGCCACCGGCCTGGGCGGCTTCACCCTGCGGGAGGCCACCGGGGCGTTCCTGGTCTCCGCCGCTTTGATCACCCTGTCCGGCGTCACCGGCTGGTTCGCCCGCATCATGAGCCGGGTCCCGATCCCGCTGACCGCCGCCCTGCTGGCCGGCGTGCTCGTCCAGTTCGGCATCGGGTTGTTCACCTCGATGCAGCACAGCCTGGCCCTGGTGCTGACCATGTTCGCGGTCTACCTGCTGTGCCGCCGCTTCCTCCCCCGCTACGCGGTCCTGGCCGCCCTGGCCGCCGGCGTAGTGGTAGCCGCGGCCACGTCGTCGCTGCACGTGGCCGAGATCCACCTGGCCTGGGCCAAGCCGATCTTCACCACCCCCGCGTTCTCCTGGCCGGCGATAGTGGGCGTGGCCCTCCCCCTGTTCGTGGTCACGATGGCCTCGCAGAACCTCCCCGGCGTGGCCGTCCTGCGCAACGACGGCTACCAGGTCCCGGTCTCCCCACTGATCGCCTGGACCGGCGCCACCAACCTGCTCCTGGCCCCGTTCGGCGCCTTCGGCCTGAACCTGGCCGCGATCACCGCCGCCATCTGCACCGGCCCGCAGGCCCACCCCGACCCCCGCCGCCGCTACCTGGCCGGCGTCTGGGCCGGCCTGTTCTACCTGGTCATCGGCGCCCTGGGGGCCACCGTCGGCTCCCTGCTCACCGCCCTGCCGCCCGCTTTGGTCCTGGGCATCGCCGGCATCGGCCTGCTGGCCACCATCGGCTCGTCGCTGACCTCAGCCCTGACCGACGACCGCTGGCGCGAGGCCGCCGTGGTCACGTTCCTGGCCACCGCCTCCGGCCTGAAACTGCTGGGCATCGGCTCCGCCTTCTGGGGCCTGATAGCCGGCCTACTGACCGCCGCCGCAACCGGCGCCTTCACCCGCCGCCCGGCCCCGTCCCCTGCACCGGTGACGGCACCGGCACCGGCACCGGCACCGGCACCGGCATCCGCACCAGCCGACCAGCCGTAACCGCAGCACCCAAGCCGCCGTGCCGCAGGGCCAAGCCGCCCTAACCGCCGGCGACCGTGCCCGCAGCAGGCCGAGCGGTGTCGCTCCCCGGCTTAGCCGTCCGCCGATCGGAGCTGTTTGAGCGTGGCCCCGGTGGCTCGCTTGAACAGGTATTCCGCCCGCTCGTAGGAGAGCCGCGCCCGGCCGGTCTGCGGGCATCGATCGGCTGTTGCGCCCGGTGCCGCCCGGCGGTCGGTGAGAAACAGCGGACCCGACGCGCGCCCGGCAATGAGCTCAGGCAGCAGCCGAGCGGTCCCGGAACGCCAGGCCACCCACCGCCCACCCACCCGCACGCGCCGATCGTCCAGGTCCAGCCCCTCGACATCGACGGCCAGAACTGTGGTCACCGGCGCCGACGACTCGTGCAGCAGACACCACAGGGTCCGCTCCCGCAGCGGGTACCGGCCGTCGGCGAAAAGACCCGGCAGATCGAGCGCACCCCGGCCGCCAACCGACAGATCAACGGCCGACGGGTCACTGGCCGACAGATCAGCGGCCGACAGATCAGCGGCCGAATCCGGCGCGACCGGCGCCACGCCCTCGGCCCGCCGTTCCAGCCCGGCCGCGAGATCGGCCCGTCCGCACCAGGCCCCGAAAGACCGAAGCGTGGCCCGATGCCGATTCCAGGTCCGCGGCGCGGCATTCCCCCACGCCAGGACGCACACTTTCGCCACGACGTCAGCGCTGAGCTCCGCCAGCGGAAGACTGTCGCCGAGCGCCCGCCGCAGCCGCGTGAAGGTCTGCCCGTAGGAGCGCAGCGTGGCCCGGTCCAGGTCACCCCGCCCGAGGAAAGCAGCCGCAGCCCCACCCAAAGTGTCCGGCCCACCCAAAGTGCCCGGCCCACCCAAAGTGCCCGGCCCACCCGAAGCACCCCGCCCACCCGTCGGGGCCGCCGACGCATTCGAGACCCCAACATCCTGGAAACCGGTGTGGCCCTGGCCGCGAAAGATCCTTCCCGCCTCGCAGCCGGTCGGCGCAGTCTCGCCAGGCGACGACTCGGCCGGCGGAGCGGCGGCCGTCTCGGCAGAATCCCGCCCCACGCCGAGGTTTGCCGGTGCGGCGGGTTCGGTGCCGGCGGCGAGCGCGGAGGACATGTCTGCGGCGCGGCGGCGGAGGAACTCCTGTTCCGGGCGGTTGCGGGTCAGGGCGAGCGCCCGTTCGAACTCGCGGCGGGCCTGGGCGTGGCGGCCGAGGCGGGCGAGCAGGTCGCCGCGCACGGCCGGGAGCAGGTGGTAGTCGCGTAGTGCGGGATCGGTCAGGAGGGCGTCGGCTTCGGTGAGGCCGAACTCCGGGCCGTAGGCCATGCCGACCGCCACGGCCCGGTTCAGGTGGACGACCGGGGAGGGCTGGAGGCGCACGAGAGCGTCGTAAAGCTTGGCGATGCGCGCCCAGTCGGTGTCCCCGGCGGTGGCGGCCTGGGCGTGGCAGACCGCGATGGCCGCCTGCAGCACGTACGGCCCCGGCGGCGCTCCGGTGGCCCGGGCCCGCAGCAGGGCGGCGAATCCGCGTTTGATCAGCAGCTGGTCCCAGCGGCCGCGGTTCTGTTCGTGCAGCAGCACCAGTTCGCCGGCGGCCCCGATGCGGGCCGCCGTGCGGGACGCCTGCAACTCCATCAGCGCGACCAGGCCGTGCACCTCGGCCTCGCCCGGCACCAGCCCGGCCAGCATCCGGCCCAGCCGCAGCGCTTCCCGGCACAGGTCGGCCCGGACGAGGTCGTCACCGGCCGTCGCCGAATACCCCTCGTTGAAGATCAGGTAGAGCACCTCGAGGACCGACGGCAACCGCTCGGCCTGGATGCCGGCACCGGGCCGGGTGAAATCGGCCCCTTCCTCGGCGAGAATCTGCTTGGCGCCGGCGATGCGGCGGGCCACCCGCGGCTCGTCGATCAGGAACGCCCGGGCGATCTCGGCGTTGCTGAGCCCCGCGACCAGCCGCAGCGTCAGCGCAACCCGGGCGTCCCGCTCCAGAGCCGGATGACAACAGACGAAGACCAGCCGCAGTACGTCGTCGTGCTGCTCCTCCGGCCGCCCCGCGTCGAACACGAGCGCTTCGTCCCGGCCGCTCTCGTCGTGGGCCAGCGTGCGGGCGGTTCGCTCGGCGAGCTGGGAGCGGCGGATGTGGTCGACCGCCCGGCGCCGGGCGACCGTGGTCAGCCAGGCGCCGGGGTTGTCGGGCACTCCCGCGAGCGGCCACTGCTCCAGGGCGGCGACCAGCGCGTCCTGGGCGAGCTCCTCGGCCAGGCCGACGTCGTGGACGAGCCGGGCCAGCCCGCCGACGATGCGGGCCGACTCCAGCTTCCACACCGCGCCGATCGTGCGGCTGACGTCGGACATGACCGGGATCAGGGCCCGAAGACCTGCTGGATGGTGCTCTCGCCATCTCCGACGACCTTGCGGAATCGGCGGGCCAGCTCGATCGCCTCTTCCCGCGATCCGACCTCGACCAGGGCGAACCCGGCCGCGGCCTCCTTGGCCTCGGCGAACGGCCCGTCGGTGACGGTGATCTCGTCACCGACCGACGACATCGTCACGCCGCCGGGCTCGAGCCCGCCGGTGGCCAGCAGCACGCCGGCCGCGGTCATCTCATCGATGAACGCCGCCATGTCGGCGAACAGCTTCTCGTCGGGCTGGGTGTCGGACGGCTTCTGGATCATCAGGAAACGCATGGTGACTCCTTGTTCGGTGGTGACGCTGACACCCCTGCGTCGGCCCAGCATAGCGACAGGGAACGGCAGCATTCCCTGTCACATCGGTGACTCGACGTCCGGGCAAGAACCGATGAGAGAGGGACTCCTCATGACTGCCATCACGCTCACCGCCGCGCCGGCTCGCACCACCCGAACTCTGCTCGCCTTCGGCGTCACCGCCGGCCCGCTGTGGGCGACCGTCTCCCTGGCGCAGGCTTTCACCCGCCCGGGGTACGACATCACGCGCCACCCGCTGAGCATGCTGAGCAACGGCTCGCTGGGCTGGCTGCAGATCGCGAACTTCCTGGTGGCCGGCCTCCTGGCCATCGCCGGCGCGACCGCCCTGCGAGGGACCCTGACCAGCAGATGGGCGCCCCGCCTGCTGATCCTCAACGGCCTGGGCATGATCTGCGCCGGCCTCTTCACGATGGACCCGGCCGACGGCTTTCCGGCCGGCACGCCCGCCGGGCCCGGCACCCTGACCTGGCACAGCTACGCCCACTTCGCGAGCGGCACGGTGGCCTTCACCAGTCTGATCGCCGCCTGTTACGTCCTGTCCCGCCACTACGCCCGCGCCCACGACCGGTCCCGCGCGATCGCCTCGGCGGCGGCCGGAACCGCCCTGCTGATCGGCAACTTGTGGCCGATGGCCGGCGGCCCGGCCGGCTCCCTGGTCCTGGCCGTCGGCGCGATCACCGCCATGCTCTGGATCTCCACCGTCCATGCCGCGCAGCTCAGCAGCCGAATCTGATCGAGGTCTCCGAGTCGAACGCTCCCGGTCAGATCCGCGCCGGGAGCGTCGGCGCGTTGGCCGGCCTGTCGCGCACGTGACGGTCCCGAGCCGGGCACATCGTGTGAACCGGGGCCTTCTTCACGCGTACACCTGGAAAAGCGGAAGTTGATCGCCTGGCCGGACCCACACCGTGCAGAGCGTCCTAGGAGGCTAGGTATGCGGTTGGCACGGGGAACGGCTCGTTCTTCGCCAGCAACGCCGTGGCCTGTGCTTCCGGCAACGGGCGGGAAAGGAGGTAGCCCTGGGCGGTGTCGCAGCCCATCTCCTGCAGGCGAGCCAGCTGGACCTCGTTCTCGATGCCCTCGGCGACGGTGGACATGCCGAACCGCTGGGCGAGCCGGACGATCGTCAGGACCAGGGCATCGTCCTCGGTGGCGCCGCCGAGGCGGTCGACGAAGGAACGGTCGATCTTCAGGATGTCCATCGGGAAGCGGCGCAGGTAGGCGAGCGACGAATAGCCGGTGCCGAAGTCGTCCATCGCCAGCAGCACGCCCAGCGCCTTCAGGCGGACGAGCCGGGAGAGGTTCTCGTCGGTGTCGGTGAGCAGCACGCTCTCGGTCATCTCCAGGCACAGCCAGTCCGGCGGCATGCCGGTCGCGGCAAGGACCTCGGCGACCATCGCGGCGACGTCGTCGTCCTCGAACTGGCGCACGGAGACGTTGACCGCCATCTTCAGCGGGCGGCCCCAGGCAACCGCCTGCCGGCAGGCCTGCGTGAGCACCCAGCGGCCGAGCGGCACGATCAGGCCGGTCGTCTCGGCCACGCCGATGAACTCGATCGGGGGCACCAGGCCGCGGGTCGGGTGCTGCCAGCGGACCAGCGCCTCGAAGCCGATGATCTCGCCGGTGTTCAGGTCGACGTTGGGCTGGTAGTGGAGCACCAGCTCGTCGCGTTCGAGCGCGAGACGCAGGTCGGTGGCGAGCTCGAGGCGGCCGGCCAGCGCGTCGTGCATGCTCGGGTGATAGGTGGCGTAACCGCCGCCGCCGGCGTCCTTGGCCCGGTACATCGCCAGGTCGGCGTCGCGCAGCAGCTGGTCGGCGTCGAGGCAGTCGCCGGAGGTGGCGATGCCGATCGCGGCGCCGATGTGCAGCTCGCGATCGTCGACGTCGATCGGCTCGGCCAGCGCGGCCAGCAGCTCCATGGCGACCAGCTCGGCCTCGTCGCGGGCCTGGCCGGCCTCCACGATCACCGCGAACTCGTCCCCGCCGACCCGTGCTACCACCTTCGGCGCGGGAAGGCGGCGACGGATCCGCTCGGCGACGTGCACGAGCAGGTGGTCGCCGGCGTCGTGGCCGAGGCTGTCGTTGATCTCCTTGAAGCCGTCCAGGTCGAGCAGCAGGATCGCCACGTCGCCGGGCTTGTTGCGGGCCACCGCCTCGGCCAGCCGCTCCCGGAAGCCGGCCCGGTTGACCAGCCCGGTCAGCACGTCGTAGTGGGCTTCCTGGCGCAGCTGGTTCTGCAGCTCGGCGGCGTCGCTGACGTCCCGGGTGTTGAAGATCAGGCCGCGGATGTGCTCGTCGTGCAGCAGGTTCGTGATGGTCATCTCGGCGAGGCGGGGCTGCCCGTCCGCGTGGTACAGGGTGATCTCGAAGACGGTGGTAGCGCCCGGGGTGTCCTTGACCTCGTCGATGGCGGCCTGGACGCGGCCACCCACCTTGCGCCCGGCCAGCTCGACGAAGGGCCGGCCGATCAGCGCCGATGCCGGGTAGCCGAAGATCCGCTGCACGGACTCGCTCTGGTAGCGGACCGTTGAGTCGGCCTCGAGGACGGCCAACGAGTCGGTGCTCTGCTCGACCAGGGCGCGGAAGCGCAGCTCACTGGCCTGCAAGGCGCTGGAGCGTTCGGCGACCCTGGTCTCCAGGCGGCGCACCAGGCGCCGGTTGTCGATCAGCAGCAGCACCTGGCGCGCGACGACCAGCACGACGGCGATCGAGCGGGTCCAGCTGCCGACGGCGGTGGGATGCCCACCGAGGCCGAGCCGGAAGAGCCCGACGACCAGGCAGACCGTCAATACGCCGTACGGAAGCAGGTAGGTCAGCGTCCGCCGGTCCTCGGCCTCGGTGTCCGGTTCCTCCGGCCGGATGAGCGGGGCGGCCGCGAGCGCGGCGAACCCGGCCAGCCAGCCGATCGACGCCACGGTGGTCAGCCCGGTGTAGCCGGCGCTGGCGGCGAAGGCGACGACGACCATGGCCGAGGAGGCCAGCAGCAAGCCGCGGCGGTCGGGCAGGACCCGGCCGATCCGGGTGAGCGCGGTGAGGCCGGCGGTGCCGAGCAGGATGTCGCCGAGGGGGTAGATCGTGACCGGCGCGCCGGCGACGTGGTCCCGGCCGATGATCAGGTGGTAGCTGAGCCCCACCAGGGAGGTGCCGATGATCAGCAGGTCCAGCAGGGCACGCACCTTTTCCGGGCGGCTGCGCTGCGGCATCGGCAGCACGAACAGCCCGGCCCAGGCCAGCACGACCAGCGCCAGGTAGCCGGGCCCCGGGCCGGCGGGCGTGCCGCCGAAGAGCCCCGCCGCGGCGGCGCCCAGGCCGAGGCCGGCCCAGGCGAGCCGCACCCGGCCGCTGCGCCGCCGTGCCTGGATCAGGCAGGACGCCGCACCGGCAAGCGCCACGACGGTGGTAGCAGCGCCGATGACCGTGGTCATCGGACCCCCTTCCCCTGTCGGCACATCCTCGAACAGGAAAATCGGGCAAGCCGTCCGCCATCTGAGGTTTGCCGGGAAAGACGGCGCGGGCGGCTCCGGAGAATCCGGGGCCGCCCGCGCGAGTAGTCACAAGAAGAGCTACTTCTTCTTCTTGTTCTTCTTGTCCTTCTTCTTGTCCTTCTTCGACTTCTTGGCCATGTGGGGCCTCCCCTCGACGGTGTGTTCGCGCCGGACCGCCCAACTGCACGGCCGGACATCAACACTACGGAAACGGCCGGGGCCGCGGGGTGATGTGAAGATGACAGGTGGTGACTACGCCTGCGTCAGAGCCCAGCACAGCGAGGCGAAGGAACCGGTGCACAGCAGCGTGCGAGCGTGATTCCCGGGCACCCAGCGCGGCTCGAAAGCGCGCCGCGCCCGCTCCGGATCGGCCCGCCCGGCCGCGTCGAGGGCGTTGTTCAGCGGAATGTGCAGGCCAGCGGTCAGCGCGATCTGCCCGGCGTAGAGGATCAGCCCGATCGCGGTCGGCAGCAGCACCGCGGCCGGCCCGCTGACGGCGTAGAGAACCGTCGCGATCGCCGGGAACACCAGCGCCCCCACGAAGCAGATCGCGAACCAGCCGTTCGTGATGACCCGGTTGATGCGCTGCATGACCTCGACGAAAACCACCGCGTCGGCGCCGCGAAGAGCAGGCATGACCGAGATGGAGTACGCGTAGAAGAGCCCCGCCATCATCCCGGACGTGATCGTGGCAGCCAGCAGAACGACGATCCGCATGCCGTGCAGGCTAGTTCGTCCGAACCAGTTGCGCGCCGGCCACCGCACGAGGTAGCCAGGGACACATGATGCCGATCATCGACGGACACAATGACCTGCCCATGCAACTGCGCGGTCGCTTCGGGTACCGGGTCGAGGGGCTCGACGAGAGCCGGCCGGGTGTGCAGACCTCGCTGCCCCGGTTGCGGGCCGGGCGGGTGGGCGGGCAGTTCTGGTCGGTCTACGTGCCGTCCGACCTTTCCGAGGCGGACGCGGCCGTCGCGACGATGGAGCAGATCGACGCCGTCTACCGGATGGTCGCCGCCTACCCGGACGACCTCGCGATCGCCTACAGCGCGGACGACGTGGAGCGGGTCATCGGCGAAGGGCGCATCGCGTCGCTGATCGGGATCGAGGGCGGGCACAGCATCGCCACCTCGCTGGGCGTGCTGCGGATCTTCGCCCGGCTCGGCGTCCGCTACATGACGCTCACCCACAACCACCACACCTCGTGGGCCGACTCGGCGGCGGTCGCGCCGGCGGTCGGCGGCCTGAACGACGACGGCCGCGCCGTGGTGCGGGAGATGCAGCGGATCGGCATGCTGGTGGACCTGTCGCACGTGGCCACGCCGACTATGCACGCGGCGCTGGACACCGCGTTCGCACCGGTGATCTTCAGCCATTCCGGGGCGCGGGCACTGAACGATCACCGGCGCAACGTTCCCGACGACGTCCTGCTGCGGCTGCGGGACAACGGCGGCGTGATCCAGCTGACGTTCGTGGCGCCGTTCGTCTCGGCCGAGTACGCCACCTGGTTCGCCGCCGCCAACGAGGCGTGGGAGCGGCTCGGGCTGCCCGAGGCCGGGGCGTGGCCGCGGGCGCCGCGGCCGGGCGAGGACCCGGCGTCGGTGCGCAACTGGCCGGACGGCGATCCGCAGGACGAACCGGCGTTCCAGGCGTGGCTGGCGGCCAACCCGCGACCGGTCGTCACCGTCGCCCAGGTCGCGGACCATGTCGAGCACGCGCGGGACGTCGCCGGGGTGGATCACGTCGGGCTCGGCGGAGACTACGACGGGACGACCGATCTGCCGGTGGGGATGGCGGACGTGTCCGGGTACCCACTGCTTCTCGACGAGCTCACCGGCCGCGGCTGGTCCGAGGCCGATCTCGACAGGCTCACCGGGCGGAATATCCTGCGGGTGCTGCGGGAAACAGAACGGCTGGCGCAGGAGCCGTTGTGGCCGCTCTCGCCCGCACGCTGACCGGGATTCGCCTTCGACAGGACGGTGGGACATGCCGATCGGAGCTCAGCCGCCGGGCCGGCGCGGCACCGTCGATGAGCCCTACAGCGCGCTCAATCTGCGGCTCGTGCTGGCCGCGTTCGGTTTCGTGGTGTGCACGCTGCTGTCGATCTGGCTCTTCTACCTGGGCTGGACGCTGCCCGGATGGTTGCTCGCGGCCTGGGCCGCGGCCGCCGTGATCGACATGGTGGTGGTGCAGATGCGGCGGCGCGCCCGGCGCCGGGCCGAAGGCGACAGCGACCACTCCCTGTTCGAGTAGCGCGTGTTGACAACCCGGCCGCCGCCACCCGGGTAGCGTCCAATTTCATGGAGCGCGTCCGTTTTGCAGCATTTGCAGTTGTCGCACTTATTGCGCCGTTGATGGCGACTCCGGCGCACGCCGGGCCAGGTTCCCCGCCACCGGTCAGCGACATCCGCGAGCTCGACCGGAAGCACTTCACGCTCGACGGCGCCCCGCTGCCCGAGCATCCGCGCTATCGGAAGCGGCCGGAGGGCCGGCGCGCCACGGCGGGCACCCCCGCGGTCGGCACCTCGCGGGAGTGGCTCGGGCTCGACGACACGACCGGCAAGTACTACCCGAAGACATACAAGCTGCGGGCCACGGGCAAGCACGTCGAGGTCTGGGTGGCCGACGACATCGCGTTTCCGGCCACGGACTGCCGCAAGAGTGCCATGGAGGTCACCGACCAGCAGGTCACCGGCCTGGTCCACGAGTTCGACGACAAGATCTATCCGATGGAGACGACCGCCTTCAGCACCCCGCCCGATCGGGACGGCAGCAACGCGAAGCGCACCGGCGACTTCAGTGGCGACGGCGACAAGACGGTCACGCTGATCGACAACATCCGCGACGACAACTACTTCCATTACCCCCAGGCGATCACGTACGTCGCCGGGTTCTTCTCGGCACAGCTCAACGAGATGTTCGACCGCAACGTGATGACGATCGACGCGTACGACTGGAAGCACCGCTTCGGCGCCGAACCGGCCGACGAGCCCACCGACGACCTGTGCACCAGCCGGCCCGCGCACCCGCGGATGTACGAGAGCACCTTCGCGCACGAATGGCAGCACCTGCTCGAGTACTACGCCGACCCGGACGAGTCGACGTGGGTCAACGAGGGGCTGTCCGACTTCGCGCAGACCCTGACCGGTTACGTCGACGCCCGCGCCACGATCGACGACCCGGGCAACGACAACCACCTCCTGTGTTACCAGGGCTTCGGCTCGGTGAAGACGAAGTACAACCCGAACCCGCGCCAGTGCGGCGGGCCGCAGAACTCGCTGAACCTGTGGGACGAGGGCACGCCGACCGAGGTGCTGTCCGACTACGGCATCTCCTACCAGTTCATGGTCTATCTGGCCGATCGGTTCGGCCTGTCGATGATCTCGCTGCTGCACCGGGACGGGATCCGCCAGGGGCTGGCCGGCATCCAGGCCGCGCTGCCCACCGGCACGGCCCTCTACGACGTGGTGCACGACTTCCAGACGATGACGCTGGTCGACCGGTTCGTCGGCGAAAAGGGCGGCAAGATGTCCGGCGTGCCGCGGAGCCGGGTGACCTCGGAGAACCTGCGCTCGACCGTCAATCTCGACAACCCGGCCGCCTACGACCGGCCCGGGGTAGCACCGAACGGCGCCGACTACGTCCCGCTGCCGACCCCGCTGACGTCGCTGACCTTCGTGGGCGAGAAGAACCTGCCCCCGCGGCCGATGGGCTGGACGGTCGCCGGCGACACGCTGTTCTCCGGCAACGCGGGCGGCCTGGACTCGCAGGCGGTCCTGCCGATCAAGGTGCCCGCCAAGGCGGCGAAACTGACGCTGGAGACGTCCTACGCCATCGAGGACGCGTTCGACTTCGGCTACGTCTCCATCTCCACCGACGGCGGCCGGACCTACGTCCCGATCGCCGGGGACCGGACCCGGCAGGGGCTGCTGGGGCCGGGCCTCAGTGGCGCCAGCGGCACCGTGGTCGACGCCGGTTACGACCTCAGCGCGTACGCCGGCAAGAAGGTTCTGCTTTGCCTTCGCTATGTCACCGACGGCGCCGTCGACAAGGGCGGCTGGCGGATCGGCAAGATCACCCTGGGCGGCCAGGTCGTGAGCGACGGGCGTTCGCTGACCGGCTGGCGCTCCCCCAGCGCGGTCACCCCCACCCCGGTCCACGGTTGGCACGCCACGCTGGTCGGCATCGACGGCAACACCGCCCGGCTGGTCCCGATCTCGGCGTGGGCGAAGGTGAAGGCCTACCCCAAGGTGGTGGCGATCATCGCCTATGACGAGCCCACCGAGAAGGTCGGCCAATACGCCCCCTACCGGCTGGTCGCCAACGGCGTTCTCCAGCCGGGCGGGGGCTCTGAGCCCAGCACCCAGCCCGTCCCTCAGCCCGTCTCTCAGCCCACCGCTGAGCCCAGCACTCAGCCCAGCACTCAGCCCAGCACTCAGCCCAGCACTCAGCCCAGCACTCAGCCCAGCACTCAGCCCAGCACTCAGCCTGGCAGGATGCCGTAGATCAGGGCGGTGGAGCCGGCGCCCGCGCGATTGATGTGGCCGCCGCAGAGGATGTGGGCGCCGGTGGGTGGCAGGGCCGCCAGGTTGGCGAGGATCTCCAGGCTGATCCGGTGGCGGCGGTAGACCAGCAGTGAGACCGCGTAGGTGGTGTCGGTGCCGACGTCGGGGCTGAACGTGTCGGTGCCGGTGCCGCCCCGGTGGCCGATCCGGCCGGTGTCGGCCAGCCAATTCACCGTGTCGAGGGCGAAGCCCGGCTGGTGCATCGCGCCGGCGGCGTCGTAGTTGAAGTAGGCGTCGGTGCCCCACCGGGCCTCCCACCCGGTCCAGATGATCACCATGGACTCGGCCGGGATGCGGCCGTGCCAGCGCTCCCACGCCTTGATGTCGTCGATCGTGACCTCGTAATCGGCGTTGCGGGCGCATTTGTCCCGCACGTCGATCTTCGCCGCCGGCAGGAAAAGGTCTCCCAGGTCCAGGTCGTCGGCGAGCGCCTCACCCTCGTTGAAGTGGCCCGGCGCACCCCAGTGCGTGCCGGTGTGCTCGCCCTCACGGACGAACCGCAGGTAATAACCGTCCTTCTCGATGGTCGCGATCGTCTCGAGTTCGAACGCGGGGTCGCCGGGGAAGACATTGGTGGTGGCCGGGTCATTGACGTGGGACAGGCTGATCAAACGCTGCCGGAAAAGTCGCAGCGGGTCATGGCCGCTCGCCTGCGCCGCCTGCCCGCTCACCACCGCCCCCGCCAGCCCGGCCGCTGCCGCACCCATGATCTCTCGTCGTCGCATGGCATCGTGCTTACCTCCTCGCCCGCCCGGTGACCCCCGCCCGGTCGGCTCCCCGACATTGACACTGTCACGATGACAGTGTCAAGCTCGTAAGCGTGTGGACGATGGACGAGTTGGTCGAGAGAGTGCGCCAGGCCCTGGAGGCCGAATATCCCGGCGCGCCCAACGGCCGTGTCCGCGATGTGCCCGACCGCCGCGCGATCCGTTGGTATACGACGATCGGCCTGGTCGACCGCCCGCTCGGCATGCGCGGGCGCACCGCGCTCTACGGTCCGCGCCACCTGCAGCAGCTGGTGGCGATCAAGCGCTGGCAGGCGGAGGGTCGCAGTCTGGCCGAGATCCAGGCCGACTTCGTCTGGCTCAGCCCCGAGGCCCTCTCCGACGCGTCCCGCGTGCCGGAGCAGCTTCTGACCGCCGAGGAAGAGCCGGTGGAAGAGGTGACGCGGCCACGATTCTGGGCCGACCGCCCAGCTGCCGGTCCCACACCTGCTCCGCCCGCCCTTGCTTCGCCCGCCCTTGCTCCGCCCGCCCTCGCTTCGCCCGCCCTTGCTCCGCCCGCCTTCACTTCGCCCGCCCTCGCTTCGCCGGCCGAGCCGCCGGTTCGTGCCGGTGCGGCGGCGCCGGTGCACGGGGTGACGCTCGGCGGCGGCGCCATCCTGCTCCTCCCCCACCCCGCCTCCGACACCGACCGTGGCGAGATCGCCACGGCCGCCGCACCCCTGCTGCGCCTGCTCGAGTCCCGTGGCCTGATCGATGGGAGTTCCCAATGACCCTTACCGTCACTCCGATGAGCCCGGACGAGCTCGGACGCGTCCGCATCCTGCCCGACGCCGGCTTCGGCAACCTGCGCACCGACCGCGGCAACCTGCCGCTCGACCGGCTCGACGTCCGCGCCCGGGTCAGCGGGCTGGTCGCCCGCACCGTGGTGGTGACCGAGTTCGTCAATGTGCACGACACCGCGCTCGAGGCCACCTACGTGTTCCCGTTGCCCGACCGGGCCGCGGTCACCGGCATGACGATGACCGCCGACGACCGCACCGTCGAGGCCGAGCTGCAGGAGCGCGGCGCGGCCCGGGAGGCGTACGACCAGGCCATCGCGGCCGGCCAGCGCGCGTCGATCGCCGAGGAGGAACGGCCCGACGTGTTCGCCATGCGGGTCGGCAACATCCTGCCCGGCGAGCGGGTGGTGATCGAGCTCCAGTTGGTCGGCCCGCTGCCGTTCGAGGACGGCGCCGCCACGTTCCGCTTCCCGCTGGTCGTCGCGCCGCGCTATGTTCCCGGCACCCCGCTGCCCGGCCCCTATGTGGGCGACGGCCAGGTGCCCGACACCGACGCGGTGCCCGACGCCTCGCGCATCACTCCCCCGGTCCTGCTGCCCGGCTTCCCCAACCCGCTGCGGCTGTCGATCGGCGTCGACGTCGACCCGGCCGGGCTCACCCTCGGCACGGTGCGTTCCAGCCTGCACACCGTCACCGACTCCGGCGGCACGCTGAGCATCGAACCCGGCGAGCGCGCCGACCGTGACTTCGTGCTGCGCATCGGCTACGAGGGCGGCGGCGAGACCGCGATCGCCGTGCCCGACGAGGCCACCGAGGAGCCCGGCGGCGTCTACCAACTGGTCGTGCTGCCACCGGAGAGCACCGCCGCGGCCCGCCCCAAGGACGTGGTGCTGCTGCTCGACCGGTCCGGCAGCATGGGCGGCTGGAAGATGGTGGCCGCCCGCCGGGCCGCGGCCCGGGTGATCGACACGCTGACCACCGCCGACCGGTTCGCCGTGCTCACCTTCGACCACCAGATCGACCACCCGGCCGACCTCGGCGAGGGGCTGGCCGAGGCGAGCGACCGCAACCGTTTCCGGGCGGTGGAGCACCTGGCCCGCGCCGATGCCCGGGGCGGCACCGAGCTGCTCGCGCCGCTCACCGAGGGGCTGGGGCTGCTGCGCGCCAGCGAGGGCCGCGACCGGGTGCTGGTGCTGGTCACCGACGGCCAGGTGGGCAACGAGGACCAGATCGTCCACGATGTCACGCCGCTGATCGGCCCCACCCGCGTGCACACCATCGGCATCGACCGGGCCGTCAACGCCGGCTTCCTCGGCCGGCTCGCCGCCCTGGGCGCCGGCCGGGCCGAGCTGGTGGAGAGCGAGGACCGGCTTGACGAGGCGATGGAGCACATCCACCGCCGCATCGGCGCGCCGGTCGTCACCGGCCTGCGGGTGGATGCCACCGGCCTGTCCCTGGTCGACGACGAGCGCACCCCGGCCCGGCTGCCCGGTCTCTACCCGGGCGTGCCCCTGGTCGTGGCCGGCCGGTTCGCCGGCAAACCCGGCGGGAGCCTCACCGTCACCGGCCGCACCCGCGACGACCAGGAGTTCCGCACGACGGTCGAGGTGCGCGAGCGCGCCGAGCCGGCGATCACCGCCCAGTGGGCCCGGGCCCGGCTGCGCGATCTGGAAGATGCCTATGCGGCCGGCGACCGCGGTCTCGAGCAGCGCATCGTCGCCACCTCGCTGCGATACGGCGTGCTGTGCCGGTTCACCGCGTTCGTGGCGGTCGACAACCGGGTGGTCAACGAGGGCGGCGAGACCCGCCGGGTCACCCAGCCGGTCGAGCTGCCGTCGGGCTGGGAGGGCGGCGGCGACGTCGCGCCCGCCATGCTCCGGATGAGCGCCGCGAGCCCGCTTCCCCCGATGCCGCCGATGGCCGCGCCGGCCGGTCCGGCGCACTTCGCCCAGCCGCGGGCCGAGGCCGGCATCGCCCGTTCACGCGGCCCGGTGGGCTTCGCCAACGTGCCGTCGATGCTGCGCGCGGGCAAGGCAGCCGTCCCGGCGGGCGCGGCGCTCTCGCTCGACCAGGTGCGGGAGATCGCCGCGACCGAGGCCCGGCGGCTGCGCGAGGCCACCGGCCTCGCCGCCTACGAACGCCGCGACCTGCTGGACGACCTGTCCAGCCGGCTCGAGGTCCTGATCGGCTCGACGACCGACAAGGAGTTCGCGCCCCTGCAGGAGCTGGTTGCGTTCCTCGGCGGCGACGGCCCACTGGACGAGAAATGGGCCAAGGCCGTAGCGGTCCTCACCGCCTTCGGCGGCGGCGACAACCGACGGCCGGAGCCCGGCGAGAGCCCGGACCCGGACCCCGACCGCCCGTCCCGCAAGACGTTCTGGAAGCGCTGAGCCGCCGCCCAGCGGCGGCGCCCGCCGTGGCCGCCGCTGAGTGCCACAGGCGCGCTCAGCGCCACACGCGCGCTGGGACTCGCCGAGGCCGTGGCCTCGGCGTGAACGGGTGGATGCCCGACTCGGGGAAGGGCGGGCATCCGGTGGGACGGGTCAGCGCACTGGCGGGAGCACCTTGGGGGCGTCCGTGGCCGGCAGGCCGTGGGCGGCGATCTCGGCCGGTGACGCGGATGCCAGGTCGAAGGTGTCGGCCGACGACTGGGTGGCGGTGTCATCCAGCGGGGTTCGGAACGGCTGCTCGGCGCCGACGCAGGTGGTGCCCTTCGCGGGCAGCGAGCGGTAGAGGAGGTAGCGGTCGGTGATGCCGGTGGCGCAGGCCGAGGTGCCGTAGGCGGTGTGGCCCCAGTTGTCGCTGGACAGCAGGCGGCTGTTCGGCAGCAGCTTCGACGCCGCCACGGCGTCGTCGTAGTTGGTGGCCGGGTCCCAGAAACTGCCGACGATCAGGACGGGGTGCTTGGTGTGTTTGGTGAACGGTCCGGTGTAGGCGTCCTCGTCGCGCACCGTCCAGTGGTCGGTGGCGCACTGGACGCTCGCCCACGCCCAGGCGCGGCCGAAGTAGGGCGCACGCTGGTCGGCGCGCGCGGACGCACGAGGCCAGGACGTGCCGTGCGCGGGGTGCCGGCCGTCGGTGCACATGACGGCGGAGTAGGCGTCGAACGAGTTGTCGTAGGGGAACGCCCGGCCCGCGGCCTGCTTGCGCATCTTGCGGATCAGGTCGCCGGCGGCGGTCAGCTTCGCCGCGGTGGGCACGTAACCGGGCGTCGTCAACCGGTAGACCTCGGCCGCCAGGGTGGTGACCTCGGTGCCGGCGGCCGGCTCGTAGAGCGCGCCCAGAATCATGCCGATGAACGCGGCGTAGGTGAGGGTCTGGCCCTCGACCACGAGCGGCTCGCTCTTCAGGCGCTCGGCGATCACCCGGAAGTTCTGCATCGGGCGCGCGCTGAACGCGCACCTGGTGTTCCCGGCGGCCGAGCAGCGGCGCAGGATCTCGGCCAGCGCCTGGTACGCGCCGTCCGCCGAGTGCAGGCGGTCGTCCTGGATCTGGCCGGCCGTCGATGCGGTGCCGGTCCAGGCACGCGGGTTGATCACGCCGTCGACGGCGATGGCGCGGAAGCGGTCGGGGAACATGTTCGCGTAGTACTGGCCGAGTGCGGTGCCGTAACTGAAGCCGACGAAGGTCAGCTTGCTGTCGCCGACGGCGCGGCGCATCACGTCCATGTCGCGGGCGACCTCGGCGGTCGACATGGCGGCGGCCAGCTCCCGGCCGGTGGTCGAGCAGGCGTGGCCCAGCCGCCCGGCCGCCGTGATGAAGGACTTCTCCTCGGCGGCGCCCCACGGGAAGCCGATGGCGAGCCGGTTCATGACCGGCGTCTGGCGGGCCGCGTGTAGATCCGTTGCACCCGTTCGGTGTCGACTTCCCGACCGTTCGGACATCGCCGCAGGTCAGTGTGTTCCGTGTCGGCCCCGACGGCCGCATCGCGCGGAAAGTCGGATCTACCGCCCCGGGCGTGGCCCGCGGGAGCAGGGGTAGGTTGGGCGCTCGATCGTCTCTGACAAGCTCGATGGCGGCGGGTGATTCGTGACGGACGGCGAGTTCGACGAGGAGCGTGACCCGCTTCTCGTCCGGCCCTACCTGCGTGGTGACGCGGATGCCGGCGACGGCGACGCGTCTACGCAGACGTGGCCGTCGGCGACCACCCGCGAGGTCCGTTCGCAGCGTGCGCTCGAGGGCGCCGACGACCCGACCGCCGTGCTCTTCCTGCCCGAGAAGCCACCCCGGCACCTGCGCGACCGCGGGGTGCTGCGGCGCCATCGAGCTCTGGTCCTGATCGCGGCGTGCGCGCTGGTCCTCATCGGAGCGGCCGCGGCCGCCGTGGCCAACCTACGCGCCGACGGCCGCCCCTCGGCTTCGAGCACGCTGCCCGAGGCTCCGATCCCGGCGCTGACCGGCTTGGTTCCGTCACTCAAGCCGAGTGCGACGCCGGCCGCTTCGTCACCCGTACCCAGCAAATCTGTCCCTCGCAGCGCATCCGTCGCAGCGACCGCGACCAGCGAGAAGGCCGCGTCGGCGAGGCCGAGCGTCACCGCCGGCGCGGGCGGGGAGGACGGCAAGACCGTGATCGCCCCCGGCGACGCCGTGGCCCCCGAGCCACCCGCGGCCGCCCGCACCGGCACGATCCGCGGTCAGAACGGCCTGTGCCTGGACCTCAACGGCGCCGTCCCGATCGACTTCAATCACGTGCAGGTGTTCGAGTGCAACGGCAGCGTCGCCCAGACCTGGACGCTCGCCACCGACGGCACCCTGCGCGTGCAGGGCCTGTGCGCGCTGGTCCTCGGCGACAACACCGTGCACGTCGTCGGCTGCGACGGGCGCACGACGGCGCAGTGGCGCGCCTCCGGCCAGCTGCTGATCAACGCCTCGAACGACAAATGCCTGACCGACCCCTCCGGCGGCGCCACCTCCGGCACCGGCGTCACCGTGACGACATGCGACGGCCGCGCCAACGAACGCTGGTCACTCCCCTGAAGGTCAACACCCAGAAACATCGGCGAGTACGCGTCACAACTCCCCGCGCCGGACATGCCAGTCCCCCTGCCGCCCATGCCATGGCCCGTCCCACCGCAGGCCAAGCACGCGCGCCCCGACACCCCGCGCGCGGAGCGCGGGCCGGCGCAAGGGCGCGCAGACCGGTGCCAGCTGCGCGAGGCGCGCAGACCAACGTGAGGTGAGCGAACCAACGCCGGCCGCGCACAGGGTGCGCGGGCCAGCGCGACAGGCAAGCGGCTCTTCTGTCTGCACTATCTTCGGCACGAGCGTGCGCCGGGTCGCTCCGGCGTGCGTCACGCCGCGTGATGGCTCACCGCCAGCCGCCGCGCGCGGTCGGCGGCGCTGCTTGCACCGAGGGTGCACAACTCCGGCGGGGCAACCACGGATGCCGAGCCCAATCGACATGGGTCCGCGGCGCTATCGATCGTGTGTGCGGAATTGGCCGTGCCTACTGTGCGGAACCCGATAATCTGCACCTACAGGCTTGCCCAACGCGCGCAATGCCGGGTAAGCGCGCGTCACTGAACTCAAAGGATGGCGGCACCGTTCGAGTCGGGCCACGCTCCCGAGCAATCACCGCCGGAGAACAGTCCGCCGGGTTGGTAGACGAGCCTCGTGATCCTTGGGCTTGTGTACGCCTCGTCCGCCAAGAACGACTTCGTTGACGCTCACCCGGCGTGACGGTTCTCGCGGCCGACGGGCGCGCTCAGCGCATGAGAGTGTGCGGACTGGATGCCCTTGTGACGGTCTGATTCGGCTCCAGTGCGGCGCGGGCAGTGAACTCAGCCCGCGAAGTTCGGCCACCGTCGCAAGTCTGCGGCCACGCCGGGGTCGAGCGCCTCGATCGCTGCTATCGCCTCGTCCTGAGTCGGCGCGGGCTTGCCCAGCAGGTCGATCAGACGCCGTAGCGCGGTGACACCGGCGTTGGTCCACAGGCGCTTGGTCAGCACTTGCAGTCCGAACTCGAACCACACATAGTTCGCGCCGTCTCCGTCGGTCGCCCGGCCCATGTCCGTGAGCTCGCTGAACTGCCACGACGACCTGGTGGAACGCCAGCAGACCTGGACGACGGTGAGGAGCGTCTCCTCGAGATCGGGCTCGACCTCGCTGACGTATCCCTGCAACGCCAGATTCGCGAGCATCTCCCGCAGCCAGAACGATGTCGGGTCCGCCTGGTCGCCGACCGGGTGGAGGTAGTGCCCGATCTCGTGGGAAACGAGCAGGTCCGCGAAGCCGCCGAGCCTGATCGGGTCGCCGTAGACGCGGGACCAGCTCGGCCCGGTCGGGCGGGGAGAGGAACGGCTCGATCGAGTCGAGCACTACGTCCCAGAACTCGGCCGGTTCCTGCCCCACCACTATTCGGTCGGGTGACTCGTGCGGCATTCCGTAGACCGGGAAGGAGGCCACCGCATCCCAGTCGTCGCGGCCCACGACGTACAGGTCCGGTATCCGGAACTCTCCCACCACCGTTTTCAGCCAGCCGACCATCCGCTCGGCCTGGTCTGCGATCAACCGGCCCCGGGCCGCTCCACCGGGGCTCACCAGGACTGGAAAGCTCCAGCCGGCCAGGACTTCCAGTTGACTAGGCATGGGAGGTGGGCAGGCCCGAACTGCGCGTGATGAGGGCATCGAAGGCCCGATCCGGCAGCACCCTGCGCGTGATCAGGAGCGGCCGGGCCCCGAAGCCGGCGACGTAGCGGGTGCGGGGGCGGCGGGCCGTGGCGGCGCGGGTCACGACGCGGGCCACGACGTCGGGGGGCGAGGTCCTGGGCGCGTCCGGCCGGGAGCCGTTGTCCAGCGATACGGCGATGGCCTCGGCCTGGTCGCCGTAAGGCCCTGAGCCCGAGGTGGCACGGAGTTTGCGGGCTGCGATGCTGCCCCACTCGGTGCGGATCAGACCGGGCTCGATGACGACGACGTCGATCCCGAAGCGCCGCAGCTCCAGGCGCAGAGCGTCGCTGAGCCCTTCGACCGCGAACTTGCTGGCGTGGTACCAGGCGCCCAAGGGCGTGGCGAGCCGGCCGCCCATGGAGCTGATGTTGATGACGGTGCCGCTGCGCTGGGCCCGCATGGCCGGAAGCACAGCCCGGGTGAGGTTGGCGAGACCGAAGACGTTGACCTCGATCTGGGAGCGGGCCTCCGACATCGGGACGTCCTCGAGCGCGCCGTACGAGCCGTACCCGGCATTGTTCACCAGGACGTCGATCCGGCCGTGGGCCGCGAGGATGTCCGCGACGACCTTCTCGGCCGACGACTCGTCGGTGACGTCGAGGGCGACGGTGTGCAGGCCCGCGGCGGCCAGTGCCGCCATCCGGTCGACGCGGCGAGCGGCGCCGTAGACGACGAAGCCGGCGTCGTGCAGGTGGCGGGCGGTGCTCTCACCGATGCCCGAGGAGGCCCCGGTGACCAGGGCGATCTTGTGACCCATGGGATGTCCTTTCCTGGCCGACGGCGGCCGAAGGGGATGTCAGGAGCCGGCGCGACGGAAACGCGCGCGCGTCGCGGCGAAGGCGAGGGCCAACAGCCGCGGCCACGTGGGGCGGATGGCGTACCGGGCGAACCGCGTCGACAGGTCGAGCCAGCCCCGCCTGCTCGACATGATCAAGTGGCCCGGCGAGGTGAAGCCGCTGACCACGATCGACTTCTCGGCGTTCTCGTACCCCAGGAGGTTGCCGAAGTTGCCGCGACCGGTGACGAACTCGCGGCCCTCCTCGTTCCCACCCCAGATGAGGTAGGGGTTCGTCCACACCATCGGCGGCATCGTGTTGACGCCGATGGCGCCGTAGCGAAGCGTTGTCACCGCGCGATCCACGGTGGCCGCGTGGGTCTTGCGGGTGTCCTCGTCGATGAGGATCGTCGCGGCCAGGGTGCCGAGGAGCTTCTCGTTGGCGAACTCCGCCGCGGCGGGAAGGAACGCCCCGGCGTCGGACGCCACGTCGAGGGCGACCTCGCTCATGATCTGGCAGAACGCCTCGTGGTCGAGGGCGAAGCCCTCGGTGCCGACGTCCTCGATCACCATGACCTGCGAGGCGGGGCGGTTGTCCACGGGCTGGACGAGCCGCCCGCCCGGATAGGCGTCGCGGAAGGCCGCGAAGGTCTTGTCGGCCCCGGGGTAACTGGTGCTGGAGCCGGGCGTGAGGTCCCGCAGGGCAACGGTGATCGCATCCAGGAGTTGCCGCCGCTGCGGCCAGTGCCGGCTCGTCACCAGGGTCTGTGTGCGGCCGCAGATCGAGCCGCCGCTGATCGTGACGATGGTGGCGATCTGGAGCGCCTGGTGGTGGATCTCCCGCTCGGTCCACGGGCGGTCGCCGGGAACGACGATGCACGGGTTGTTGCCGCCGCACTCGGAGACCAGCTCGGTGTCGGTGGCCTCCATGATCGCCTTGGCGGAGCCGGTCCCACCGGTGAAGTAGATCTTCGAGAGACGAGGGTCGTGGGTCAGGGCGCGCCCCTCGCTGGCCGGGCAGAAGGCGGCGGCGTGGACGTCGACGAGCGGTTGCAGGACCTTCTCCCACACCCGGTCGGCGTCCTCGTTGAGGTGGTGGGGCTTGTGGACGACCACGCAACTGTCGACGAAGAGGGCCCGGATCATCTCGAAGGACGAGGCGACGTTCCCCGCCCCGAGCACGGCGATGATGCCGCCGGGCTTGGCATAGGGATCGACCCGGCGCGGCTCGCCGACGACGCGCAGCACATCGGTCCGGTCGCCGTTGAGGAGGCGGTCCTTGGCGCGCGGGGAGACCCGGACGTCGAAGCGGCCGCCTCCGGCCGGATTCACCGCGAGCGGCTGGAGCGGGCGGGCGCGGACCAGGCCCTCGTAAAGGTCGATGGCGGCCGCGACGTTCGAGGGCAGCGGCACCAGGACGCGCTACATGCTGGTGCCGAGCTGGTGGGCGTCGGCCGGGTTGGCGGGGTCGATGCCCTTCGCGTGGCAGTCCGCCGCCACCAGCTCGTCGAAGTGTCGGTCGATGTTGGCCTGGACCAGGCGAAGCAACCTCAACCGCTCGGCCGGCGGGGTGGCCCGCCACCGGTCCGGGTCGACCCAGTCGACAGCCTCCAGGGCCTCCATGACGTGTTCCTCCCTCGTCCGCCGGGCAGATAGTAGACCGGCGGTACATAAGCTAATGTACCGCCGGTCCGCAGTCAATGGACCGGCGGTCGACTATCCTCGAGGGGTGGCAACCTTCCATCGCGCCCGCAGCGACGAGCAGCGCGAGGTGCGGCGGCAGAGCATCCTGCAAACCGCGGCCGGCATGCTGGACGAGATGCCGGTGGCCGCGGTCAGCCTCAACGAGCTCAGCCGCCGGGTCGGGCTGGCGAAGTCCGCCCTGGTGCGCTACTTC
The DNA here is from genome assembly GCF_040638295.1 of Actinoplanes sp. NPDC026619. Lineage (NCBI taxonomy): Bacteria > Bacillati > Actinomycetota > Actinomycetes > Micromonosporales > Micromonosporaceae > Actinoplanes > Actinoplanes sp. NPDC026619. The sequence goes on from NZ_JBEZYA010000003.1 coordinate 406,064, forward strand.
GAGTCACGCGAGGCGGTGCTGCTCGACCTGCTCTCCGAGGCGGCCGCCCGCTACCGGGCCGAGACCGCCGAGACGTTCCCCGGGTGGGTCGACCCCTCCGCACCAGCTCCGGGGCGGGCGCGCCAGGTCGCGGCCCGGCTGGCCACCACGTTCGCCGCCCACCCGATGCTGTGCGAACTGCTGAGCGCGCAAAACGCCATCCTCGAGCACAACATCTCCGTCGACGTCGCGACCAGGTTCAAAAGGTCCTCCCGGGACGCCATTCGCTGGCTCGGCGAGCAGCTCCGCGTCCTGCTCCCCGAGCTCGACGACGGGCGGGCGCTCCGCGCCGCGCACATGGCCATCATCCTCGCCGGCGCCCTGTGGACCCGCAGCCGTCCCGCCCCCGCACTGCTCGCCGCCTTCCAGGCCGATTCGAGCCTGTCGTTCATGCACCCGGCCTTCGCCGAGGCCTTCGAGACCGCGATCGCCACCTTTCTCACGGGTCTCCTCGCGGAGGCCGCCGACGCGACCTGACCGGCATTCCGCTCCTGCTGCGCATGGCCGGATCCTGGGCATCGTGGATCATCAGCGGATAGGCATTCAGGTCGAGCTGCGTGTGGCCGGCATGCGGGTACAACGGCTACCGGATCCAGCCGATGGGTTCTTCGATGCTGCTGGCGACTTGGACCGGCTCGTATCTGACCGGAATCGAGCACTCGGGCTGTTCGGTCGGGTCGATCCCCACCGGAGTGAAGAGAAGGCCGCCCGCTCCGGTGACGACCGGTCAGAGGTGAGCGCCGCCGGTGGCATCAATGCACTGGCCGGTGATCCAGCGCGCGTCGGGCGAGGAGAGGAAAGCGACGACATCGGCGATGTCGGCCGGCTGACCGATCCGCCCGAACGGGGAGAGTGAGCCCCAAAAGGCGAGCTGCTCGGGGTCGTCGCGCAGCCAGGCGGCGTTGCTGTCGACGTCCACGATGCCGGGTGCCACCGCGTTGACGGTGATGCCGCGTTCGCCCAACTGCTTGGCCAGGGTAAAAGTGAGCGTGTTGAGCGCACCCTTGTTCAGTTGGCGCCCGCGATTACAGCGAGCGGGCCAGGGAGCGGCCGGCGGCTCGGCCGCTGAAGAGGCAGCCGCCCAGGAAGGTTCCCTCCAGGGCGTTGTAGCCGTGTACGCCGCCACCGCCGAAGCCGGCTACCTCGCCGGCGGCGTACAGGCCGGGGATCGGGGTGCCGTTGGCGGACAAGGCTCGGGACTCCAGATCCGTCTGGACTCCGCCGAGGGTCTTGCGGGTCAGGATGTGCAGCTTGATGCCGATCAGCGGGCCTGACTCCGGGTCCAGGAAGCGGTGCGGGGCCACCGTTCGGCCGAGGCGGTCGCCTCGGTAGCGGCGGGAGTTGTGGATGCCCTGGATCTGGGAGTCCTTGCTGTACGGGTTGGCGATCTGCAGGTCGCGGGACTCGACCTGGCGGCGGATCAGCGCGGTGTCCAGCAGCGGCTCGTCGGTCAGCTTGTTCATGCCGGACACCAGTTCCTCCAGCGTCGACGCCACCACGAAGTCGGCGCCGTTGCGCTTGAACGCCTCCACCGGGGCCGGGGCCTGCTTGCCGAGGATGCGTTCGCGGACGAACGCGCGGCGGTCCTTCGCGGTGATGTCCGGGTTCTGCTCCGAGCCGGACAGCGCGAACTCCTTGCGGATGATCTTCTGGGTGAGGATGAACCAGGAGTGGTCGTAACCGGCGATGTCCGGGGTCGTGCGCAGGTGACGCAGCGTGCTCATGGTGTCGTAACCGGGCAGGCACGGGTCGGGCAGCCGGCGGCCGAGCGCGTCGAACCACATCGACGACGGGGCCGGCAGGATGCGGATGCCGTGCCCGGGCCAGATCGGGTCCCAGTTGCGGATGCCCTCGGTGTAGTGCCACATCCGGTCGCGGTTGACCAGGCGCGCGCCGGCCGCACCGGCGATCTGCAGCATGCGGCCGTCCACGTAGGCGGGCACGCCGGTGATCATGCGGGCCGGCGGGGTGCCGAGCCGTTCCGGCCAGAAGCTGCGGACCAGTTCGTGGTTGCCGCCGATGCCGCCGGTGGTCACGACGACCGCCTGCGCGGTCAGGTCGAAATCCGCGATCTCGTCGCGGTTGGAGGTGACGCCGCGTGCCGCGCTGTCCGGGGCAAGGACCTTTCCGCGTACGCCGGTGACGGCGCCCGCCGTCACGACCAGCTCGTCCACCCGGTGGCGGTGATGGAACGTGACGAGGCCCGCTTCGGCGGCCTTCAGGACCGACGCGACGAACGGCGCCACCACCCCGGTGCCGGTCCCCCATGTGACGTGGAACCGCGGCACGCTGTTGCCGTGGCCGTCGGCGCGCAGGCTGCCGCGCTCGGCCCAGCCGACCGTCGGCAGCCAGCTCATGCCGAGCGACTTGAGCCAGGACCGTTTCTCGCCGGCGGCGAACTCGACGTACGCCCGGGCCCACTTGATGCCCCACGCGTCCTCGTCGCCGGGCCGGTCGAACTGGGCGCTGCCCTGCCAGTCGGACCAGGCCAGCTCGAACGAGTCGCGCACGCCGAGGCGCCGCTGCTCGGGGGTGTCGACGAGGAACAGCCCGCCGAACGACCAGAACGCCTGGCCGCCGAGGTTGGCCGCGTTCTCCTGGTCGACCAGGGCCACCCGCTTGCCGGCGGTGACGAGCTCATGGGTGGCGGCCAGACCGGCGAGGCCGGCGCCGACGACGATGACGTCCGCATTCACGATTCAGGAATGTATCGGATACAACTTTGAATTGGATAGGGTTCGCGATGTGCGGGTCACCAGAAGGCGGGCGGAGACACGGGCCCGGCTGCTCGAGGCCGCGTTCCGGGTGTTCGCGGCGAAAGGCTACGGCCAGGCGCGGATCGACGACGTCTGCGCCGAGGCCGGCTACACACGCGGCGCCTTCTATTCGAACTTCGGCACCCTCGACGAGCTGTTCTTCGCGCTGTACGACGAGCGCGCCGCCCTCATCGCCGCCCAGGTCGCCGACGCGCTGTCGGCCGAGGAGACCGTCCCGATCGAGCCGTCGATCCACGCCGTGATCGCCCGCACCGCCGCGACGCTGCTGCTGGACCGCGACTGGCTGCTGGTCAAGACGGACTTCCTGCTGCACGCGGCCCGGCGCCCCGAGGTCGCGGCCCGCCTGGCCGAGCACCGCACCCAGCTGCGAACCGCGATCGAGACCCGCCTGCGCGGCGTGCAAGGCCTGCTCGCGCTGCCCCCGGGCATGGCCGACGTGCCGGCCGCCGCCCACGCGGTGGTCGCCGCCTACGACGGCGTGACGGTCCAGCTCCTGCTCGACGGCGACATGGCGGCCGCCCGCGCGTGGTTGACCCAGCTGCTGACGGCGCTACTGGTCCGCTGAGCGCGACCCGGCCGAGCCGGAGCGGGCGAATAGCCATCGGCGTCCCCGGGACTTCCGGTTGCCCGTCAGCCCGAGATCTGCCTTGAGCAGATCTATCAGCTGGTAACGCTCACGATCGACGGCCGCCACCGCTGATTCCCACCCGGTGTCGTCGCGCACACGCCTCCGCATCACGGCGGCCCGAGAAGGCGGCCGGGATGATCGTGCCGCGATGTCGCCGTGCACCTTGATCACCTTTCCCACCAGCTCCTGCGCCGGCCTGGCGACATCCACACCGGCGAGGACTTCGATCTCGGCCGCCGCCGCTCGGAGGTTGGCCTCCTCGGAATCGCTCCAATGGTGGGCTACCGCGTGGGCGTAGCTCGCGCTGATCGATCTCAGATATTCCGCGTAGACACGTCGCTTGGTATCCCGCAGCGCATCCGCGACGAGCCAGCGCCGGTTGCGCCGCGCCTGGGCGTCCTGCAGAAGGCCACCGAGCAGAAGTCCCGACAAAGTCCCGATGACGCCGATAAGAACAGGGCTCATCGTCATCCCCAAACGGTTCATCGTTCGATGCCCGGCGGCATTCGGATCGAGTGTGGGCCGCTCGGCCCGCCGGCTCAAGGGCCGGGTGTTTCGTCCGACTCCACGGGGGACCGCGGACGAGCGGACATCGGGCCGATCGAGCGCAGGGCCCTTGACGTCGGCGGCCACCCAGTGTGCCGGGACTCAGGACCCGCGACAGCCGGCCGGTCATCCGGCGGTAAGCGGTGCGAGGGACGCCGGGTCAGCGGCGCCAGTACGAGACCTGGACACTGATGGCGGGCGACGCCGAGGTGATCTTCTCGGGTAGATCTTCGATGCGAATCACGGCCACCCAGTCGTCGGTCCGGACGCAATATGTTTGCTCTTCGGCGAGCAGGACGAAGTCCGGATTGTCGTCGTAGTTCAATCCATCGCAGGCCATGGGGAGGCCGCGGCTCGCGGCCGCCGGTGGCACCTCGGCGACTTCCACCTCGAGCTTCTTGTTCGGCGCCATGGTGAACACCGGCGTGGCGTCCGGGCGGCAGCCGGCCTTGATGTCGTTTTCCGGCGTACGACGCCGGCACTCGAACGTGATCGCCGCAGTGTCCGCCGGGAAGAGCTTGTCCGTGCGCGGATCGTAGTTGTTCTGCGGAATCTCGTAGGGCCGCATCAGGATCGATCGGGGGCCGGACCGGTCGGGGCGCGGCCCGGCCGGCGTCGATGGCGCCGGGTCGGTCGGAACCGGGCTCGAGGGTGAGGTGTCCGACGCCGTGGGCCGGGGAGTCTCTGGCGTGTCGCCATCACGGCCGGCCCACCAGGCCCCGGCCATCATCGCGACTCCGGAGGCCAGCAGCGCGACACCGACCGTCACGAGGATGTGCCGGTGTGATCGGACCGCGCGCTGCTCAACCGGGGACGGGACAGGCTCGGGGGTTCGGCGGCCGGCCACGGCCACGACCAAGCCGGCGACGGCGCACACGCCGCCGACAACGGAGCCGAGCTTGTCGAGAGTGTCGAGGGTTCCCACGGCGGTCAAAGGTATCGGAGGCTGTCGATCAAATGGTGGCGGGTCGGCGGCGACATCGGGCAGGCCGCAGCTCGTGCAGCTCGAGGTCGACGACGGCTCGGTCGAGCTACCACCGGGCATCGATGTTGTCGTGGTGGGTGCCTGTCCCCGGCTCTCGTCTCAGCGCTACGCGGAGCGCCACCGGGCGGCCGGGGTCAGCGGGACCGGGTCGGGGCGGTCGCCCGTGGTGGTCAGGTCGATGCGGTGGCCCTCGTCGGCGGCGCGGAGCAGGGACGTCATCGCGTCCAGGACGTGCAGGGCCAGGGCGCCGCTCGCCCGGGGTGCGGGGGCCGTCAGCATGTCGAGCAGGCCGATGCCGCGGGCGGCGGAGACGTAGCCGGCGGAGGGTTCCAGCACGCGCCAGTCCGCGGCGCCCGGCTCGAACAGGCGGACGTCGCCGTCGAAGCGGTTCGGGTCGGGGACGGCCAGGGTGCCGGTCTCGCCGTGCACCTCGATCGGGGCCGCCGTGGTGCGGACGGCGTCGAAGCTGGTGGTGATCGTCGACAGGGCGCCGCTCGCGTGATGCAGCACGCCGGTCACGTGGGTGTCCACCGCGACCGGGATCTGTTCGCCGGCGCGCGGGCCGCTGCCGATCACCCGGGCCGGGCGCAGGCGGGACGCGGCGCCGGTCACCGCGACGATCGGGCCGAGCAGGTGGACCAGGGCGGACAGGTAGTAGGGGCCCATGTCGAGGAGCGGGCCGCCGCCGGGCTGGTAGTAGAAGTCGGGGTGGTGGTGCCAGCGCTCGTGGCCGGGGGTCGCCATCACGGCCACGGCGGACAGCGGGCGGCCGATCAGGCCTGCGTCGACCGCGGCGCGGGCGGTCTGCACGCCGGTGCCGAGGACGGTGTCGGGCGCGCAGCCGATCGCGACCTCGAACGCGGCCGCCTGGGAGATCAGCGAGCGCGCGGCGGGCAGGTCGGCGGCGAGCGGCTTCTCGCCGTACACCTGCTTGTTGTTGGCGATGGCACCCAGCGCGACCGAAGCATGCGCCGCGGGCACCGTGAGGTTGAGGACCGTGCCGATCGAGTCGTCCTGAAGCAGTTCGTCGACCGGGAGGGCGCGGCAGCCGGTGATGCCGGCGGCGACCGACGCGGCGCGCGCCGCGTCGAGGTCGGCGACCGCGGCGATGGTCACCCGGGGGTGGTCGCGCAGGGTCGTGAGGTACGCGCCGGAGATCGTGCCGGCGCCTACGATGCCGACGCGGTGCGGCTCGCCCACAGCATGCCCCTCTCGATGACGGTCCGGACGTTCGGGTTCTCGAGGATGTCGAGGCTGTGGCCGGGGGTGGTGACGACGATCCGGCCCTTGCCCCACTGTCTGGTCCAGATCGCCGGCGAGGTGATCGGGCGATGCCACGGATGCCACGGCCGGACCGGATGGGTGGTGGTGGCGAGGACGTCGATGAGGTCGTCGTGGAGCACCCAGTACTGCTCGGTGGTCAGCTCGAAGTCGTCGATGCCGGCCGTGATCGGGTGATCGCGGCCGAGCGGCGTGATGTCGACAGCATATGTCAGGAAATTGTCGCTTTCGTCACCTTTGCGATCCGAAGCGATAATGCCGGGATGGGTCGTGAACTGGCCGCCGACCAGCTGCAGATAGTCCGAGGACGCGCGGAACGAGTCGGCGATGCCGCCGTGCCAGCCGGTGAAGCCCGTCCCCGCCGCAACCGCCTCGCGCAGCCCGGCCAGCGCGTCGCGCTCGATCGAGGACATGGTCACGCACTGCAGGATGAGGTCGGTATCCGACATGACCGATTTGTCGGCGTAAATCGCGGGTGAATCGAAGATCCGAACCTCGAAGCCACTGAGTTCAAGGAACGGGAGGAACAGCGAAGTGGCCTCGATCGGCCGATGACCTTCCCACCCACCGCGAACCACCAAAGCCTTCATCCCTTACGCCTACCAGATCAACACCGCCTGCGCCCACCAAAAGGCGTGAATACATAGACAAGCCTCAATCTGAGGACTAGCTTCCCGAGGAAAGCGCTTGCCTACCCTCCACCGAGTAGGAGCAGTGAGTAATGAAACGTGCCAAAACCCTGACGGCCGTGGCTGCCCTCGTCCTCGTCGGCTCCACCGCCGCCGTCGCGAGGGCTGCCACCGAGCCGGCGGCCCCCACCGCCGACGCGACCAGCACCACCGAGAATCTCAACCGCGGCCTGATCGTCCTCCGGGCCGGCACCGGCAACTTCCTGTCCTGGCGGTTGCTCAACTCCGACACGGCCGGCGGGACGTTCGACGTCTACCGCGGGTCCACCAAGATCGCGACGACGGCGCAGACCAACTACACCGACAGCGGCGCCGCGAAAGGCGCCACCTACGCGGTGCAACCGTCCGGGACCAGCACGCTGGCGGCGAACCCGGTCACCGCGCTCGCCGCCGCCTACACCGACGTGCCGATCCAGATCCCGGCCGGCGGCACCACCCCCGACGGCGTCGCCTACACCTACTCCGCCAACGACGCCTCCGTCGGCGACCTGGACGGCGACGGCTCCTACGAGATCGTCCTCAAGTGGGATCCGTCCAACGCCAAGGACAACTCGCAGTCGGGTTACACCGGCAACGTGTTCATCGACGCGTACAAGCTCAACGGCACCCGGCTGTGGCGCCTCGACCTGGGGAAGAACATCCGGGCCGGCGCGCATTACACCCAGTTCCAGGTGTTCGACTACGACGGCGACGGCAAGGCCGAGGTGGCCCTGAAGACCGCCGACGGCACCAAGGACGGCACCGGCGTGGTGATCGGCAGCTCGACCGCCGACTACCGCACCTCGGCCGGCTACATCCTGTCCGGCCCGGAATACCTGACGATGTTCAACGGGCAGACCGGCAAGGCGATGTCGACCGTCGACTACGTGGTGGCCCGGGGCACGGTCAGCGCCTGGGGCGACTCCTACGGCAACCGGGTCGACCGGTTCCTGGCCGGCACGGCGTACATCAATGGGTCTTATCCGTCGTTGATCACCGCGCGCGGGTATTACACCCGCAGCACCATCGCGGCGTGGGACTTCCGCAACGGAACCCTCACTCGCAAGTGGAACTTCGACAGCAATTCCTCCACGAACGGCTCCGCGTGGACCGGCCAGGGCAACCACCAGCTCTCCATCGCCGACGTCGACAGCGACGGCAAGGACGAGATCCTGTACGGGGCGATGGCCATCGACGACAACGGATCCGGCCTGTGGGTGAACGGTCAGGGTCACGGCGACGCCTACCACGTCGGTGACCTGATCCCGAGCCGCGCCGGCCTGGAGATCTTCAAGGTCGACGAGGACACGTCGAAGCTGGCCGCCTGGATGGCCGACGCCAAGACCGGCTCGATCATCTGGTCCAACGCGTCCTGCGGCTGCGACAACGGCCGCGGCGTCTCGGACGACATCTATGCCGGCAGCCCTGGCGCCGAATCATGGTCGAGCGGCGTGTCCGGCCTGTTCAACACGTCCGGCGCGAACATCGGCCGCAAGCCGTCCAGCACGAACTTCGTGATCTGGTGGGACGGCGACGCGCAGCGCGAGCTGCTCGACGCGACGCACATCGACAAGTACGGCACCAGCGCCGACACCCGGCTGCTGACCGCCAGCGGGGTGCACTCGAACAACAGCACCAAGTCGACGCCGTCGCTGCAGGCCGACATCCAGGGTGACTGGCGCGAGGAGGTCATCTGGCCGACGACCGACAACACGGCGCTGCGGATCTACTCGACGACCGACGCGACCAGCATCTCGCACGTGTCGCTGATGCAGGACCGGATGTACCGGGAGGCGGTGGCGTGGCAGAACACCGCCTACAACCAGCCGCCGCACCCGAGTTTTGCCCTAGGTAACTGATCGGTTGGGGGATGCCGCCACTCGTACGTGGCGGTATCCCCTGTTTGCGGCATTCATCGGATTCGCATTCGTAAGCGACGATCAGGGACGTGAAACGTCGACGCGTCCTCGGTCTGCTGCTGACCGTGGTCACCGTGCTCTTCGCCGCCGAGCCCACCGCCGACGCCTCCGGCCCCAGCTTCGACGTGAGCACCAACATCGCCTACGCCCCCGGCGGCTCCCGCGGGCATCTCCTCGATCTCTACATCCCCCGGCAGAGCAGCACGAAGCGCCGCCCGCTTTTGATCGCGATGGGCGGCAGCGGCTGGTTCGGCGAGAACGGCAAGGCGTACGCGTCGCAGCTCGCCCCGTTCTTCACCAAGGCCGGTTATGTCGTGGCCGGCGTCTCCACCCGGTCGAGTTACCAGGCGAAGTTCCCGGCCCAGCTGAACGACGTGAAGGCCGCGATCCGCTGGCTGCGGGCGAATTCCACGGCGTACGGCATAGATCCGCACCGCATCGCGGTGATGGGTGATTCCTCCGGCGGCTGGACCGCTCTGATGGCTGGGGTGACCACCCCCGGCGACGTCCAGGCGGTGGTCGACCTCTACGCCCCCGTCGACTTCCTGGCGATGAACGCGCACATGCTCCCCGGCGCGTGCGACCGCTTCAACCGCTCGTTCAGCCTCACCGACTGCCACACCGACCCGCGCTCCCCCGAGTCGTCCCTGCTCGGCGCGCCGATCGAGACAATCCCCGACAAGGTCAAAAAGGCCAATCCGATGGCGTACGTCACCAAGCAGTCCCCGCCGACCCTGATCGTCCAGGGCGAGCGGGACGGCCTCGTCCCCGTCGACCAGAGCGACCGGCTCTTCGCCGCGCTGGACGCGGCCGGCGTGCCCGCCACCTATTACCTGGTGCCCGGCGCCGGCCACGACAAGCGCATCGTCTCCCCCGCGAACGCGCCGGCGATCGTCCGCCGCACCGCCACCGCCGGCCCGCCGGGCACCCGCCCCACCCTCGCCACCATCGAGGCGTTCCTGCACCGCTCGCTCAACCTCTAAAACGAACGCTCGTTCTTGACACGGGCCCGGCTCTCCTTCTATCGTTCAAAACGAACGATCGTTCTATTTGGGGAGTCGTCATGTCATCGGCCACCGCCGTCAAGGCGCCCTCGCCCTGGACCCACGTCGCGGGCGCCGTCGTCCTCCTGTCCTTCATCCTCAGCGTCCTGGTCACGGCTTTCGCCTGGCCCGCCGCGCGATCCGCGGTGCACGACATCCCGATCGCCGTCGCCGGCCCCGCAGCCGCCACCGCCCAGGTCACCGCCGCCCTCGAGCAGCGCCTCCCCGGCGGCTTCGACATCACCACGGTCGCCGACACCAGCGCGGCCGAGACCGCGATCAACAACCGCGAGGTGTACGGCGCCATCGACCTGTCCACCGGACAGCCGCAGGTCCTGACCGCCTCCGCCGCCAGCCCCGTGGTCGCCCAGACCCTGCAGGGCATCGCCGCCGCCCTGTCCCAGTCGGAGCCCGCCGCCGCGGTCCGCGACCTGGCCCCGCTCCCCGCCGACGACCCCCGCGGCGCCGGCCTGGCCGCGGGCGCACTGCCCCTGGTCATCGGCGGCATGTTCGCCGCGGTGGCGCTGACGACCCGCATCCGCGGAACCGCCCGCCGGGTCATCGGCGCCCTGTCCTACGCCGTGGCCGGCGGCCTGGCGATGTCCGCGATCCTGCAGTTCTGGCTGGGCTCCCTGGACGGCACCTACGTGCTGAACGCCGGCGTGATGGCCCTGTCCCTGGCCGCGACGTCCCTGACCCTGCTCGGCCTGGAGTCCCTGTTCGGCTTCGCCGGCTTCGGCCTGGGCGCGGCAGTGATCTTCCTGCTCGGCAACCCGCTGAGCGGCGCCGCAAGCGCCCCCGAGATGCTGCCCGGCTGGTCCGGCGCGCTGGGCCAGCTCCTGCCGCCGGGCGCCGCCATCAGCCTGGTCCGCGCGGTGGCGTTCTTCGACGGCGGTTTCGCCCGCCCCCTGACAGTCCTGCTGAGCTGGCTGGCCTTCGGCCTGCTGCTGTCCGCCGCAAGCGCCTTCCGCCCCTCCCGCCGCCGCACGCCTGCCACCCCCGCCACCCAGCCCGACGCGGCGCCGGCCCTCGTCTGATCCCGGGCTCGGACCATCGCTGAGCATCGACTCTGTACGCAGCGGCAGCCACGGACAAAACCACACCGTTACCGCAGCTCGACTGGATCTCCCGCTGGGGCACCAGGACCTGTCCACCAGCGACAGGCGGGCTGGCACGTATCCGTGATTCGCGGGTCCCGCCGAGCCACCATGCTGAGTCGTGTCGGCAGTTCGCCGAACCGAAACAGAGGAAACGCTCCCATGCATCGCTATGCCCAAATTCTCGGCGCCGCTGCCATTGCCACCCTCGCCGCCGCCTGCAGCACCACGACCCCGCGCGGGAGCGCCCCCACGTCGCCGGCGGTCGCGCCTCCCGTCGTTCCGGTCACACCCACCGACGTTCCGGTGATCACCTCGACCTCCCCGCCACCCGCGAGCGCGTCGCCGACCCACCCGGCCACCACCGACCTGACCATCGCGGCCGACCGCATCGGGCCGCTGAAGATCGGCATGAGCCTGACCGCGGCCAAGGCGACCGGCCTCATCGTCGTCAACGCCCCCGGCGACAACGCCTTCGGCGAAGGCTGCACCGCCGCACACTGGAAGGGCCAGCCGGCCGAGGCCTGGATGGTCTTCAACGGCAAGTACGGGCTGCGCGCCCTCGGCTCGTTCGGCAATCAGCAGACGCCGGAGGGCATCCGGACCGGCAGCACGCTGGCCGCCGTGCGCCAGGCGTACCCCCACCTCAGCTGGCGCATCGACGGCGACGAGATCCCCGACGCCAAGCGAACCGACGGCGACGCGATGATCGACGTCGCGAAGGGCGACGGCGCGCACTACCGGATCAACATCCAGAAGAGCAAGGTCACCGAGGTGTCGCTGGAAAGCGACCGCGCCGGCTGCTACGAGTAACACCCTCACGCATCACTCCAGTAATAACCGGACCCTGGTGCCGGCTGACAACTGAGGCCGGCCGCGACCGAAAGCTCCCGGGTTCGCACCCGGTCTGCAACCGGGGCCGCCTGTACTGGTGCGATGCGGGTGGATCGGGGCGTGCTGACACGACTCGACCCTGTGCTGTCCGCGCTCGTCGCCCTCAGCATCCTGATGATCCCGTGGTTCCTCTTCGCGCCCGGCATCGACCAGGCGCTGTGGATTCTGCAGACCGCCATCGACCTGATCAACGTCGCGATGGCGTGGCGGCTCTACCGGCAGCCCGGCACCGACCGGTACGCCCGCCGGTTCTGGATCGCGGTCGCGGCCGCCATGGGCTTCAGCGCGATGGCCGACGCCTATCAGACCGCGCTGGTCCTCGGCGGCCATCCGGCCAATGACGTCAGCGTCGTACAGTCCGGCCTGGTGGTCGCCGGCATGGTCATCGCGGTGATCACGATGCTGTTCCACCCGCTCGGCGGGACCGGCCGGCTGCGCCTGCGGCTCTGGCTGGACGCCGCCACCGTGCTCACCGCGGTCGCCGTGTTCCTCTGGTACTTCCTGCTCGCCGGAGAGTTCAGCGGCGGGCAGACGGCCAACCGGCTGGCCGCCGCCGCGACGTCCGCGGTGATGCTGCTCGTCACGTTCGCCCTGATCAAGCTCCTGTTCAGCACCAACGCTCCGTTCCAGCAATTGCCCGGGATGATCGGCGCGCTCGGCGTCACCGGCACCGCGGTCGCGGCCCCGCTCGCCGCGCTGCTGATGGAGCGGTCCGACACCCGGCTGATCTACCTGGCGCAGCTGGTGCCGTGCCTGTTCATCCCGATCAGCCTGCGGATCCAGGAGATCCTCAACCGCCGGAAGATCGACGTTCCGCTGGCGGCCCGGCGCAGACGCTTCAGCCGGATGCCGTACGCGGCGGTGGTCGGAACGCAACTGCTGCTCCTGCTCGCCCTCTCCCAGGTCGTCGCCGACCTGAAGATCTGGGGCGTCGCCGCCGGCGTGCTGCTCAGCACCGGCCTGGTCCTGGTGCGCCAGCAGGCCGCGTTCCACGACAACGAACGCCTGCTCGCCGAGATCAGCCGCCGCGACGAATGGTTCGGCGCGCTGGCCCAGCACGCGTCGGACACCACCGTCGTCACCAACGGCAGCCAGCGGGTGACGTACGCGAGCCCGTCGGCCGTCCGGCTGCTCGGCCTGCAGGACGGCGACGACACCGGCAACGATCTGGGCGGCCGGATCCACGCGGAGGACATGCCGCTGGTGGCGGAGCTGTTCACCCGGATGCAGGCGGAGGGCACTGCCGGCGCGGAGGTGCGCCTGCTGCACGCCGACGGCACCTACCACTGGACCCACGTGGTCGGCACCGACCTGCTCGCCAACCCGAACATCCGCGGCCTGGTGTGGAACGGCCGCGATGTCACCGAGGCCCGCCAGCTCCAGGACGAGCTGCGCCACCAGGCCACCCACGACGTGCTGACCGGACTGGCCAACCGCCACCTGCTCCAGCAGCGGATGCTGACCGTCGAGGCGGACCTGCCGGTGAGCATCCTGGTCATCGACCTGGACGGGTTCAAGCAGGTCAACGACGTGCATGGGCACCACTCCGGCGACCAGGTGCTGATCGCCGTCGCCGAGCGCTTGACCGGCATCGTGGGTGACGCCGGCACGGTGGCCCGGCTGGGCGGCGACGAGTTCGCCGTGATCCTGCCGGACACCGATACGGACCGGGGCGAGACCCTGGCCGCAGTGCTGAGCCGGGTGGTCGCGGAGCCGATCCCGGTCACCGGCGCGGTGGTCACGGTCGGCGCCAGCATCGGCGTCTCCTCCGGCACCCCGGCCGAGGCCGAACGCATGCTCCGCGAGGCCGACGACGCCATGTACCGCCGGAAGCAGTCGCGCCGGAACCTAATCGGGAACCACGGTTAGGCCCGAGCGGGCGACGATCTCCTGCAACGCGGCGACGTGCGCGGCGAACGCGCCCTGGCCGGCCGGGGTGAGCCGGACCGACGTGCGCGGCCGCTTGCCGACGAACGCCTTGCGAACCTCGAGGTAACCGGCCTCCTCGAGGGTGGTCAGCTGCTTCGACAGGGCGGAGTCGGACAGGCCGACGGTGTCGCGCAGGTATCGGAAGTCGGCCCACTCGGTCGCGGCCAGCAGGCTGACGATCGACAGCCGGGTGGGCGCGTGGATCAGGTCGTCGAAGCGGGCGCTCACCGCTCGCCCGCCAGCGGCCGGGACAGCATGACGCGGCGCAGATAGGACATCAGCAGCGGCCCGCCGGCGGCCAGGCCGATCGCCACCGGCACGCAGCCGAGCGTCGCCGGCCAGCCGAGCCCGGCCGCCTTGAGCGAGAAGCCCAGACCGACCCCGGCCGCGACCAGGACCAGCGCGAACGCGACGATGGCCAGGATGCCGCGAGCGCCGAGGAGCGCCGGGCGGACCTGCAACCGGGATCGGCGCGCGATGGCCACGATCAGGGCGGCCAGGCCCAGCGCATAGCCGACACTGCCGGCCGCGACGACCACCGGCCGGTGACTTTCCACGGCGGCGACGAACAACAACATCAGAACGCCAACGGCCGGCCAGAACCAATGTGGTACGAGGTTGGCGCCGACCACCTGCTCGCGGCGGGCCCGGATCTCGGCCAGGGCCAGTTCGGCGTCAACGGGTGGGATGCTCATGACTTCCCCCTCAGGCATGTACTTTCCTGACAGGAAAGTAGCACATACTTTCCGACCGGGAAAGTAGTGCACAGTGGACGGAGGGTGGCACGATGAGGCGCGATGAGCGGGACGCCTTCGGCTGCGGACAGGGCTCGCGCCGGCATCCGGGCCTGGGTCGGGGCGGCGGGGTCGGGGCTGCGGCGCGCTTCGCCGTACGCAATCCTGGCCTTTCTTGCTGCTTCTGCTGTTGCGCCGGTGGCCGGGGCCGCTCTCGGCGCGCCGGCCGCGTTCGAGGCCGTGCTCTCGCAGTTGGGCGGTATGGGTGGGAACTTCACCGCCGACGCCCTCGCCCGCGCGGCCGCGCGGATGCGCGTCAACGGAACCGATGACGGGTGGCGGGATGCGATCGCCGGGGAGCTGCTCGCGCGGCTCGATGACGGCGACGCCGGGCTGCGCGACGAGCTGACGGGGCTGCTGCACGCGATCGGGGCGGTGGAGGCCGCGCTGCTCGCCGCCGACGACCAGACGCAGGAGCTGATCGTCCTCGCCTTCGACGAGCTGCAGGTGCTCGCGGCCGACACCCGGTGCGCGCTCGACGAGATCCACCGCGGCCTGGCCGTCCAGGTCGAGGAGCAGCGCCAGAGCACCGGCCGCATCCTGGGCGCGCTCGCCGCCACCACGGCGCTGATCCGTTCCCTGCGCACCGCCGCGCGCACCTCGGCACCGCCCGCTCGTGCCGCTGACGCGTCGGAGATCTCGCCCTATCCCGGCCTGGCGAGCTTCGACATCGGCGACGCGCCGTTCTTCCACGGCCGGGAACGGCTCATCGAGACCCTGCTCGCCCGGCTCGACGAGCAGATGCTCGGCGGGCCCCCGCTGGTCGTCGTCGGTGTCTCCGGGGCCGGAAAGTCGTCGCTGCTCAAGGCCGGGCTGCTGCCCGCGGTGGCGGCCGACGGGCTCGGCGAGGGCAGCGGCGCCTGGCCCTGGCTGATCCTCACGCCCGGGGCCGAGCCGCGGACGACGCTGCGCGCGGCGCTGGACGCGAGCGACGGCGCCGGCCGCCGGATCGTGCTGATCGACCAGTTCGAGGAGCTCTTCACCCAGTGCCCCGACCCGGCCGAGCGCGCCGCCTTCGTGCGCGAGCTCGCCGAGGCGCCCCGCGCGCTGCTGATCATCGCGATCCGGGCCGACTTCTATCCACAGTGCACCGAGCTGCCGCCGCTGGCCGCCATGCTCGGCGCCGGGCAGGTCGTGGTCGGCCCGCTCACCGGCGACGACCTGCGCACCGCCATCGCCGAGCCGGCCCGCGACGTCGGCCTCACCGTCGAGCCCGGCCTGGTCGAGCTGCTCGGCCGGGACTACGAGCCGGGCGCGCTGCCGATGCTCGCGCACGCGCTGCGCGCCACCTGGGAACGCCGGCAGGGCGGCACGCTCACGGTCGCTGCCTACGAGAGCACCGGCGGCATCCGGCGAGCGGTCGCGGAGACCGCCAATCGGCTGTACGAGGCCCTCGACGAACCCGGCCGCGCGGCCCTGCGCGATGCCCTGCTCGGCCTGGTCACGGTCGTCGACGGCCTGGCCGTGCGCCGCCGGGTGGCTCGCGCCGGCGCCGACCTGACGGTGCTCGCCCCGCTGATCGCCGAGCGGCTGGTGACGGCGGGCGAGGACACCGTCGAGATCAGCCACGAGGCGCTGCTCGACGGCTGGCCCCGGCTGGCCGGCTGGCTGGCCGACGCCCGCGAGGAGATCCTGCTGCGCCAGCGGCTGACCCAGGCGGCCGACGACTGGCAGACCGCCGGCGAGGACCCGGACGCCCTCTACCGCGGTGCCCGGCTGGCCGCCGCCCGCGAACTCCCGGCTGGCCTGCCGGAGACGCAGCGCCGCTTCCTGGCCGCCTCGGACGAGGCCGCCGAGGCGGGCCGGCTCCGCGAGCGGCGCACCACGAGCCGGTTGCGGCGGCTGGTGGTCGGGCTGGCGGTGGCGCTGGTGCTGACGATCGCCGTCGGCGGGGTCGCGGTCGACCAGCGCGGCGAGGCCCGGCACGTGAACCTGCTGCTGTCGTCCCGGCAGTACGCGGCCGAGTCCCTCGCCGAGCATTATCCGGACCCCGAGAAGTCGGTCGCCGACGCTCTGGCGGCCTGGAGCGTGGCGCCTACCACCGAGGCCCGCAGCGCCCTGATGAGAGCACAGCAGGCGACGCGCCTGGGCCACCTCGGCAGCCGGGTCGGCGGCACGTCGGTCGCGGTGAGCGCCGACGGTCGGCGGGCCGCGGTCGGCTATCAAGGCACCGGCGAGATTCAGATCTGGGACCTCGCGACGCTGCAGCCGCTGTTCCCGCCGATCAAGCACCCCACCAAGAACCTGTCCGGGCTCGCCTTCTCCCCCGACGGCACCTATCTCGCCTCGGGCGCCATCGCGCAGAAGGGTGTCGCGGTCTGGGACATGCGCGACGCGACGCTGGTCCGGAAGCTCGACGGGTGGGGGCCGGTCGCCTGGCTGCCCGACTCGTCGGCGGTGCTGGCCGCCCGTTACCAGAACGACTCCGCCGTGGGATTCTGGGACCCGGCCGGGGGCGCCCTCCGGCGCTCGCTGGCCATCCCGGTAGCGCCGGGCAACACGCTGGCGGTCAGTCCCGACGGCACCTATCTGGCGGTCTCCGGCTTCCGGGCCGGAACGGTCCTCCGGCTTGCCGACGGCCGGGTCGAGACCACTGTCCCGAACGCCTACGCGATGGCGTTCAGCAGCGACAACGCGGTGTTCAGCGACCTCGGCCCCGACGTGCCGGGCCGGATCCAGGTCCGGCGGCCCGCGGACCACTGGCGGGCGGTCGACCTGACCGACCCGGGCGGGCAACTACCGCAGCCGGCCCCGGCCCGGGAATTCGCGGTGTCCCCGGACGGCACCCTGTTCATCGGCAGCCAGACCGTCGGCGAGACGCTGCGGCTGACCGCGGGCGGCCCGCGCCCCTCGCTGACCGGGCTCATCGGTCCACCGCTCGATCTGGCCCTGTCGGCCGACGGCCAAATCCTGGTGGCGGTCGGCTTCGCGGACGTGCCCACGGTGTGGCGGATCGGCGGCTACGCCCTCGCCCACCCGCAGGTCATCGAGCGGCTCGCGGTCGACCGGTCCGGCGAACGGCTCGCCACCGGCTCCAGCGACCCGGTGATCCGGGTGTGGGACCCACGGACCGGGACGCTGCGCGCCACCATCGACACCGGGACCGGCGGCCCACCTCGCGGGCTCGCCTACGGCCCCGACGGAACCCTGGCCGCGGCGTTCAGTGCGAGCGGCCGGATCCTGCTGTTCGACGGCGCCAACCGGCTGCGCCGGACCCTGACGCTGGATCCCGCCGTCTTCCCGGCCAACCTGGCGTTCTCGCCGGACGGGGCGCTGCTGGCCGTCATCACGAACCCGCAGACGGACCCACCCGGCACGAGCCCCCGGGAGGACCGGTCGCCGGCCGTGGACGTCGTCGTCTACGAGACGCGGAACTACATGAAACGGGCGGAACTACGGCTGCCGGGATACTGGTCGATGAACCTGGCCTTCACCCCCGACGGCAGCGGGCTGCTGGTCACCGCGAACACCCCCGCCGACCTGGACAACCCCACCCAGACCGGATCGGTCTGGCGGTTCCGGGTCCCCTCGTTCGAGCTGGCCGGCTCCACGCCGGTGCCGGACACGACCGTGGACGAGCTGGCGGTGAGCCCGGACTCGGCCACCGTCGCGGTCACCGCCGGCCGGGCGGTCCGGCTGCTGACCGCCGGCGGCCTCACCCGGGTGCGGGACGTCGCCCGGCAGCCGGCGCCGGTCGCCCGGGTGGCGTGGTCACCGGACGGACGGATGATCGCGGTCGGCACCGACACCGCCGACGGCAGCATCGATCTCATCGACCCGTCCAGCGACACGATCGTCGCGGTGGTCCAGGGCAACGGCCCTCAGCAGGGTCAGATGCGGTTCACCCCGGACAGCCGGATGCTCATCGCCGGCCTCGGCGACTGGACGGTCGGCATCTGGCGGCTCGATCCCGCCGACGCGATCGAGAAGCTCTGTGCCGATGCGGTGCCGGCCGCACGCTCCGAGAACCGGGCGTCCCCGGAGCTGTGCGGCCGCTAGCTCACGCGTACGGGTCGAAGGGAATTCCGGTCGGCTTGCCGGCGTTGAGCAGGCTCTCGAAGCGGCCGTCGCTGATCTTCTGGGTCGCCGAGCCGAAGTCGGCGGTCATCAGCTTGGTGCGCAGCTCGATCGTCGGGTAGCCGTCCCAGCCGACCAGGGGCGGGTAGCGCCAGTTGTGGTAATGGTTCTCCGGCGGCTCGTCGTTGCTGTTGGCCAGCCGGAAGAAATGCGTCGACAGCCCGTCCTTGTGGTAGACGACCTTCGGGTGGGTGCCGTCGAATCGCACCTGGGAGCGGGTATAGGTCACCTGGCTGGAGTGTTGCGTGGTGGTGACGTATTCCACCTGGTTGGCGGCCTGATCGACCCACGAGATGACGTGTTCCCAGTCGTGCCGGTGGCCGCCGAGACTGCTGCCGGGCAATGCTTGATCTTTTTCGAAATAGCTGGCGTAGATGATCGCGCACCAGCCGTTGTTGCACTTCGACCGGGAGTACGTCTGTGAGTTGTCGAGGTCGGACTGGTCGCGGCAGTTGCCGTTGACCGCGCCGGTCGGGTTGAGCCCGCCGTTGAGGGTGCCGTCCGGCCCGATCGCGGCGACCGCGTAGCAGCCGTCGGTGTCGTAGTCGTAGGCGGGCGAGAAGGATTGTTCGTACCCGCCGGCGTTCTGCGGGAGGCTGGGTGGTGGGGCGGCGAAGGCCGGAGTTGCGGGGATCACAATCAGGAGCAGGGCGAGGCCGGTGGCGATGCCGAGCCGGCGGGAGTTGTCACGGCGCACGGGTGGGGGCCCTTCGTCGCGTTTTACGCATTGAGTTAATGGCTCCGAAATCCTGGCGTGCCCTATAGAGGCAAGTCAATGATGTCGGTGACGATTCCGATCCGTCGCCCGGAAATCACTGCCGGTCACCGTGCGCCATTCCTGGCCTCGCGGCGGATTGACTGTTGCATCGCGAAGATATATTCATTTACGCGGTGTTGGGCCCGGCACGGGCGGCCTCGCCATTCGAGGCTTGCGAACACGCTCGTGTCAGGAGGAGTCGACGGATGCCGGGACAGCCAGCAGCGAAGAAGCCTGCCAAGCCCAGGAGGAAGGCCCCGGGCTGGACGAAGGCGCTCCTGACCTTCGGCGTGGTCCTGTCCCTTCTGAGCGTGTCCGGCCTGATCGCCTCCCGCTATTTCCTCGGCAAGCTCACAGACAACATCCAGACGACGTCCAGCGTCCTTGACGACACCACCGGCACGGTGTCCTCGGGCAAGCTGCCGGACGGCGCGATGAACCTGTTGATGCTCGGCCTCGACACCCGCACCGGCTGGGAGGAGAAGGGCGAGACGTCCCGCTCCGACACGATCCTGGTCCTGCACATCACGGCGACGCACGACCAGGCGTACATGATCTCGATCCCGCGGGACACGATCGCGCACATCCCGGCCGACAAGTCGATGGGCTTCGGCGGAAGCACCGAGAAGATCAACTCGGCGTACGCGTACGGGTCGATGAACGGCCGCGGCTGGACCGGTGGCGCCAAGCTCGCCACCAAGGCGGTCAAGGAACTGACCGGGATCAGCTTCGACGGCGTCATGATCATCGACTTCGACGGGTTCAAGGGCATCCTCGAGGCCCTCGGCGGCGTCTACATGTGCGTCGACAAGGACGTCTGGTCGAGCCACTACATCGTGAACAACGGCAAGGTGGAGTACGCGGTGGGCGCCGACCCGCAGACCGCGCCGCGCAACGCCCTGTGGTTCAAGAAGGGCTGCCGCAACATGGCGCCGTGGGAGGCGCTCGAGTTCTCCCGCATCCGCCACTCGGCGAACGGCGACTACGACCGGCAGCGCCACCAGCAGCAGCTGCTGCGGGCGATGGCTAAGAAGGCGACCAGCAGCGGCATCCTGACCAAGCCGAACAAGGTGGCCGACCTGCTGGCCGCGGCCGGTTCGTCGCTGAAGATGGACACCCACGGCGTGAAGGTCACCGACTTCCTCTTCGGCCTGAAGGGCCTGGCCGCCGCCGACCTGATGCCGATCAAGACCAACAGCGGCACGTTCTCGACCGTCAGCGGCGGTGAGGGCATCAACGACGTGACGAGGGACCTGTTCGCCGCGACCGCCGCCGACAAGCTCCCGCAGTTCCTCGGCCGCCATCCGGAGCTGATGATCAACGACGGCAACGCCGCGGCCGGCACGAAGTCCTAGGAACCGACTCGCTGGACGATGAACAGGGCGGCCCGGTCGAGGGCCCGGCCGGCTTCGTCGAGCACGCCGGTGAACGCCTGGAACACGTGCGGCACGCTCCGCGCCGCGCTGGAGCGCGACCAGGTCGGCCTGCCGACCGGCTGATCAGACCCAGACGTCGTCGAGGCGGGTGGTCCAGCCGTTCAGGGTCGGGGCCGGATCACTGCCGAGGACGTCGGCGAGCAGCGTGGCGTACACATCTCGGAAGTCGGTGGTGAATTTGAGGTCGCCCTCGTCGAGGTCGGTGAGGCTGGGCGGCTCGCCGTAGAGGCCGCCCCGGATGCCGGCGCCGAGCAGCAGCACGTTCGACGCGGTGCCGTGGTCGGTGCCGTCGGAGGCGTTGGCGTGCACCCGCCGGCCGAACTCGGAGTAGACCGCGATGACCACGTCGTGCGCGGCCATCCGGGCGGCGAACGCGGCGAGCGGCTTGTCCAGCTTGGCCAGTTGCGACTCCTGCGCCTGCTTCTCGTCGGCGTGCAGGTCGAACCCGCCGAGCGACACCGAGTAGACCCGGGTCGCGGCGCCCGCCTCCACGCACTTGGCGACGAGCGCGAGCTGGCTTTCCAGGGACTGGGTGGCGCCGCCGGTGGCGGTGGCGGCCGGCTCCGAGTCGTCGTCGGCGTCCGGAGAAGCGGTGACGTCGTGCATGAGGTCCTGGATGCGGGTCAGGTCGGTGAAGCACGCGGCGGCTCGGGCCTGAGCGGCGGACTCGCCGGGAGCAGCCGCGCCGAGGGCGGTGAGCTGGGCGGCGGTGACATTCTTGGGCAGCTCGACCGCGCCGCCGGGAACCGTGGCGCCGGCGCTCTTCGCGCCCGCCAGCAGCGGCGGCAGCACCGGCTCGAACGAGACGGCCAGGCGCGGGTCGCCGCCGGCCGCGTCGAGCCAGCGGCCGAGCCAGCCGGTGTTCTCCGGGTGGTCCGGCCGCCCGGTCTGCCAGATGTCCATCGACCGGAAGTGGCTGCGGTCGGGCTTCGGATAGCCGACGCCGCGCACCACCGCGAGCTTCTTGTCCTGGTAGAGCTGGTGCAGGCCGGTCATCGCCGGGTTCAGCCCGAACGCGTCGTCCAACTTGAGGACCTGGCCGGCGTCGTAGGCGAGGGCGGGCCGGGCGGCGGCGTAGGCAGGATCGGCGTACGGGATGACGGTGTTGAGTCCGTCGTTGCCGCCGTAGAGCGTGACCAGGACCAGGGTGCGCGCCGCGGGGTCGCGGTCGGGGGCGGTGGCGAGGATGTCGCGCAGCGCGAGGGCGGTGCCGGCGCCGGCGACCGCGACCCCGCTGGCGGCCAGGAACCGGCGCCGGGTGATGACGTCCATGCGAATCTCCTCAGTGGACGGTGTATTCGGGGGTGGCGAGGGCGAGTGCGAGCAGCCGCTGCGGATTCGCGGCGACCGGGGACAGGACGGCGGCCGTGCGGTCGGTCCATGCGTCGACGGCGAGCAGCCGGGCGAGGGCGTCCAGCCGCTCCCCCGCCGCCGCCTCGGCGAGCTGCTGGACGGTGGCCGGCGCCAGGGCGGCAAGTGCCTGGCCGGAACGCAGCCGCGCCTGGGCCGCCGAGGTGGTGAGCCACGCTTCCCCGGCGGGCCAGCCGCCGACCGACGGCGGCCGGAACGGCACCTGGCCGAGGGCTCGCAGCGCGGCGAGGGCGGGCTTCCGGGCCTTCTCGCCGCCGATGCCCAGCTGGCGAAGCGCCCCGACGACCCATTCGATCGGCTGCTTCACCAGATGACCGGCGGTGGCCGGATATTCGTCGTCCAGCGCGATCGCCCGCAGCATGCCGACCGCGGACGCGCCTGCCCCGGTCAGCGCGGGCGACGGCGGCAGATCGCCGGAGCCGTAGCGGGCCCAGATCCGGGACGCGAGAAACGGCACGTGCGCCGGATGCCGCACGAGCAGGTCCGCGAACTCGTCCACCCCGAACACCCCGGTCGATCCGAGCAGGGTGACCGCGGCCGGATCGTGCCGGCCGGCCACCAGCCGGGCGGTCCCGGCGGCCCGGTCGACCTGCCAGCCGGTCAGCACCTTGGCGGCCGCTTTGACGTCGTCCTCGCTGTAGTGCCCGACCCCGAGCGTGAACAGCTCCATGACCTCGCGGCCCAGGTTCTCGTTCGGCGCCTTGCGGGTGTTGCGCTGCCCGTCCAGCCAGATGATCAACGCCGGGTCGCGCAGCATGGCCCGGACGAGCGGCCCGCTCCCGCCGGTCCCGTACCGCCGGAAGATCTGCTGCTGGGAGAGCATCAGCCCGGCCGACCGCACCTTCTGCACGCTGGTCGCCCAGTGCCCGTGCCAGAAGAACGTCAGCTTCTCCGCCCCTGACGATCCGGTGGCGGCGAGCCGGCTGACCCACCACCAGGTGGCGTCGGCGACCTGCGCCGCGACCTGCTGCCGGGCCTTCTGCTTGTCCTCCTTCGATGCGCCCTTCGCGAGCGAGCCGAGCGGATCCGGGCCCAGGGCGGGCAGCGACGGCGGCGCGGCCGGGAGAAGCACCCGGTTGACGGTCACGTCGAGCCCGGCGGCGACACCGGCATCGATCTCGGCCGCGGTCGGCCCGGGCGTGAGACGGCGCAGCACATGGGAGATCACGCGGCGGTCGGTCATGCTTGCGAAGCTAGGCGCGGCGTGTAAGCGGACGGTAAGGACAAGGATCAGATGACGTACGAGGAAGCCATCGTCTACTACCGATCCGCCCTGACCGACGCCGACGCGTTCACCGCTCCCCTGGCCACCGCCGTCGACCCCGAGGCGGTGCTCTGGGCGGCCTGGCAGACCGTGACGGAAGCCGCCGCCAAGGCCGACGACCAGGCGATGGCCCGACTGGTCGCGCTGGTCACGGCCGTTCAGGGTCAAGAGCTTGCGGGTGTACGGGTGTGGAAGCTGCGCGTCTTCACCGATCTGCCGGTGCTGGGCGCCCAACTGCGCGAGGAGTGGAACGGTGGCCGCCCACTGCCGGAGTGGACGAACCTGAACGCCTTCGCCGCCCGCCTGACCGCCGCCGGCACCCACGACGCCCTGCTCCTGGGCCTGTGGACGATCAGCGCGGCGCTGGAGACCTTCGACGGCCCGGCCGAGAACCTGCCCGCCGCGATCGAGTGGTTCCGGCACGCCGGCGACCAGCTGGCCGGCGCCACGATCCACGGCCGAACCTACGCCGCCGGCCTCGGCGAACTCGCCCTCCAGGCCGGCGTGGGTTACGGCCTGCCCCGATGGGCGTTCTGGCGCAGCCGCCTGGAAACACTCTCCCGCGACGGCTTCAAGCTGATCAAACGCCACGACACCACCATCGTCAGCGGACCGTTTCGCCGCCGGTAGGACTCCCGCTCCACGCCGACCGCCGGCGTCTTCCTGATCCGCCCGCGTCTTCACTGACACACACATCGGTGTATTGGGTTGCCATAGTGTGTGACACACAGTATCGTGTCGAGCATGACAATGGATGCGACGCTCTCGGGGCACTTGCAAGAGTTGCGCCGCGGCACCGTCGTCGTCGCGAGCCTGATCGTGCTGCGCACGCCGGGCTACGGCTATTCGCTGCTCGAGACGCTCAGCCGGGCCGGCTTCGAGGTCGAGGCCAACACGCTCTATCCGCTGCTGCGCCGGCTCGAGGCGCAGGGGCTGCTGACCAGCGAGTGGAACACCGACGAGGCACGCCCGCGCAAGTTCTACCGGACCACCGAGCAGGGCGACACGCTCGCCGACACCCTGCGCGGCGAGTGGTCCCGGATCGACCACGCCATCACCGATCTCAGCGTTTCCACGACCACGGGGAGAGAAGAATAATGACCAGCCTCATCGACCGTTACGTCTACACCGCACTGCGCCGCGTCCCGGAGCAGCAGCGCGGCGACATCGACCAGGAGCTGCGCGCCAGCATCGAGGACGCGGTGGACGCCCGCGTCGAGGCCGGCGAGGAGCGCGACGCCGCCGTCGAAACCACGCTGACCGAGCTGGGCGACCCGGACAAGCTGGCCGATCAATACGCGGGGCGCACCAACGTGCTGATCGGCCCGGAGATCTACCCGGCCTGGCGGCGGCTGCTGACCCTGCTGCTGGCGGCGGTGCTGCCGATCGTGGTGATCATCGGCGTCGTCATCCAGCTCGTCGACGACCCCGACGTGGGCAAGGTGATCGGCGGCGCGATCACATCGATCCTGACCGTGGGCACGCAGATGGCGTTCTGGACCACGGCGGTGTTCGCCGTCATCGAGCGCACCGGCGCCGGCCGCAACGACATCAAGCTCAACTGGACACTGAAGGACCTGCCGAAGTACGAGCCCAGCACCATCCCGAAGACCGAGGTGGGTGCCGGCATCGTCTGGCCGGCGCTGCTCATCACGGCCCTGGTGTGGCAGCAGTTCGGCCTCAGCGAGGTGCCGGTGCTCGACCCGGCGAACTGGAGCTTCTGGTGGCCGTACATGATCGGCGCCTTGGTTCTGGGGGCCGGTTATCAGGTCTGGCTCTACCGCCGCCGCAAGTACGACCGCACGGTGTCGGTGGTCAACGCCGTGCAGCAGCTGATCAGCGCGGTGCCGCTGATCTGGCTGCTGTCGACGGACCACTTCTTCAACCCCGAGTTCCACAACTTCGCCGACCTCGGTGACGGCGACGTCAAGCAGTGGCTGACGGCCATCGTCATCGCGATCCTGGCGCTCGGCACCGCGTACGACATCTTCAAGGTGATCGTGCGGGGCGAGCAGGCGCTGCGGGGCCGCCCGGCCAAGGTCCCCGGCACGGGCAACTACAACTTCGGCAGCTGAGCACCCTCCAGAGTTGGTTCGACCGGCACGATCAGACCGTCTGCGGTGAATCGCAGGCGGTCGATCGTCGTCTCGCGGTGAGTGCCGTCGCCGCCCGGGATGGCGAACCGGTGGTAGGCGATGAACCAGTCGTCGGTTCCCGGCCGCTGCACCACCGAGTGGTGGCCGGCGCCGAGAATCCCCAGCTCGGGGCGCTTGCTGAGGATCAGGCCGTGCGGGGTGAACGGGCCGGTCGGGCTCGGGCCGGTCGCGTAGGACACCTGGTAGTCGGCGCTGCGGGTGTCGTTCTGGGACCACATGAAATAATAGGTGCCGTTCCGCTTGCTCACGAACGAGCCCTCGTTGTAGCCGGCCGGCGTGATCTCCTTGACCTTCGCCTTGTCGAAACTCGTCATGTCGGCGTTCAGCGGCACCACGTAGGCGTGGCCGTTCCCCCAGTACAGATAGGTCGTGCCGTCGTCGTCGGTGAACGCGGCCGGGTCGATCATCTGCCCGCTGAAGGCTCCAGAGGCAATCAGAGGCTTTCCGAGTACGTCGTGGAACGGCCCAGCCGGACTGTCGGCGACCGCCACGCCGATGTTGGTGTCGGCGCAGAAGTAGAAGTAGTACTTGCCGTCCTTCTCCGCGATCGTCGGCGCCCAGGCCCGTGAAGCGGCCCAGGTGACGTCGGGACCGAGGTCGAGGATGACGCCGTGGTCGGTCCAGTTGACCAGGTCGGTCGAGCTGAACGCGTGGAACTGGGTGCCGCTCCAGCCCGCGAAGCCGTCGGTGGTCGGGTAGATCCAGTAGACGCCGTCGAAGACCGCGATGTTCGGGTCGGCGTTGAGGCCGGCCGGGAGTGGGCTGCGCATGATGTGGGCCTCGATCGTCCAGCGTCTTTGTGCGCCGTCGACGCCGGTGATCGTGTACGTGACCGGGTGCCGCAGGTCGCGGACGGTGCCGCTCGGCGGGGAGATTCGGGCGCCCGCCGCCAGGGTGAACGTCGGCGCCACCGTTTTCGGGTCGGTTCCCTCGGCCAGCGGGAGCACGATGCGGCTACTGCTGTCGGTGATTACGGCGGGAGCTTTCAGGCCGGCGGCGGTCGTGGCCGCGACGCCGGTGGTGTTGCCGGACATGGTCAGGATCTCGGCCGGGGTCAGGACGCGGCCGTATATGCGGAAGTCGTCGACGGCGCCGTCGAAGGCGGGATCGCCGGTGTAGAGGGACTTGCCGATGAAGCCGGAGTACGTCTTGGTCTTGTCGTACAGGTCGGCCGGTTTGGCGGTGACGCCGGTGGCTTTCGCTATCGCTACGCCGTTCAGGTACATCGCGGCGGTGCCGGTCGTGCCGTCGAGGGTTACGGCTAGGTGCTGCCAGCTTCCCCCGGGGAAGGCGGTAGCGCCGGTGAGCTTCGACTCCGCCGACCAGCTGCCTGTGGTGATAGCTGAGTAGAGCAGCTTGCTGCCGTTGGACGGGCTCGCGAACAGGTATCGGCTGCTGTCCGGGCCGAGGCCGAAGATCCACTGGTTGACGGTGGTGGACGCGTTCCATCTCACGCGGGCGGCGACGGTGACGCTGTTCTGTCCGGCGAGGACGCCGTTCGGGATCGTGGCGTAAGCCCCGCCGGAGAGGATGAGCCCGCGCTCGTTGGTTCCACTAACGTTAGTACGACTAACGTTTGGCGCACTAACGTTCGGGCCACGAACGTTCGGCGCACTAACGTTCGGGCCACCAACGTTCGCCGCACTAACGTTCGGGCCACCAACGTTCGCCGCACTAACGTTCGGGCCACCAACGTTCGACGCACTAACGTTCGGGCCACCAACGTTCGCCGCACTAACGTTCGTGCCACTAACGGTCCACGCTGGTGTGCCTGAGAGCTGGGCGTTGAAGCCGCGGCCGGAGGAATCGGCGGTGTTGCCGTCGAAGTCGTAGTGCAGCAGCAGGTCGGCGGGGATGTCCGTGGTCACCTCCACCCGGATGGCGGCCGAGCGGCCGCCGGCCGATGCGGTGACGACAGCTCGGCCGGCCTTCAGCGTCGTCAGCTGCCCGCTCGCGTCGGCCGTGGCCACCGCCGGATCGCTGGACTTCCACGTCAGGGTCGCGTGATCCGCGTTGGCGGGCTGCACCGTCGCGGTGAGCGCACGACTGACTCCCACCGCGATCCGCACCGCCGACTCCGGCGCCGAGACCTGCGAGACCGGGATGTCGCCGCTGGTCACGACCACCGTGGCCCGCGCGCCGAGCGAGCCGTTCACAGTGAACGTGCCGGCCTGGGCGTACCGGGCCGGTTCGATCGTGTCCCAGGTGACGGCGGCGGAACGCGCGCTCCCGTCGGCGTAATGCGCTACCACCGTGGACGGTAATGCCGGTGCGCTCCCGGTGTGGGTCCAGATCTTCACCGGGTCCACGGCGGTGAGCGCCTGATCGGGCTGGTACGTGGTCAGGAGCCGGTCGTACTCGGCCTGGGTGACCGGCAGGACGGTGCCGTGCCGGGGCCGCCCGGGCAGCGCGTAGTTCGTCGACGGGGTCCATTGCCCGGAGTCGAGGTCGGTGGACTCGAGCGGCACGTAGCCCCGGCCGCCGAACTCGTCGATGAACAGGTGCCACTTCTCCGCGTCGTTGTCCTTGAAGATCAGCGGGCCCTCGCCACGGCTCATCGCGTTCTGCCCGATGCACTCGGCGACGAAGTCGTAGTCGAGGGCGCGGATCTGGGTGGACTTCTCGGCGATGATGAACTTGCTGCACGGCGAGGAGGACGACTGGTCCCGTTCGTCCTTGGTGAAGCGGTAGTACGTGCCGTTGTGCTCGATCATCGTGGAGTCGATGACGGAGTAGCCCGGGTCCTTCCACACCTTCGGCTCGCTGAACGTCCAGAAGTCGCGGGTGGTCGCGTACATCATCCGGTTGTAGCTGGTACCGGTGTGGGCCGTGTCGGCGGGATCGTAGAGCTTGGAGGCCCAGAACACGACGTACGCCCCGATGGTGGGGTCGTAGAACGCCTCCGGCGCCCAGGTGTTGCCGGCCGTGTCCGGCGAGACCTTGACCAGGCGCTGGTCGGTCCAGTGCACGAGGTCGGTGGACTCCCACACCATGATCGACTTGCTGCCGCTGCGCTGGGCCGCGTCCCAGTTGCCGTTGCCGTAGATCTTGAGGTCGGTGGCGATCTGGTAGAACTTGTCGCCCTGCGGCGATCGGATGATGAACGGGTCGCGCAGCCCGGCCGTGCCCAGGGTCGAGGTCAGCACCGGGTTGGAGTTGTTCAGCTGCTGCCAGTGCAGTGGGTCGTTGCCCTGGCTGAGGCTGAAGTAGACCTGTTCCCCGTTGGCCGTGCCCTCGCCGGTGAAGTAGCTGAACAGGTAGCCCTTCTTCGCCGCCGGCGCCGGTAGCTCGCTGACGGTGGTAGCAAAACTGCGGGTGGCTTTCGCCCCGCCGCGCGTCACGGTGGCGGTGAGCGTGACCCGCGCCGGCCCGGCCCCGTGGGCGGGTCGCGTCACCTCGCCGCCGGGCGTGATGACGGCCGGCCGGCCGGAGCTCCAGGTGACGACGGTGTCCCAGGCCCCGCGGCTCGGCAGGTCCAGGTTCTCCTTCACCTCCGGCAGCCCGTGCACGACCAGTTCGTCGGCCGCATGCCGCGCGGCCTGCCGATCGTCGTACTCGGCCGCGACGGTGATCTTGAAGGTCTTTCGCACGTTCTCCGTCCCGTGGGTGAGGGTGGCGGTGAGCGTCACGTGCGCATCGGGCCTGCCCCGCGCCGGCCGAGTGACCGCACCGCCGTCGGACACGACGGTGGAATCACTGGACTGCCAGGCGATCCGTGATCCGTTCACGCCGGCGACCGGCAGCGCGATGTTTCCGGTGACCGGTGAGTCAGGGGTAGCCGTCAGAACGAGCGCCCGGCGGTCGGCCGCGAGCATCTCCTTGTTGACGCGGGACGCCAGGCCGGCCACCTCGCCAGTGGTCAGCGCCCGGTCGTACACCCGGAAGTCGCGCATTTTGCCCTTGAAGAGGGCGTCGGTCGAGTACAGCGACCGGCCGATGGCGTTGGCCGTGGTGCCACCACCGTGGATCGCGGTCGGCAGCACCGACACCGCGGTGTTGCGGGCGACCTCGACGCCGTCCTCGTAGAGCACGCCGGTCGTGCCGGTCTGCGTGTAGGCGAGGTGCTTCCAGGTGCCCCTGGCCACGTTGTGACCGTCGGCCGGCTTGGTGACCTGCTCCCCCGACCAGTTGGTGAGCGTGATCGCCTGCCGGTAGGGGTTGCCGGTCGCGAACAGGTAGCCGTTGCCGGCGCCGCCACTGGAGTTCCCGAAGCCGTACAGGAAATAGGGGGTTGCGCTACCGGCGTCGATGAGAACGTCGGTAGCAACTGTGATCGAGGTGAGTCCGCTGAGGAGGTTGTCGGGCGCCTGCACGTAGGTGCTGCTCCCGTCGAAGGCGAGCCCCTGCGACCCGGTCCAGCCGGGCGCGCCGGCGACCGTGCCGTCGCGACCGTGACCGGAGGAGTCAGCCGCGACCGTGCCGGCGCGTTTGTCGAGGAGATATCGCAGGATGAGCCCGTCGTCGTGCCGGGCCGGCGGCGGGCTGAGAACGAGTACGGCGGCCAGCAGCGACCGGACGAGCATGGCTCTCCCTCGATCGAATTGTGAACGTTCACAGAGTGTCGGGCGCGTTTCAGCGTGAAGTCAAGGACATCAATCCATTTGCATCTATGCGGTTCCCTTGGCCCTCGCTAGACGAGCGCGGCTACGCCAAAATGTCCGCATGGCACGGGACTGGGTCGGTACCGCCGTGGGCGCTTGTACGCTGTCCATCACGACGGATGACGACCGATAGGCCCTGGATGACTGACTGGTCCAAGCCGGAGTGGCAGGCATTTGAAGAAGTCGAGGCGCCCACCATCGACTCGGCCCTGGTTTCCGATGCCATCGCGACAGTCAAGGACGGCCCCGGTTTTGCGACGATTGCCGGGTGGGCGATCGCGGATCGGCACAGCGACAACGGCGACGTTCGCGAACGGTGGATCGCCGGAGCGCAGCACAACGGGCACCGCATAGAACAATTGCTGGAGACCAAGCCGGATGGTCACGATCTGTCCGGCCGACGCTGGTACAGCTCGCTCCTGTACGCCGCGCCGCCGGATCCGATCTACCGGCGGGACAGCCTGGTCGGCATTTTATCGGTGTTTGGGCACATCGGTTGTTTGCACGGCTTCGACGAGCAACTGCTGATGCCGCTCATCCAGCAACTAGGACGCCGCGGACATCACCTGGCGGTGCCACTGGTTGTTGACGCCAGCCCGCACTTCGAGGACGTCGCCGATTTGTACCTCCTGCTGCCCACGAAGGCGCAGGTGGTCGACCGCCTCCATCGATGGGAAGGCCGGTGAATCTGTAGCGGCGGCAGGGCGGTGCAGTGGAAGACGACGGACGCGCTCTTCGAGGTCACGCCAGCGGCTCTCTATCGGTGTGCCGTGATGCCGCCGTCTACGTCCGCCTGGCCAGGTCTTCGATCGCGGCGGCGACCTGCAGGATTGTTCCTCTGCTGTCGAGGCCGGTCGGGCTGACTATCAAAGGCGACTCGCCGTCGATAGCGACGTCCATCGGAACGATCTTCCCCGAACGAGTCACACCCGTGCGGAGATCGCTGCGCGGCCCCTGCCTCTGCGTCTCCGGTTGCGCCCAGGTGAAGGTGCCGACCGGCCAGGCCGGCTCCAGAGCGTGCTCGACGGTGGCTGTGCGCAGCAGCCGCTTCTCTTCCCATTTGTAGGAGCGGCGTTCGGGCGCGATCGACGAACGCGCGAGAATCGCTGCGGCGGCCGCGATCCGTGCCGGCGCCTCGTCGATGGCACGTTCAGCGTCGGCGCGGGATCTTTGCGAGGCTGCCGCGCGATCGGCCACGCATTTGGCGCACAAGTCGGTGAACTGGGCGGAACTGTGCGAAGCGCAGAATGCGTATCCGCACTCAGCGCACCGGCCCACCGCCTCCACCTCGCAAGGTCCGGTCCCAGTCCTTGTCTTGACAATGAACTCGCATACAGCCGCCACGGCCGAGATCGTAAAGGCGAACTCGACGCCCACAACATCATCCGGTCAGACCGTGTGGCGGTGATCGAGAACCAGGGGCCGGCCCGCCCTGAGTGCGGCGGGCCGGTCGGTCGGGGCTCAGCTGTTCAGGCTCGTGAACCAGCGGGTTACCTGGGGGACGCCCAGGACCTCGGAGCCCTCGTGGACAAAGCCGTTGTAGTCGGTGTTGACGCCGAGGTCGACGGTGGGGGCTCGGACGCCGCGGGCGGCCAGGGTGGTCTGGCAGTGTTCGGTGTTGGCGTTGACTGCTTCCTCGTCGCCGGGGCTGTAGTAGAGCCGGACCGGCATCCGCGGGGACCAGTCGGTGCAGACGCTGTCGAGCACGGCGAGTGCGTCGGCGAACCGGCCCGTCGGGTGCAGCAGCAGTGCTCGGCCCGCCGGGGTGAGCAGGTCGTTGATCGTGGGCGGCAACGCCTGGAGCACCTCCTCGCCGGGGTGGGTGCCGTCGAAGAGGTCTGGCAGGGTGGTGTACGGCGGGCGGAACACGTATGCCGGGCTCGGGTAGATGTCGTGCAGCCGGTCGAAGGCGACCAGCAGGTACGTGGTGTAGGCGCTGGCCAGCACCGGGTGGACCGCCGGAGTGAACAGCGACGGGATCGCCGCGTGCCGGAAGTCGTAGGCGCCGCTGATCGGGGCGACCGCGGCGGCCCGGAACCACGGGTCGGCACCGGACTGCAGTGCGCGGGCCAGTCCGAGAGCGGCCGAGGCGCCCTGCGAGAAGCCGGTGGCGTAGACCTCGCGGGTCAGCTCGCGGCCCTGGCGGCCGGCGAAGACGCGGGCGGCTCGGAGCAGGTCCAGCGAGGCGGTGGTCTCGGACGGCACGTCCATCCACGGGTGCGGCCCGGGGCCGACGCCGAGGCCCAGGTAGTCGGGTGCGACCGCCGCGAAGCCGGCCGACGCGAAGGTCAGGGCGGGTCCGATCAGGAAGATGTCGTCGGAGGTGGACGGGGCGTCGGGCTGGTAGATCTCGGTGCCGTGGCCGAACGAGACGGTCGAGAGTTTGCGCTTGGCGTTGATCGGCAGCGCCACCAGCCCGCTCGCGGTGGTCGGATGGCCGGTCGCGTCGGTGGTGCGGTAGACGAGCCGGTAGGTCCGCACGCCGTAGCGGTCGGTGCCGGGATCGAACTTGTCGGCGGTCAGGGCCGCGTCGACGTCGGCGCGGGTGGCGTAGGTGTGCAGGGCGGTGGCCGTGATCAACCGGCCCGGGCCGGCGGCGGCGGGGGTGGCGGCAACGGCGAACGATGATGCGATGAGCGCCCCCGCGATGCCTGAACTCAGCAGTCTTCTCATGTGCTCGACGCTAGGGATCGGCGGCGCGCAAGTCAGGCCCGCCTGCACCCCGATCGGTGGTAGTGCTGGCTGCACCCCGGGCGGCGGGATCAGGCGGGCAGGCCGTCCAGG
Organism: Actinoplanes sp. NPDC026619; assembly: GCF_040638295.1. NCBI lineage: Bacteria > Bacillati > Actinomycetota > Actinomycetes > Micromonosporales > Micromonosporaceae > Actinoplanes > Actinoplanes sp. NPDC026619. Next base: position 439,110 of record NZ_JBEZYA010000003.1, read on the forward strand.
CGGGCCAGGACCTGGAGCATCACCTCGTCGGCTCCGGCGCCGATCGACGTCAGGCGGACGTCGCGGAGCATGCGGGCGGTCCAGGTGTCCTCGAGGTAGCCCATGCCTCCGTGGAACTGCAGGCACCAGTCGGCCACCTCGCGGATCAGGCGGCCGGCCTTGAGCTTGGCCACGGTGGCCATCCGGGTGATGTCGTCGCCGGCCATCAGGGCTTCGGCGGTCTGCAGGTTGTGGCTGCGCAGCAGGTCGACCTCGGCCTGCAGCTCGGTGAGGCGGAACGCGACGTATTGGCGGTCGGCGAGCGGGCGGCCGAACACCGAGCGGTCGTGGACGAACGCGCGGGTGCGGTCCAGGGCGTACTGGCATTGGCCGGCGGTGGTGTAGGCGGCGAAGACGCGCTCGGTGACGAACTGGCGCATCTGCTGCTGGAAGCCGCGGCCGGGCTCGCCGATGGTGTTGGCGATCGGCACGCGGACCTCGTCGAGGGCCAGCTCGGCGGTGTCGGAGCAGCGGTTGCCGAGCTTGTCGAAGGTGCGCACCACCGAGAAGCCGGGAAGGTCGGTGGGGACGACGATCTGCGACATGCCGCGGTAGCCGCCCTCGTCGGAGGTGCGGGCCAGCAGGCACATCCAGTCGGCCTGGGCGCCGTTGGTGATGTAGACCTTCCGGCCGGTGATCACCCAGTCGTCGCCGTCGCGGACGGCTCGGGTGCGCAGCCGGGACACGTCGGAGCCGGTGTCGGGCTCGGTCACGGCGATCGCGGTCACCGCCGTACCGGCAATGGCTGGTCTCAGAAATTGATCTTTGAGCGCAGGGGTGCCGAACGCGTGCAGCGAGGGGGTGGCCATCATCGCCTGCACGCCCATCGCCATGCCGACCCCGCCGGCGTGCATCCGCCCGTACTCCTCGGCGGCGACCTGCTGGAAGCTGTGGTCGGCGCCCTCGCCGCCGTAGGCCTCGTCGTATTCCAGGCCGAGCAGGCCCAGCGCCGCGGCCTTGGGGAAGAGGTCGTGCAGCGGGGCCCGGCCGGCCGCTTCCCACCCGTCGACGTGCGGGTTGACCTCGGTGTCGACGAACCGGCGGACGCTGTCGCGGAACGCTGCATGGTCTTCGTTGAGCCGCATCACCGCACGGTAGCGAGGCACGCGGGCAGAAAACAAGCGCGCTTGCTTGTTTTTCCGTCCTGTGCGACCGTCACCTGGTGCTGCGCATCGGCAACTGCTCCGGCTTCTACGGCGATCGGCTCTCGGCGATGCGCGAGATGCTCGAGGGCGGCGACCTGGACGTCCTGACCGGCGACTACCTGGCCGAGCTCACCATGCTCATCCTGGCCCGCGACCGTGCCGGCGACCCGGCCACCGGTTACGCCCGCACGTTCCTCACCCAGCTGCGCGACTGCCTCGACCTGGCCCTGGAGAAGGGCGTCCGCATCGTCGCCAACGCCGGCGGCGTCAACCCCGAAGGCCTGGCGGCGGCGATCCGCCAATTGGGCCTGCCGGCCAAGATTGCCTGGGTACGCGGCGACGACCTGACCGCACGTGCGGCGGAGCTGGAGCTCGGCACGCCACTGGCGGCGCACGCCTACCTGGGGGCGTTCGGGATCGCGCGGGCGCTCGAACGCGGCGCGGACGTCGTGGTCACCGGGCGGGTCACCGACGCCTCGCTGGTCATCGGGCCGGCCATCGCGCACTTCGGCTGGGCGCGCCGCGACTACGACCGGCTTGCCGGGGCCACCGTGGCCGGGCACGTGCTCGAGTGCGGGACACAGGCGACCGGCGGCAACTACGCGTTCTTCACCGAGATCGACGACATGCTCTACCCGGGCTTCCCGATCGCCGAGATCGACGCGGACGGGTCCTCGGTCATCACCAAACACCCCGGCACAGGCGGCGCGGTCACGGTCGGCACGGTGACGGCCCAATTGGTGTACGAGGTGCAGGACGCCCGTTACGCCGGGCCGGATGTCACCACCCGCCTCGACACGGTGTCGCTGGCGCAGGACGGCCCGGACCGGGTCCGCCTCTCCGGCGTGCGCGGCGAGGCGCCGCCGCCCGACCTGAAGGTGTCGCTGACCTCGCTGGGCGGCTTCCGCAACGAGATGACGGTGGTGCTGACCGGCCTGGACATCGAGGCGAAGGCGGCGGTGTTCCGCCGGCAGCTCGAAGCCGCGCTCCCGGTTCGCCCGGCGTCGGTGACCTGGGCGCTGTCCCGGGTGGACGCCCCGGACGCGCCCACCCAGCAGCAGGCGTCGGCGCTGCTCACCGTGGTCGCCCGCGATCCCGAGGAGCGCAAGGCCGGGCGCCTGTTCGCCAACGCCGCGGTCGAGGTCGCTCTGGGCTCCTATCCCGGCTTCTTCAGCACCACGCCGCCCGGGCGGGCGCACCCCTACGGTGTGTTCACCGCCGGGTTCGTGCCGCAGGCCACGGCGCCGCACGAGGTCGTGCACGACGACGGCACGGTGGAATCCATAACCCCGCCGCCCGAGACCCGCACGCTCGAGCCGCTGTCCGCACCACCGCCCGACGAATCGGAAATGTCCGATCCGGGCGGCACGCGGCGGGCGCCGCTCGGGACCGTGGTGGGGGCGCGGTCGGGAGACAAAGGCGGGGACGCCAATATCGGGCTCTGGGTGCGTTCGACGGAGGCGTACACCTGGCTGTCGCAATTGATCTCCGAGGAACGGGTGCGGGAGATGCTCCCGGAAACCGCCGGGCTGCCGATGCGGATCACCCGCCTGCCCAATATCGGTGCGATCAATATCGTCGTCGACGGGTTGCTCGGCGCCGGCGTCGCCTATCACAACCGGTTCGATCCGCAGGCCAAAGGGCTCGGCGAATGGCTGCGGTCGCGGCTGGTGGACATTCCGGAATCGCTGCTGGAGGAGATGTGACTGTCCTGCGATCCGGGCTCGATCCGGACGGCGCCGACGCGAAAGCGGCCCGGGAGGCGATGCTCGAAGCGCTCGGCGAGATCGAGGCCGAGACCGGAAAGGCGGTGGCCGGCGGCGGCGAACAGGCCGTGGCCCGGCATCACTCACGCGGGAAGATGACCGCCCGGGAACGTATCGAACTGCTGCTCGATCTCGACTCGCCGTTCCTGGAATTGGCGGCGCTGGCCGGTTACGGCTCGCAATTCACCGTCGGCGGCAGCGTCGTCGCCGGAATCGGCGTGGTCAGCGGGGTCGAATGCCTGCTGGTGGCCAACGATCCGACGGTCAAGGGCGGGGCCAGCAATCCGTGGTCGCTGAAGAAGACGCTGCGGATGCACGAGGTGGCGTTGCGGAATCGGCTGCCGCTGATCGCGCTCGTCGAATCCGGCGGGGCCGACCTGCCCACCCAGAAAGATGTCTTCATCCCTGGTGGGGCGGTGTTTCGCGACCTCACCCGATTGTCGGCGAACGGGATTCCGACGATCGCGCTGGTGTTCGGCAATTCGACCGCCGGCGGGGCCTATCTGCCGGGAATGAGCGACCACGTCGTGATGATCGAGAAGCGGTCGAAGGTGTTCCTGGCCGGGCCGCCGCTGGTGAAGGCGGCCACCGGGGAGGAATCCGATGACGAGTCGCTCGGCGGGGCCGAGATGCACGCGCGGGTTTCCGGGCTGGCCGACCATTACGCGACCGACGAGCAGGACGCGATCCGGATCGGGCGGCGGATCGTGGCCCGGCTCAACTGGCGCAAAGAGGGCCCATTGCCGGCCGAGGCCACAGCGCCGCGTTATCCGGCCGAGGAACTGCTGTCGATCGTGCCGCCGGGCCTGAAATCGCCGTTCGATCCGCGGGAGGTCATCGCCCGGATCGTCGACGACAGCGACTTCGACGAGGTCAAGCCGCTCTACGGGACGTCGCTGGTGGTCGGGTGGGCGCGGCTGCACGGCTATCCGGTCGGGATCCTGGCGAATGCGCGCGGCGTGCTGTTCAGCGCGGAGGCGCAGAAGGCGGCGCAATTCATCCAGCTCGCCAACCGGTCGCACACTCCCCTGCTGTTCCTGCACAACACGACCGGCTACATGGTCGGCAAGGAATACGAACAGGGCGGCATCATCAAGCACGGCGCCATGATGATCAACGCGGTGTCGAATTCCACCGTGCCGCATCTTTCGGTGCTGATCGGCAATTCGTACGGCGCGGGCCACTACGGCATGTGCGGGCGGGCCTACGACCCCCGGTTCGTGTTCTCCTGGCCCAGCGCCCGGTCCGCGGTGATGGGCGCGCAGCAGCTGGCCGACGTCACCTACCTGGTGTCCAAGGCGTCGGCGCTGTCCCGGGGCCGGCCGTTCGACGAGGACGGCGCCCAGGTCGTCCGCACCATGATCGAGCAGCAGATCACCGCCGAGTCGATGCCGCTGGTGCTGTCCGGGATGGTCTACGACGACGGCATCATCGACCCGCGCGACACCCGTGACGTGCTCGGCGTCGCGCTGTCCGCGATCCATTCCGCGCCGGTCCAGGGCACCGACGCCTTCGGCGTCTTCCGGATGTGAGGCACCGATGATCACGGGTGTGCTGGTCGCCAACCGCGGGGAGATCGCCCGCCGGGTCTTCGCCACCTGCCGCCGCCGCGGCCTGGCCACGGTGGCGGTCTTCTCCGACGCTGACGCGGGCGCGCCGCACGTCCGCGAGGCCGACTGCGCCGTTCGCCTGCCCGGCGACGCGCCGGCCGACAGCTATCTGCGCGGCGATCTGATCATCGCCGCGGCGCTCAAGGCCGGTGCCGACGCCATCCATCCCGGGTACGGCTTTCTCTCCGAGAACGCCGACTTCGCCCGAGCCGTACGCGATGCGGGGTTGATCTGGATCGGTCCGTCGCCGGAGGCGATCGCGGTGATGGGCTCGAAGATCGAGTCGAAGCGCCGGATGGCCGTCGCCGGGGTGCCGATCCTCGACAAGCTCGACGTCGCCGCGCTCACCGAGAGCGACCTGCCGGTGCTGGTCAAGGCGTCGGCGGGCGGCGGTGGGCGGGGCATGCGGATCGTGCGCACGCTCGCCGAGCTGCCCGACGCGATCGCCTCGGCGGCCCGCGAGTCGGCGGCCGCGTTCGGCGACCCGACCGTGTTCTGCGAGCGCTACCTGGAGAACGGGCACCACGTCGAGGTGCAGATCATGGCCGACGAGCACGGCACGATCTGGGCGCTCGGCGAACGGGAGTGCTCCCTGCAGCGCCGCCACCAGAAGGTGATCGAGGAGGCGCCGTCGCCGCTGGTCGACCGGCTCGGCGGCGACCTGCGCAAACGCCTGCTGGCCGCCGGGCGGGCGGCGGCGGCCGCGGTCGGCTACCGCGGCGCCGGGACGGTCGAGTTCCTCGCCGACGAGACGGGCGGCTTCTGGTTCCTGGAGATGAACACCCGCCTGCAGGTCGAGCACCCGGTCACCGAGTGCGTCACCGGGACCGACCTGGTCGGCCTGCAGATCGACGTGGCGAACGGGCGGCCGCTGCCCGGCCCGGAACCGGCGGTGACCGGGCATGCGATCGAGGCCCGGCTGTACGCGGAGGATCCGGCCGCGGACTGGCGGCCGCAGACCGGCACGGTGGTGCGGTTCGACATCCCGGCGGCGGACGGGATCCGGGTCGACGCCGGGGTGGCCGACGGCAGCGTGGTCGGCATCCATTACGACGCGATGCTGGCCAAGGTCATCGCGTACGGCAAAGATCGCGAAACCGTGGCGCGGCAGCTCGCCGCGACCCTGCGCCGAGCTCGCGTGCATGGCGTGACCACCAACCGGGACCTGCTGGTGGCGAGCCTGCTGCATCCCGTCTTCCTGGCCGGTCGCGCCGATACCAGCTTTTATGCCGACCTTTCGCCTTTGCTGCAGGGCGGACTCGACCCGGCGATCGGCGCGCTGGTCGCGGCCCTCGCCGATGCGGCGGCCGAACGTGGGCCGCTGCTGCCCGGCCTGCGCAGCGGTTTCCGCAACATCCCGGTCGGCTTCCGGCGCCGCACCTACGCGACCGGCGAGCGGGAGATCGACGTCGACTACCGGTTCGGCCGCGACGGCGTGGAGTTCGCCGGCGCGCAGGTCGCCGGCGCGCAGGTCGTCAGCGCCACCGCCGGTGAGGTCACGCTGGATCTCGACGGCGTGCACCGAACCTGGACGGCCGGCCGGTTCGGCGACCGGGTCGTGGTCGACGGGGCGCTCGGATCGGCCGAGCTGCGGCGGGTGCCGCGCTTCGCCGACCCGGCCGCCCGGATGCCGGCCGGCGCCCTGGTCGCGCCGATGCCGGGCACGGTGGTGCGGGTGAACGCCGAGGTCGGCGACGCCGTGACGGCCGGGCAGCCGCTGGTCTGGCTGGAGGCGATGAAGATGGAGCACGCGGTGCGGGCGCCGGCCGCCGGCACCGTCACCGAGCTCCCGGTCAAGGTCGGCCAGCAGGTAACGCAGGGCACGCCACTGGCCGTGGTGGGGCATGACTGACCTCCAGCCTAAGCAGGACCGCAGCCGGGCGACCCGGCAGCGTCTCCTGGAGACCACCATCCGGTGCCTGGCCACGCACGGCTGGGAGGTGTCCACGGTCGGCTTCATCGCGGCCGAGGCGGGCATCAGCCGGGGCGCGGTGCAGCATCACTACCGCACCCGGGAGGCGCTGATCCTGGGCGCGCTCGAGTTCATGTTCGACGAGCGGGCGGCGCTGCTCGACGCGCTGCCCGAGCCCACCGGGGCCGGCGACGAGCGTGTGCACCGGATCGTCGAGGGCCTGGTCGACGCGATCGGCGGTGAGCTGTTCCAGGCCGCGCTGCAGGTCTGGACGGTCGCCGCGGCGGACGAGGAGCTGCGGGCCGCCGTCGTGCCCCTGGAGCGGCGCTTCGCCCGCGGCGTGCACCAGCGGGCGGTGCGGCTGCTCGGCGCCGACGACAGCTACCCGGAGGTCCGCGGTCTCATCCAGGCGACCCTCGACCTGGCGCGCGGCCTGGCGCTGGCCGGAGTGCTCACCGACGACTCCCGGCGGCGGGCGCGCGTGGTCCGCATCTGGTCGACTCAGCTCGCGAGGGCGTTATATCCTATTTCATCCGATTTTCACGATGAGTGATCACGCCCACGTCGCGGTCACAGCCGGGTTGCGTAGGATTTCTGGCCGCACGACCTTCCGACGCCGAACCGAGGACGACGATGCCGCTCACGCCCGCAGACATCCACAACATGGCCTTCAAGAAGCCGCCCATGGGTAAGCGTGGATATGACGAGGAAGAGGTGGATGCCTTCCTCGACGAGGTCGAACAGGAGCTCATCCGCCTCCTGGAAGAGAACAACGTCCTCTCGGACCAGATGCAGCGCGGAGGTGGCGGTGGCGGGCTGTCGCCGTCGTCGTCGACCACCAACATGGCGCTGAACGCCGAGCTCAACGACCTGGTCGCCCAGCTCGAGCGACTGCAGGAGGCGCGCGCCCGCGCCGAGCAGAACGCCCGCAACGTGCAGGCCGAGCTGGAGCGCTCCCGCAACCAGGCCCTCACCCCGCTCGCTCCGGTCGACGACGACCGCAACGCGCGGGTGCTGATGATGGCCCAGCGCACCGCCGACGACCACATGCGCGACGCCAAGAGTGAGTCCGAGCAGCTCATCGGCAGCGCCCGCGGCAAGGCGGAGCAGCTGACCAGCGAGGCGCAGCTCAACGCGGCCACGATCGAGAGCGACGCGCGGCGCAACCACACCGAGGCGATCAGCAGCATCGGCGCCAAGCGGGCCGCCATGCTCGACGAGATCGACCGGCTGGGCCAGCTGGCGCAGAGTTACCACAACGCGCTGAACACCCACGTCACGCAGCAGCTGGCGGAGCTCAACGGCGCCCCGGAGAGCGGCATCGGCTGACCTGACCAAATTGACAACGATCATCCCCGCCGAATAGGTTCGGCCGTTGATTCGACGGGGGTGATTCGATGTTTCTGCGATGGGCCGTGGCGGCCTCTCTGATCGTGGCGCTGGCGGGCTGCTCGGACAGCTCGCCGACCGCGTCGCCGGTGTCGTCCCCGGCGAGTGTCGCTCCATCGAGTGAAATTCCGGCGCCGTCCGCAACCGCCCCGCCGGCCACGTCGACGGCCACGCCGGCCCCGGCGCCAGCGTCGTCGGGCCGCTTCGACGGCATCCAGCTCGTCAAGTCCGGCGGAATCGCCGGCATCACCGAGACCACCACGATCAAGCCGGACGGCACCTGGAACATCGTCAAAGGCAAGACCGGCATCACCAAGACCGGCAAGCTCAGCTCGGCCGACCTCGGCAAGGTCGTCACGCTGGCCACCGATCCGCGGGTGCAGACCGAGGCCGACCGGAAGTGGCCGACCCGCGGCACCTGCAACGACGCGTTCTCGTACCTGCTGATCGTCGGTTTCCGGATGATCCGCTACGAAGGATGCCCCAGCGCCGGCGAGCAGCCGCCGCTGGCCGTGCAGATCATCGGCCTCGTGCAGCAGGTCACCAAGTAGAACGCCCCGGACCGTGGTGCGGTCCGGGGCGGCAAAGAGGTGGATCAGCTGATCGGCAGGAGCTGGTCGTCGACCGTGGCCGTGCCGCCCAGCGGCAGCGTGAACGTCTCGGCCTCGTCGTAACCGAGCGCCTGGTACGCCCACTGCAGCTGCCCCTGCGAGGTCAGGAAGTAGACCTTGAAGTCGCCCGGGGCCAGCTTGTCGATCGTGTAGTGACCGGCCGCGTCGGTGGTGGCCGACACCGAACCCGCGTTCATGTCGATGTAGTTGACCTGCGCGCCCGCGACCGGCGCACCGGCCACATCGGTGAGCGTGCCGGTCAGCGTGGCCGCCGCCAGCAGCTTGTTGCTGACGCGCACCGTCCGGCCGGCGCCGACCGCATACCGCGTGGCCTCGTCCCGGCCGGCGGTGCTCGGCGCGAACTGCGTGAAGTGGCCGTCGGTGAAGCGCAGCACGTAGGTCTCGTTCGGGGCGACCCGCAGCGAGTACGTCCCGTCGGTGGCGGTCGTGCCGTCGAAGGAGCGGGCGTGCTCGTCGTCCTCGGCGCTCACCTGGACACCGGCGGCCGGAGCGCCGGTCGCGGTGGTGACCTTGCCGGTGACCCGGCCGGCGGCGTAGACGACGCTGTTGGCGACGGTGGTGCGGCCCGCGCGGATGGCGTACGCCGTCGGGCTGTCGGTGCGGCCCGGCGCCCACTCGGTCCAGCCGTCGCGGTCGATCTGGATGTTGTAGGCGCCCTCGTCGAGGCCGGTGACCTTGAAGCGGCCGGCCGCGTCGGTATGCGCCTGGGCGGCGACGTTGGGCGACTCCGGCACCAGGATGGTGATGTCGGCGTCGGCGACGATCGCGCCGCGGGTGTCCCGGACCGCGCCGGCCAGGTTGCCGGTGGTGGTGCCGGCGGCCAGGGCGGGCGATGCGATGAGCGGCGCGGCAACGACGCCCGCAAGAGCGGTCAGGATGACGGACTTGAACATTTCGGTGGTTCCTCCCCCGTGAAGTACTTCGATGTGGGGGACGCTATCGACGGGCCGGCCGGGTCGGGGCCGGGGAACGCGAAGCGCGGCACGAAGCCGGGAGTATCCGCCGGGTGACTGTCAGCCACCCGACTCCCCGCGCTGCCGAACGCCGTGGCGCACGGCAGCGCGCGAGCGGGATCAGGCGCCGGCCGGGGCGTCCCAGAAGACGTACACGGCCTTGTAGGAGATCTTCACGACGGTGCCCGACACGCACGGGCCGGCCGGGGCGACGCCGCCGGAGGTGAAGAGGCGGTTGATGTAGTCCGCCTTGTCGAGGATGCCGGTGCCGGAGTGCGAGTTGACCTTGAGGAGCAGCTCCGGGATGGTGCCGTCCTTCTTCACCCCGTCGTTGACCTTGGCCGCGGTGACCAGCGACTGGTCCCGCAGCGACTGCCAGCTCGGGCCGCCGAAGTGGTGGATGCGGCCGCCGGTGCCGACCAGCTGCGCCTCCGGCGTGGACGGGGTGCTGTAGGTGAGGGTGGTGGCCGAGCAGGTGTAGTTCTGGGTCCCGTTGGTGACGACGAACGCGCCGATCGGCCGGGAGCCGGCCGGCGGCTTGATGGTGCTGTCGATGAACGGGATCGAGACGGCGCGGGCGTCGGCGCCCTGCGGTGCGGGCGCGACCGGAGCGGCCACCGTGGCCGCCGACGCGTTGAACGTGACGGCACCGATGCCCGCAACGACTGCGGCCATGGCGGCGCCGCCGAGAACGACACGGGAGCGACGTGTGCTCAGCATGAGATGAATCCCCCAAGATGGAATTGTGTGCGGTGGGCCCCTACCCACCGCACGCAATTACGGGCGCCGGCCCGGAAGGGTTGATGATCCACACCACTGTTAACCGTTTGTTCACAATGGACCGGCCGATCGACCTAATCCGGGGGTTACATCAAATCTGATCAGCTCCGGCCCGGCGCCGGCGTGGCCCGGATGCCCACCCCGTCCCACCCGGCCTGGACGGCCTGCTGTTCGCGACTGCCCGTGCCGTACAGCTGGCCGGCCTTGGCGAAAGTCGTGTCGGCGAAACCCTGGAAGTCGGTGGTGGCGGTCGACGCCTTCTGCGACTCGTACCAGATGTGCCCCGGCGCCTCCCAGGAATAGCCACCGATGCCGGTCGCGACCAGGAAGAACGCCTTGTTCGGGATGCCCGAGTTGACGTGCACGCCGCCGTTGTCGCCCTCGTCGGTGTCGGGCAGATCGGCGTACCGGTCCATGTGGTCCGGCTGTGGATCTTTGCCGAAGAGCTCGTTGTCGTACGCCGTGCCCGGCGCCTTCATCGACCGCAGCGCGTCCGCGTCCACCCGTGGAGTGAAGATCTCCGCCCCGATCAGCCAGTCGGCCTGGTCGGCGGTCTGCTTGCGGCTCCACTGCTTGACCATCGAGCCGGTGACGTCGGAGAGCGACTCGTTTAGCGCGCCGGACTGATTGCGGTATTCCAGGTTGGCGGTGTGCTCGGTGACGCCGTGGCCCAGCTCGTGCGCGATGACGTCGAGCGAGCCGGTGAAGTCGGTGAAGATCTCGCCGTCCCCGTCGCCGAACACCATCTCCTGGCCGTCCCAGAAGGCGTTGTTGTAACGCCGGCCGCGGTGCACGTAGCCCAGCAGGCGCATGCCGCGGTCGTCGATCGAGTTACGCCCGAACACGTCGCGATAGAAGTCCCGGGTGGCGCCGAGCCCGTCGAACGCCTGGTTGGCCGAGGAGTCGGCGACCGGGCCGTCGTGCTCCGACCGGACCAGCTCGGCGCGCTGCAGGAAGGTGCCGTGGTGGCAGTCGAAGACGCTGCGCCGGCCGCCGGCCGAGGCCGCGACGGCGCCCGCGATCTGGGCCCGGATCTCCCGCTGGCCGCGCAGCTGCGCGGTGGTGAGCAGGGTGGCCAGGGCGGCCTGGCGGATGGTCGCGTCGTCGTTCTCGAGCAGGCGGTCGAGGATGTATGGCGGGGTGATGCAGTTGATGGACATGGCGCACCTCTCAGTAGAGGCCGCCAATACTCTCAGTAATCATGCCTGCCGGTCGAGGGTCGAGTCTCCATCTGGACAGTCGTATCGACGCGGATGCCTGCGAGGAAAACGCCCAGCTCATCGACGTCGGTGAGCGGCAGGACGTGAGCAACGTACTGGTCCGGGCGGACGACCACCATGCACCCGGCGTCACGGTCGATGCCGCGCAGATCGAAGATGTCGCCGCCCCGCGGATCCGGGCAGAACATCTTCTCGTAGTCGATCAGCCCGAGCCTCCCCTTCCGGGGCAGGAGCGCCGCCGGCATCTCGTCGACCGCCAGCTCCCGATGCCCCTGCTGAAAGACGGCCAGGATGTCGATGTCTTTCGACGCGACCGAGGCGGCGACGCGCTGCAGGGTGTCGCCGCGGTCGCCGAACAGATAGAGCCGCCACACCCCGTCGGCCCGGGCGGCATGGCCGAGATGCACCGGCTTGGCATCGGCCAGCCGAACCACCGGCGCGGAGTGAAAACGCATGCCAACCGGAAAACCTTCGGCCAGGCTTTGGTACGCCGTGTCCGCGGTGATCATCGACGGCGCATATCTGGTCGCCACGCCCGCGGTGAAGCGCCCCTGAGTCACGAAGTAGCGCCGGAACTCCTCGCCCGAGTCGGCCGGGCGCGCGCTGAACATGCCGGCGAACTTCCGGTCGAAGTCGATCAGCTCGGCGGCCACCCGCTGCCGCTCCGCCGAGTAGGTGTGCAGCAACTCCGGCCGGGCCTCGCCGCGCAGCACGGCGGCGAGCTTCCACCCGAGGTTCCAGGCGTCCGCCATCGACACGTTCATGCCCTGGCCCGCCTTGGCGCTGTGGGTGTGGCAGGCATCGCCGGCGATGAACATGCGCGGCGACCCGGCCTCCCCGTCGTCGAACCGGTCGCACAGCCGCTGCCCGATCTCGTACACCGACCACCACCCGACGCCCCTGACGTCGATCGTGTACGGATGCAGGATCCGGTTCGCCGCCGCGGCCAGGCTCTCCGGGGTGACGCCCGCCGTGCCGTCCAGCTCGATGTAGAGCCGCACCAAGAAGCCGCCCTCCCGCGGGATGATCAGCACACTCCCGTGCTCGGCCGACTGCACGGCCGCCTTGAGCCGGATGTCCGGGAAATCGGTGACCGCGAGAACGTCCATCACACCCCAGGCCACGTTCATCGCGTCGCCGGTCAGCTCCCGCCCCATCGCGGCCCGGACCGCACTGCGCGCGCCGTCGCACCCGACCACGTACTTCGCCCGGATCGTGGTGTCCCCCACGTCCACCACGACGCCGTCACCGTCACGCCGCACACCGGTGACCCGCATCCCGTAGAACGGCCGCAGCCGGGCGGCGGAACGCTCGAGGTAGTCGAGCAGGTACGCCAGCATCCGCGCCTGGTTGACGATGACGTGCGGCATCTCGGAGATGCCCTCCTCGACGTCGTCGACCCGCCCCACCCGGGTGATCCGGCTCGGATCGGCCGGGTCCGGCTGCCAGAAGCACACCTCATTGACCTGGTACGCCTCGTCGATGAGCCGATTGGCCAGCCCGAACGCCTGGAACATCTCGACCGTCCGGCACGCCACCCCGTCCGCCTGCCCGACCGTGAGCGGCCCGTCCCGCCGGTCCACCAGCACGGTGCGGATCTCCGGGAACGCAGCCAGCTGCGCCGCGAGCACCAACCCGGCCGGTCCGCACCCGACGATCAGCACGTCACAGTCGGCCGGCAGCCCGTCGGGCCGCGCGGCAACGGACGGATGCGCCTCCGCGACGGTGGGATCACCCGGCCGGTAACCGTCCAGATAGAACTGCATCGGCCGTCAGGACGCGGCCGGCGTCACCAGGCAGATGACGTGGCCGTCGGGGTCGGTCAGCACCGACTGCCGCTCGCCCCACGGCTGGTCGGCCGGGGCGTCGACGACGGTGGCGCCGGCTTTCTCCGCCGCCGCGGTCGCCGCGTCGACATCCGCCACGACGAAGCTGACGGCCACACCGGCCAGGCCGGGCGTGGGCGGGCGCTCGTGCAGCAGAAGCTCGATCTGCGTGCCCGGGACGGCCAGCGACACGATGTCGCCGGCAGCGTATTTCTCCGTCAGCCCCAGCACATCCCGGTAGAGCGCGAGCGCCCGCTCCTGGTCCGCCACCGACACGATGATCCGCCGCACTCCCTGCACAGTCACGCGCCCACCTTAGTCGCTGGTCAGCGGGTGCCGTTCTGCACCGGATAGTGGATGACGACCGCACCACCGGTGGCGTAGTTGGCGACATCGGCGGCCACCTGCCGGCCTTGCGGCGACGCCCTCGACGCGGTCATTGCCGCGGCGTCAGCGAAATCGGCTTCGAAGACCGCAAAGTAGGGTGCCTGTCCCTGCGTCGCTGCCACGTCGAAGCTGTAGCGCCAGGCCAGCAGACCGGGCATGCGCGTGACCAGCGGGAGGTGGTTGGTCACGTAGTAGTCGCGGAAGTGGTCGGGATCGGCGGGCTCGGGGTACAGGACCACCAGCTTGTGCATGACAACCTCTGTTCAGCGGCCCGGAGTTGCGCCGACCCCCGCGCTTCGGAAATCGAATCGGTCGACTCGAGGCTACTGCGTCGAATACCGAAGCATCAACAGTGGCGGTGCGACTCAGCGGGCTGCGCCCCGGAGAACGCGACGGCTTGCCGCAGGAAGGTGTGGTCGCGCAGCTGGGCGAGCACGAAGTCGGCGAGGTCGGCGCGGCCCCGCTGACCATCTATCGGTTGGCGACCGGCCGGACCGCGGTGAACTGGGTGTGCTCGTACCGGACGGCGGAGAGCAGCAGGAGCCACTCGTCGCAGCCCTGCCACGGGTACAGATCGGCGGCGCCGCCCCGCACGGTGCGCGGGCTGTCGCCGGGGCGCGGGCGGGCGTCGGCCGGTGCGCCCGCGAAGCCCGGGATCCACGCGTCGGCGCAGACCTCGCTCGCCGAGCCGATCGCCGCCAGCCCGAACGCGTTCTCCGTCGCGGCCGTCCGCTGCTCGTCGGCGAAGTCGTCGAGCAGGTCGACCTCGCCGGGCTTGCCGTCTCCGCGGAACGTCAGCGTGGTGGTTCCGGCGCGGGCCGCGTATTCCCACTCGGCTTCGCTGGGCAGCCGGAACGGCAGCGCCTCGAGCAGGTCGTCGAGGTCGTCCTCGAGCCGGGCGACCGTCGAATCCGCGTCGGCGTAATCGTCCTCGTAGTCGGGCAGCCAGTGCCGGACCTGAGCGACCGTCAGCGGATGGCGGGCGATCAGGAACGGCTCGACCCGCACCTCACGGACCGGCTGGGCATCGCCGGCGCCGGCCAGAAACGACTCGATGGTGTCCTCGACCCCGCCGGCCCGCTCGATGGCGCGCACCGCCTCCAGCTCCGCCTCCGACAGGCCCATCCGGAACGTGCCGCCCGGCACCTCCCGGAACACCACACCCGACGCGACGTGCCGCCATGCCGGACGCCCGGCCACCATCTCCTCGGCCCACATGGCGCGGAACGGTAGCACCTACCGGCGAACCGGCCGGTGGGTCCCGGTCAGCCTCCCGGACAGAGCTGCGGCGAGCTCGTAGGCGACCGGCGGCTTGCCGGACCGGCCCATGTTCCGTCGCCCCGCGCGGATCCGGGGCCGGCGGCGGCTCATTTGCTGCGCCACCGCCGTCCGGAATGTTCAGCGGCAGTTCCTGGCGCGGTTGAGGCAGGTGGCGATGCGCTGCATGGTCTTCGTGGAGTTGACGTTGACGAAGTCGTTGTGGTCGGAGAACGGGTTGTGGTTCTCCTCGGGGAAGGAGTCCAGGGCGTACTGGCCCTTGAGCTGGACGTCGCGGGGAATGGCGTAGGAAATGGTGATCCGCAGCTGCGGGATGGCGGCGAAGCCGGCCGGGCAGGCCCCGGTCTTCGGGTCGGCGAACGCGACGTGGCTGCGGTGGTTGGTGCTGTCGATGTTCTTGCCGTCCCAGCAGCCGGGGAAGTCCTGGACCCGCTGGACCTGGCTGCCCTGGGGGCAGACCGGGTACTTGTCCGAGAGGCGGTCGCGGAAACCGGAGCAGGTCCAGGTGGCGCGGGCGTTGGCCGGGCCGCGGCTGGTGGGTTTCGCGTCGCCGGTCAGTTCACGCAGGAACTTCGGCATCGGCACGACCTTGCTGACCGGGTTGCCGCGGTACTCGATGAGCACGGACGCCGGCCGTACGATGCCGCCGGTGTTGTTGGGCAGTTCCAGGTTTTTGCCCTGCGGGTCGGGCAGCGGGGCCGCCGAGCCGCTCGGCGCGGGCGAGGGCGTGGGCGAGGGCTGACCGAGGCTGCAGGCGGCGAGAGCGGCGAGTCCCTGCGGTCGGGCGGCGGTGCGACCGATGGCGATGGCGATGCGGTCCAGCACCGCGGTGCGTTTGGCCGTCAGCGGGCCGAGGACGGCGTTCTCCGCAAAAATCGCATCGCGGCTCGTGACCAACCGCTGATTGGCCTCGGAGATCTGCCGGTCGAGTTCGGCCAGGCTCCGGTCCACCTCGGCGAGCGCGGAGGAGGGCACGCCGGGCAGTTTGTCGCGCACGGTCGGGCAGCTCACCTGGGCGCTGGCGGCCGCACCACCCGCCGCGCCGTGGCCGGTGTGCAGGCCGGCGTGGATGCCGTCGTAGCTGATGTCGCACTCGGTCAGCGAGACCAGGCCGGACGGGCGCTTGCCGCCGGCGGCCCGGATCGCGTCACTGATCTTGGTGAGGATCGCCGCGCGGCGGGTGCGCAGCGACTGCAGGACCCGGTTGTTGAGCTCGGCGTCGACGCCGCGGGTGGCCAGGATCTGCCGGTCGGCGCTCACGTCGAGCCGGTCCAACTCGCTCAGTTGACGGTCGACCGCGGCCTTGGCCCCGGCCGGCACCGCGGGCATCGCGGTCCGTGCCGACGGGCAGACCACGGTGCCGGAGGTGGCGGAGAGCGCCTGCCGGACCTGGTCGCCGGAGGCGCGCACCGACCGGTCGATCCGCACGACCGGCCAGAAGTACGACGACTTGTCGCCGTTGCGGCACGTGGTCCCCGAGGCGTCGAGATCGGCGTCCGAGGAGTTCGCGGTGATGGCCAGGTTCCCGACGAAGTCGTGCAGGTGCTCGGCGCCGTTCTTGATGCCGGGCTGGGCGACCGGGTTGTCCGGGCTGAACTTGCCGTTGCCGTTGGTCCCGCAGTCCACCGTGAACCGGCCGGTCGACGCGTCCGGGCCGGTCCGCGGCCGCATCACGTTCGGTTTCACCTGCTGGATCGGCACGTACTCGGTCAGGCTGGTGGCCGCGTCCGCGGTTCCCTTGCCGCCGCTGGAGACGAACGTCGCCGTGAGCGCCCCGGTCGCGGCCAGAACCGCGGCCACCAGAGCAAGCCGCGCCGGCCTCTTTCCGTAACGAACTCTCATCCGATTCTCCTCGTCTGCGATTCACGCGTGGCACTCCCCCTTACGGCGAAGCAGACGAGCGAAGACGGGGGCGGGACCGGTACGTCATCGACCGGTAAGAATGCTTGCGGAATTCTTACGGCGGGCTCAGACCCGGAATCGGCCGACCATGGTTTGCAGTTCGCCGGACATGCGCGCGAGTTCCTCGGCGGCACGCTGGGTGTCGGCGACGCTTTCGGTGGTGAGCCGGGTGGTGGTGGCGAGGGTATCGATGCCGGTGGCGACCTGGCCGACGCCCGCCGCCGCCTCGGAGACACCGCGGTTCATCTCGCCGGTGGTGGCAGTCTGTTCCTCCACGGCCGCGGCGATCGTGGTCTGGTAGTCGCTGATCTTCGCGATCACCTCGCCGATCTCGCCGATGGCCGTGATGGCGGTGCCGGTGTCGGCCTGGATGGCGGAGACCCGGGTGCTGATGTCCTCGGTCGCCCGGGCGGTCTCCTGGGCGAGGTCCTTGACCTCCGAGGCGACCACGGCGAACCCTTTGCCCATCTCGCCGGCCCGGGCGGCCTCGATGGTGGCGTTGAGGGCAAGCAGGTTGGTCTGCTCCGCGATCGCGGTGATCAGCTTGATGACGTTGCCGATCTCCGCCGACGAATCGCCGAGCTGGGAGACGGTCCGGTTGGTGGTGCCGGCCATCTGCACGGCCTGACCGGCGACCTCGGCGGCCTGGTTGGCGTTCTGGGCGATCTCCCGGATCGAAGCGCCCATCTGTTCGGAGCCGGCCGACACCGCATCGACGTTACGGCGGATCTCCTCCGCCGTCACGGCGACAGCGGCCGCCTGGACGCTGGCCTCTTCGGCGTTGCCGGCGATCTGGGTGCTGGAGGCGGAGAGCTCCTCCGCTGCGGCGGCCAGTGAGTGTGAGGCGGTGCCGAGGGCCTGGACGGTGCCGCGCATGCCGTCGGTGGCCCGGTTCAGCGATCCGGCCATGGTGCCGACCTCGTCGCGGGACCGCACGATGACGGCGCCGGTCAGGTCACCGTCGGCAACCCGGGCCAGGGTCGCGTTGACCTCGCCCAGCGGACGGGTGATGCGCCGGACGGTGATCCAGCCGAGCAGGGCGGCGAGCAGCATCCCTACGGTCAGGCTGCCCAGCATCTGCAGCCGGTTGGCGTGGTAGGTGTTCGTGGTGTCCGTCGCGGCCTGGCCGGCGCTGGTGGCCTCAAAGGCGCTGAGCGCGTCGAAGGCGTTGTTGACCTGGTCCACCAGTGGGGCGGCCGCGCTGCCGTAGACCTTGGCGTAGGCGCGCTGTTCTTGGCCGCCGCCGGGATGAGCTGCTCGTCGCGGACCTTGTTGAAGGCCGTCAATCCGTCCTGCAGCTGGGAGGCGGGTTCTGCCTGCGCCGCGTCGAGGCCGAGATCCTCATAGGCCTTGACGCCGGTGACGACCAGGTCGGCTGCGGCGAGAGCCGCCTGGCGGGACTGTTCGACGCCGGTTTCGGAACTGGCGATGTTCATCATCGCCAGCCCGAAGATCTCGTCGTCGAACGAGCCCTGGGCGCTGGCCAACGCGGCCGTCGGTTGCAGATTTTCCTGGTAGATGTCAGTGGCGTTGCCGTTGACCGTGCTCAGTCCGAACATCCCGATGACGGAGGCGATCAGGCCGGCGAGCAGGGCGACCGCCAAGGCCGTGCTGATCTTGGCGCCGACGGGCAGGTTACCGAACCATCGGCCCGCCGGATTGCCGCCGAGCGCCGACGACGGCGACCGCGTTGACAGTTCTTCCACCCCGTCTGCACTTCCTTCGGTGAGACGCGCTTCTGCTTCGGCCCTGAGGAGCCTCAACCACTATCGGGCACCCGGCTGGGGCCGGGTGCCGTTTTTCGGATACGGCGGTCTCACCTGGTGGATCTTCACGTACTCGATCAGGCTGGTCGCCGCGTCCGCGGTTCCCTTGCCGCCGATCGACCGGTACGACGGCGAGTCGCGGACGCCAGCACCGTCCCGGCGGGCACTGGCACCCGCCGGCCGACTGTCCACACCGAAGGTTCCGGCCCATCGGCTGTTCACCTCGTCCCCCGAGCACGAATGGGTGATATCGAGGGCATCATTCCCGGTCTACCTTTACAGTTGCTTGTTTCCGCTCCGACCGAATGCGTGGAGTCCGCACACATGCCGATCGTCTTCATACACGGCGTAGCCAATCGCCGGGACCACGCATATTTGCGGGACGAAAACATTCGAAATGCTCTGTTTCGGCGATTCCTCGGACCCGTTATCGAAGACCCGCCCGACACGCCGGTCACTAATCCTTACTGGGGCGACAGCGGTGCCGCCTTTCGCTGGAATCACCGGTCGCTGCCCGGTTCCGGCATCGAGCGGTTCGGGCCCGACGACGGCGACGAGTTGCTCATCTCCGCACATCTGGCTGGGGAAACTCCCGACGAGTCGCGGATCCTGGTTGACACCGCAGCGCGTTCCGTCGCCGATGCGGTTGATCTTTTGCTGACCTTCGCGGCCCCGGAGAATGATGATGAAACAGCGGTGGAGGAATTCGCCGACCTCGCTGACCGGGTCACCGCATTGGTTCCCGAACTGACCGGCTCCCGCGGCCTGGAATTGGCGGGCAGCGACGAGGAGGCGCTCGATCATCTGATTTCCCGGATCGGCGATACGCCGTCGCAAGCCGTCGAGTCGTTCGGCGCCACGCAATTATGGGAGCGATTCGGGGAGTCACTCGTCCGGATGCGTTCGGCGGCCGCGCGGATCTCGTCGCGGGGCGCGCTCAGCGTGGCACGGGCGCCGATGCACAGCCGGGTCGCGCTTTTCCTCGGCGATGTGCTCGCCTACGTCGCGCAGCGCGGCGACGTCAGCGACCCGGGGCCGATCGTCCGGACAGTCGTGTCCGGCCTCGATGACGCCCGGCACCATGGCGGCAAGCTGGTGGTGGTTGCGCACAGCATGGGCGGGAACATCGTCTACGACGTGCTGTCGCAGTACCGGCCGGACCTGCGCGTCGACGTTCTGGTGACGGTCGGCTCCCAGGTCGGCCTGTTCGCCGAGCTGGGTCTGCTGCGCGCCGACGTGGCCGCCGGCCGGGCGCCGGACGCTCCGGTGGACCGCCTGCCCAACGTCGACCGGTGGCTCAACGTGTTCGACCTCAACGATCTGCTGGGCTTCGCCACCGACGGCATCTTCGCGGGCAGCGCCGACCACGCGTACTCGACCGGGCGCGGGCTGGTGGCGGCCCACTCGGCGTACTTCCGGCTGCCCAGCTTCTACCGGCGCCTCGCCGCGCGCCTCGCGGAGTAGCAGTGGCGCTGGTCTTCGAGGTCAAGGACGGCGATCCGGCGGGTCCGGCGCTGCACGCCCTCATCATCGGCGTAGGCGCCTACCCCCACCTGAAGGACGGGTCCGGAACGCCGCTGCCGGATCTCGGGCGCTTCGGCGCGCCGGGGCAGCTGACGTCGCCGCCGAGATCCGCGCTGGCCTGGACCGACGCGCTGATCGCGGCGCGGGACGAGTGGCTGGCGCCGCTCGGCACGGTTGATCTGCTGGTGTCGTCGCCACCGAAACCCGCAGACGACGGTGGCGACGACCACGAGCCGGCCACCCGCGACGCCATCCAATCGGCGTTCGGCCGCTGGTGGAAGCGCTGCGACCGGCATGCCGACAACATCGCCCTGTTCGTGTTTTGTGGACACGGCCTGCAGGCCGAGAGCCAGGTGCTGCTGGCCGCCGACTTCGGCCATGACGAGCACAGCCCCTGGATGAAGGCGTTCGACTTCGACCGGACCCGCCTCGCCTTCATGGCCAATCACGCGCGGACACAGCTCTTCGTGGTCGACGCATGCCGCGAGGTCACGCTGGCCAATCTGGAGACCCCGGTGCCGTACGCGCCGCCGCTGCGCGAGCCGGGGAAGCGCGATCCCCTTCGGTGCGAGTTCGACTTCACGGCCCGGGCCACGAGCCGCAAGCGCAGCGCGTACGGCAAACCGAATGAGCCGTCGTATTTCACCAAGGCGCTGCTCCGGGGCCTGGACGGCGGCGCAGCCTCGCGGATCCGGCGCGAATGGCTGGTCACCACCGGCGATCTGGCCGGTCATCTCGACGCGTTGATGGCCATGGTCGACGCGCCGGTCGGCCAGCAACCCCAGGTCACCACCACCAGATCGGCCAGGATCCGGCGGACTCCCGCGCCGCTCGCCCACCTGCGGGTCGACTGCAAGCCGAGCCGGGCGACCGGCCAGGCGGACTTCTCCTGGCACCACGACAGCCTGCCGGCCCGATCTCGCCCGGTCCGGTCCGGTGAGGCCTGGACAGTGCCGGACATCCCGGTCGGCGCGAGCACCGTCGCCGCTTCCTTCCCGGAGCTGGACTACCACGACGTAAAGCAGAAATTCATCGTCTTCCCTCCGATCTACGAGGACTACGTCGAGGTCAGCGCTCGCACGCAGGTGCACGAGATCGAGCGGCCATGAGCGAGCTGCGCGTTCGATTCCAGCGCTCCCGGCCCGCTGATACCGCCGGTGTGCCGGTCGTCGTGGAGGTGTTCGACACCGAGCTCGATACGGTCGGCCGGCCGCGGGCCATGTACATGGGCGACGAGCTCCCGCTGCCGGTGCCGCCGGGCATCTACGCCGTGCAGGCGCGGCTGCCGTCCGGCGTCGCACTGCATCGCACCTTCCAGGTCGGCGACGAGCCGGTCACCGACGCGGCGCTGGACCTGCGCCCGGCCACGATCGGTGGCCCGTCCGAACGGGCGGTCGCGCTGATCGAGCCCACCCGCAACATCGCCCGATCGGATCTTTCCACCGAGGAACTGGCCGGTGGTTTCCTGCGGCTCTGGCAGGAGACCCCGGACGGCGAATGGCGCATCAGCCCGTTCGCGCCGGTCGAGCGCTGGCACGCCCGGGAAGCCGTCCGCTGGCGTCTGGAACTGGACCAGGATCACCGATTCGCGGTACAGGTCGGCGCGGATACGCTCGCGTCCCGATTCGTGGTCGTGCCCCCGCAGGCCAACCTGGACATCACCGTCTCGGCCCGGGGCGACGAGATCGCGACGGCGGTGACCGGCGTCGAGCTCGCCGACGGCATCATGGCGTGCCTGCGTCGCGGCGCGGTCGAGGACGCGGGTCACATCTGCGACGACCTCGTCGACGCCCGCTCCGCGGAACCGGCCGTGGCGGTCGCGGCCGGCTACTACCTGCTGCGCGTGTACCGGCTCGACGACCTCCGGCCGTGGGTTGCCGACTTCGCCGACGCCAACCCGTGGCTGCCCGACTCCGCGGTCATCGACGGCTGGTTGCAGATCCAGTCGGCTCGGCTCGGGCTCGTGCCGCGGCAGCGCGCGATGCTGTACGCCCGATCACGGTTCTACGACTCGATCATCTGGGGCGTTCCCGTCTACGCCGAAGGCCTGCGGCTCATGGCCGAGGGCCTGCGGATCCTCGAGGCGGAGCTACCAGGGGACGACCTGACCCGGCTGCGCCGGCACGTGACCGCGTTCACCGGGGTCGCGGACGGCGCGGCGCAGACCACGACCTACCTCGGCGGGCATCCCGCCGTCCCGGACCGGGTGCCGTGGCACCGATCGCCGGACGACGGGGCGGGCGTGGCGCTGCTGGTCCCGCCGGCGCCTGCGGACACGGCGCACATTCCTCGCCAGGTGAACCCCGGCGAGCCGCACAATGATCACGACAGGGAGTCGGAATGGTCGCACTGGTCGGGGATGGAAAGCAGTGCCGTGACCACTGAAACGGCAACGCCGCCGGAGTCGGCGGCACCGGCCGCCGAGACGCCGCCGGGTTCCTCCGACCCGGGCCAGGCCGTCGCCCGGTTCCGTGCGGGGCCGGTCGGCCGCGTCCTGCTCTGGTGCGCGGCGAGCGACCGGTCTCTGGTGCCGAACCGGGTGGAGTACTACCGCTACACCGGTATCGGCCTGTCCATCCTGCTCACGGCATCGGTCTCCGGGCTGCTGTTCACCCTCACCGCGATCACCATCTCCGGCTCCTTCTCGATGCCGTTCATCCTGCTGGCTCTGCTGTGGGCGACGCTGATCTTCTTTGTCGACCGGTCCATCCTGGCCGAGCCGAGCTACGGCGATGTGGTTGATCTCGAGTTGGGGTACGCGGCCGCGCCCGGCCGGATGCGCCGTTTCCGGGTCAAGGGCGGCCGCGGGCTCTCGTACCTGCTCCGTTTCGTGATGGCGGTGATCATCTCGGTGCTGATGTCGGAGGCCGCTCTCCTGCTGGTCTTCCAGGCCGAGATCCGCTCGGAGCTCTCGGTGATCCACCAGGAGCGAATCGCCTCCCTCGCCGAGAGCGCCCGGCAGTCCAGCGCCGACCAGATCACCACGCTCACCCGGCAGATCCAGGACAACAATCGCCGTTTGCAGGGGGCGGAGACGGACGTCAAGACGAAGGCCGCGGCATGGCAGGGCGAGGTGTACGGGCAGAGCCCATCGGGGTCGCCCGGCAACGGACCGGTCGCCAAGGAGCTGCAGCGGCAGCTCGATGACGCGCAACAGTTCCGGAACAAGGTCCAGGCCGACGTGCAGAAGGCAAACGACCAGGACCGCCGCGAGATCAATGCGATCAACGAGCGCCTGACCAGCGACGTTCAAGAGCAGTCGAAGGCCATCAACGCCGACAACGGCTGGATCACACGGGAAGCCGGGCTCGACCGGTTCCTCGCGGACAACAGCGACAAGCCGATGATCGCACTCTGGCCGTGGCTGCTGCGCATCCTCTTCCTGACGATCGAGCTCCTGCCGCTCTCGCTGAAACTGTTCGGCCGCCGCACGATCTACGACCGCAACCTCGAGGCGCAGGGGATCATTCTTGCCTCCGAGGCCGAGTGGCAGGCCCGGGCAATCCGGCGGCAGATCGATCGGGACCACGCGCTGGCACCGGGGCGGCGCCCGCCCACGCCGTGATTCACCCTTTGCGGCGCCAGCGCAGCGGGCCTGGGTGGATGCTCCACCACGCTCGCCGCCACCAGGAGCGACGGGCCCGCAGCGCATCGGCGAAGGCGACCGTCTGCCGGGCGGCTCCGTCGGCCTGCGTGGCGTCCGCCGCGCCCGGTGCGAAGCCGACCGCGTTGATGCCGGCGACGAGCTGATCGAGCGGCGGGAGCCGAGCCGCACCGGCGTCCGGCGTGAGCACCGTGCCCGGTGCGGCTCGGCGGAGACGGCCGGGTTTCGGCGGGGCGGGCGTGGTCGCGTACACCGCAGCCTCGGAAGCCGCCAGGTGCCGCGGCAGTGGGTGGCCCGCCAAGCGTAAGGCGTCGCTCAGCTCGGACCAGGCGCCGGTGATCCGGTCGTCCGGAGTGCCGGCGGTCAGCCGGCGGCGGCGCAGGCCGCGCCGCATCGTCAGGACCGTCAGGGCGGCGGCCAGCAAGATGATCAACAGCGAGCCGGACGCGCCGCCGGCCAGCACCACCGCGCCCGGACCCTGGCCCGAGCCGGCCGCGAGCACCGCCGGCGGCGCCGACGACGAGGCCTGCTGACTCGCGGTCGGGGCCTCGGACGGCGGGGACGGCGGTTTCGTGGGCTTCGGGGTGAAATCCTCCTCGACCGGGCGCGGGTTCTTCGACTTCGGCATCGGGTCGAACGGCACCCAGCCGAGACCCTCGAACAGCACCTCCGGCCAGGCGATCGCGTCGCCGCCGGTGACCGCGCCGCCGGCGGCCGGCGCGTCGAAGCCGACCACCACCCGCGACGGCAGGCCGGTGAGCCGGGCGAGCAGCGCGAACGACGCCGCGAACTGCTCCGACGTGCCGACCTGGCCACCCTGGGCACGCGGGCCGAAAAGGAAGAAGGCGAGATTGGGGTACGCGTGGCCGCTCGGCGCGTCGGCGACCTTCTTGTAGTGCTCGGCGATGAACGCCTCGATGGCCGCGGCCCGGTCGTAGGCGGCGCCGTTGCCGTCGGACAGTTGCTCGGCCAGCCGGGTGATCTGCTCGGGAACCCCGTCCCCCACGGTCAGATAACGCGCGACCGCGTCGCCGGCGGGCACGTCGGCCGCAGGCAGCAGGTTGTAGTCCGGCGTCTGCACCTGCGAGTCCACCGCGTACTTCAGGCCCTTGGTGAGCTGGTCGGACCCGATCACCGTGCCGGTGGCCGCGTCGTAGGCGATCCGCGCCCCGGTGACCTGCGTCGGCGTCGGCAGCACCGGCAGCAGTCGCCCGGTGAGTCCGTCGATGGTGATTTCCTGGTGGAGGGCGGTGACGGTCGCTTCCCCGATGGCCGGCTGAGTCGGCAGCACCCGCCCGGCGTTGCGGTAGGTGGCCCCGACCCGCCAGGTGATCCCGTCGTAGTCGGGCAGCACCGCCAGCCGCAGCCGCACCTTCTTGGATTTGCTGCCGGGGGTCGCGCTGACGTCGAGAAGCCGCTGCTTGGGGCTGAGCGACCACCCCGAGATCCGGTTGAGCGGGCTCTCGTCGAGGCTGTCCACCTGCGGCGGCTGCACGTACTGCCGGGGGTCGACCGGCGTCGCCGCCACCTGCCCGCCGATCCACGGCCCGACCGCGGCCGCCAGCACCAGCACCGCCGCCAGCCCGGCCGCCGCCCCCGCCCGCACGGTGGTCCGGGCCGCGGCCGGGACGTCCTGTCCCGGCGGCCGCGCGCTGACCGCGAGCGCGAGGATCGCCAGGCCGGCGAAGCTCAGCGTCGTCCAGCCGGCCGCCGACGCGTTCGGCCCGACCACATACAGCGCCCCCGCGTAGAGCCCCACCGCCGGCAACAGGCCCAGCAGCACCCGCCCGGCGCGCACCGCGATCTCGCCGCCGGCCAGCCCGGCGATCCAGGCCGCGATGACCGGCACGACGACGGTGTCCGGCGCGGGCTCCACCGGGATCATCGCGGTGAGCAGCCGCGGAATGCCGTTCACCAGCGAATCCCGCGCGATCTGGGCGAGCGGATCGCTCAGCTCGGCGCGCCCGGCGCTGATCCACAGAACCAGGATGGTGTACGCCGCCAGCAGCACCGCCGAGAGTGGCGCCACCACCCAGTTGGGCAACCGGCGGGCCGCCACGCCGAGCCCGACCGAGCCGATCGCCGCACCGGCGACGAGCTCGGTGAGCAGCGAATCCGCGAAGATCCCGCCCAGCACCACCCCGGCCAGCACGATCATGCCGGCGAGCGCGACCGCCACGACCAGCCGCCGCACCCTGCGCCCGGCGCCCGGCTTCCGCACCCCGCGCCCGGCACCCGGCGCCCCGCGCCCGGCGGCCGGCTTCCTCACCATCCGCGGACCCCGTCCCAAGCGGCGGCGAATTCCTGGCCGTCGGCGGCCTCGATGACGATCAGGCCGTCCGCGGCCGAGACCGGGGCCGCGTCGCGGTCGCCGAACAGGCCGGCCATGACCACCGGATAGGGGCCGCGCAGCGCGCTCACCGCGCCCAGGTCGTCGCGGCCGCCCGGGCCGGTCAGGAAGACCAGGGTGTCGCCGAGCCGGCCCGCCCGCATCCGGCGCAGCGTCGCGTCCAGGTCGCCGGGGCGCAGGGCCGCCTCGGTCAGCACGTCCAGGTAGGGGCCGGCCGGCACGGCGGTGACCAGGTGCAGGCTGACCGGGACGTCCTCGCGAATGGCCGCGGCCACGATCGACGCCGCCGCCTCGCACGCCGACTCGAACGACTCGGCGACCCCGTCCCGGCCCTGCGGGTGGGCCGCCACGCGGTCGTCGAGCAGCACCACGATGGTCGGTTCCGAGGTGTCCAACTGTTCCCGCACCATCAGCTCGCCGACCTTGGCCGAGCTGCGCCAGTGCACCCGCCGCAGTTCGTCGCCGACCACGTATTCGCGCAGCGAGTCGAAGGTGATCGAGCCCTGCGGCACCTTGTCGATCCGGCCGTCGAGGCTGCGCGCCATGCCCGCCGGGACGGCCCGCAGCAGGTGGATGCGCGGGTGCACCCAGACCGAGGCGGTCCCGCCGTAGGTGCGGGCCAGCGTGATCAACCCCAGCGGATCACCGCGGGTCACCCGCAGCGGCCCGATCGGCACCACGCCGCGGCGGCTGGTCGGCACCGGATAGTCGACCGTGGTGTCGTTGCCCGGCCGCAGCCG
Source organism: Actinoplanes sp. NPDC026619 (assembly GCF_040638295.1). Classification (NCBI taxonomy): domain Bacteria; kingdom Bacillati; phylum Actinomycetota; class Actinomycetes; order Micromonosporales; family Micromonosporaceae; genus Actinoplanes; species Actinoplanes sp. NPDC026619. Next base: position 465,933 of record NZ_JBEZYA010000003.1, read on the forward strand.
CAGCAGCGGAACCGGCACCGACTGACCGCCGCACCGGTCGGTGGCGACGAGGTTGGCAGCCCGCAGCCGGCTGGTGTTGCGCACGGTGAGCGTCATCCGGGCCGGTTCGCCGCGGGCCACCCGGTCCGGGTCGGCGGCCCGCTCGACGCCGAGGCGGGGCCGCCAGAACGCGAATACCAGCCCGCAGACGACCGCGACCAGCGCGACCGCCCCGAGCAGGGCGAGATCCGGGTAGCCGTACCGGAATCCGCCGGCCAGCAGCGCCGCCGCCCCACCCGCCAGCCCGACCCCCCGACCGGTAACGCCCCCGTTTCCCCGCCCGCCGATGCCGAGCCGGCCGAGCAGGCGCCGGCCGGAGCCGGCGCTCCCGATGCCAACCCGGCCCGCCGGGCCGTCGCGGCCAGTAGAACCGTCGCGGCCGGTAGAACCGTCGCGGCCAGTAGGACCGTCGCGGACGATGGGACCGTCGCGGACGATGGGACCGTCGCCGGCCGGCGGAGCGCTGCCGGCCGGCGACGGCGTCTGGGCGTGCGCCCCCGTGCCATCCCCTACGCGAAACGTCTGTGCAGTTCCCCCCGAGCGCGGCGGCGTAACGTCACCCACCTCGCGCGGCGGCGGCGCGCCCACCGGCGGCGGCGTGCCGTCCGCTCCCCCGGTCACGCCCCGGCCGCTACGCGGTTGCCGTCGGGCAGCGGGACCTGGACCGAGCGGATCGCGTCGTCGAGCACCTCGGCCGCGGTCACGCCGCGCAGCTGCGCGTCGGCGGACAGCAGCACCCGGTGGGCGAACACCGGGCCGATCAGCTCCTTGAAGTCTTCGGGCAGCACGTAACCACGGCTGTTGATCAGGGCGAACGCGCAGGCCGCCCGGGTCAGGGCGATCACGCCACGGGGGCTGACCCCGACGCGCACCTGCGGGTGGTTGCGGGTGGCGGCGGCCAGGCGCACGGCGTACCCGTAAAGGGGGTCGGCGACATGCACCCGCGTCGCCATCTTCACCATCTCGCCGATGGTGTTGGTGTCGGTGACCGGCTCGAGGTTGTCGGGTGAGCGCAGCGCCGCGCCGCGCAGCACCTCGATCTCGACCTCCTCGCTGGGGTAGCCGACCGAGAGCTTCACCAGGAAGCGGTCGAGCTGGGCCTCGGGCAGCCGGTAGGTGCCGTCCATCTCGACCGGGTTCTGGGTGGCCACCACCAGGAACGGCTGCGGCACCGGGTGCGGCACGCCGTCGACCGTGACCCGGCGCTCCTCCATCACCTCGAGCAGCGCCGACTGGGTCTTCGGCGACGCCCGGTTGATCTCGTCGGCGATCACGATGTTGGCGAACACCGGCCCGGGGTGGAACTCGAAGCCGCGGCTGGCCTGGTTGAAGATGGTCACGCCGGACACGTCGGAGGGCAGCAGGTCGGGCGTGAACTGGATGCGCCGCCACTGGCCGTGGATCGACGCGGCCAGCGCACGGGCGAGCGTGGTCTTGCCCACGCCGGGCACGTCCTCGAGGAGGACGTGCCCGGCCGCGAACAGCGCGGTGAGCGCGAGCCGCACCACGTCGGCCTTGCCCAGCACGACCGAGCCGATCCGGTCGGCGAGCTGGGCGGCCACCTGGGCGAAGCCCTGGATGTGCTGCGGCGGCAGCGGTTCGTTGTACGACAAAACTCGTCCTCAGCAGGTGGGCAGGTCGGCCAGGTCGTCCCCGCCCTCGAGGTTGAGCCACGCCCACGGGATGTAGTTCTTACCGGAGTAGTTGACCTGGACCCACCAGGTGCTCTCCTTGTTGCTGTTGTAGATGTAGGCGTACACACTCTTGCCGGACTTCTTGCAGTACGCCTGGAGCCGCGTGCCCGGCTTGGCCCAGCCGACCTGCTTGTCGTCGTCCTGCGCGGTGCCGCTGAAGATCTCGTTGCCGTTGCGCCCGTCGACGTCCTTGTTGCAATACGTCGCGGTGTCGCCGTTCTCCCCGTTGTTGCAGGTGGCGATGCCGTACCGGTAATCGGTCGTCTTGGCGCTCTTGGCCGTGACCGAGCCGGCCGCGTTCTTCGCGGTGACCGTGAACGTGTAGGCCGTGCCGCCGGTCAGCTTGTCCACCGACAGGCTCGTGCAACTGCCCGACGCCGACCCGCCGCCACCGGTGGAGGCGACCGAGCAGGTGGCCTTGCCGCCGCCCTGGTCGACGGTGAACGACACCTTCGCCGTGTTGACGGTCGGGTCCACCCCGGTGATCGTGATCTTCGGCGCCGACACGGTCTTGGCGGTTGCGGTGCCCGGCTCGCTCTCGCCGGCCTCGTTGACCGCCCGCACCTCGACCGACAGCGTCTCGCCGGCCCCGAACCCGGTCAGCGTCACCGCGGTGCCGCCGGTGACCTCGGTCGACTTGGCGCCCGCGGTCACCACGTACTTGCTGATGGCGCGGCCGTTGTCGGCCGGCGCCTGCCAGGCCACGGTGACCGCGCCGGCCGTCTCGGCGACGGTCGCCGCCTCGACGTTATCCGGCTTGCCGGGCTTGTTGTACGGCACGACGCTGCCGCTGACCGGCGACGCCTTCGACCCGGCGCCGCGCTCGTTGACCGCGACGACCGTGAACGCGTACTGCTTGCCGTACTCCAACTGGCCGTCCGGGATCGTCAGCGACGTCTCGGTGGCCTCGCCGATCGGCGCGCTGCCGCCCTCGGAGATCGCGGTCACCGTGTACCGGGTGATCGCCAGGCCCTGCCCGTTGGCGGCCGGCCACGACACCACCACGGTGCCGTCCGGTTTCGCCTCGGCGGTCGCCGCGGTCGGCGCGTCCGGCACCTCGGAGGTCGGCTTGACGCTGTTGCTCGTCCGCGTCGGGCCGTCGCCCTTGGCGTTCACCGCGTGGACTGCGAACTGGTAGGTCTCGCCGTTGGTCAGCGCGGTGACGGTCAGCGACCGCTGATCCGCGCCCACCTGGAACGTCTTGCCGGCGCCCTCCACCACGTACCGCGTGATCGGGGCGTTGTTCGCCTCGGCCGCCTGCCAGGTGACCCGGGCCTCGGCGTTGCCGGCCGCGGCCCGCACGTTGCGCGGCGCGCCCGGTTTCGCGGCGACCGGCTTCTTCGGCTTCGGCGGAGGCGGCGGGTTGTCCTCCTTGGGCGGCGTCGGCGGCGGATCGCCACCGAGCACGTCGTCCGCGTACTTGTCGACGCTGCGCACCGCGTGGTTGTTGTCGACGACGCGGGCGGTGGAGGAGCCCGGCGCGTTGATGAACAGGTAGCCCTCGCGCACGTCGAGCTCGAGCGCGCCGCCCGGCTTCTGGAACGTGATGTCCTTCTGCGCCTGGCCGCCCGAGTCGAACACGTGCACCTTGCCGGTGTCCGAGTCGGCCACGTAGAAGTAACCCTCCCAGGCCACCGCCGGCTGCAGATCGCCGTCGCCCGGAACCGCGAAGTCGGTGCGCGCGCCCTGCTCGCCGACCACGTAGACATGCCGCTCGTCGGCGACGGTCACCGGCACCGACTTGCCGTCGGTGTGCTCCGCCAGCGAGCCGGGCCCGGTCAGCGGAAGAGTCTGGGTGACCGCCTTGGCCGTACCGCGGATGGTCGAGAGCGCGTTCGTGGTGCGGTCGAGCACGGCCACGCCGTCGTCCAGCGTGGAGATGGCCAGGTCATGGCTGGCGGCGGCGACGGCCTCGGTGCGGACGATCCGCGGGCCCTCGCCGTTGGAGTCACCCGGCGCGCCGGACGGGAGCGCGGCCGGCGCGATCGCCGTCACGGTCCCCTCGCTGGGCGCCGCGATCCACAGGTTGCCCTTGTCGTCGAAGTCGCCACCGGTGATGCCCGGCGGGAAACGCAACGGCTGCCCGATCGGCCCCAGCGTGCGCGGGTCGAGCTGCTGCACCTGGCCCTGCACCGTGTCGACGACGAACGCCGAGTCGTCGTCCAGCGCCACCCGCACCCCGAGGCCCGGGCTGGACGAGTCGTTCCAGAACTCCTGCAGAGTGGTCAGGTCCATCGAGCCGAGCGCGCCCGTGTTGACATCCCGCAACAGCACGAACCGGTCGGTCTGGCTCACCTCGAGCGCGTGGCCGCGAGCGTTGGGCACGTCGACCCGGGTGTCCACCTTGGCGGTCACCCCGTTGATCCGGGCAACCTCGCCTTTGGACTTCGACCACACCCACGAAGCCGCATCGAAACTGGCCACCGCCTGATCGGCGGCGCCCAGCCCGAGCACGGTCAGGCCGAGCCCACCGACGAGCGTAAGGACGGTCCCCATCGTGACGAGGTAGCCGCGACTACGCCACCGACGCCGTTGCGCGGTCACCCGCACACCCTCTGTCATGGCGCTATCTGCGCTGGTCACTACCGCAATCCTCCCCCTTTGACGGACCCCCTCCGCAAGGACGTGGGCCATCATAGGGGGAGGAAGATACGCGCCGATACCCGGAAGTCACGGTTGTGGATAAGTCCGGTCGCCGAGTGTGATCATTTCCGAGCGGTGCATGCCTGCTGAGACGTCGCGAACTTGTTGTTCCGGTAGACCGCGACAACCGCGAAGCAATAATCCAGTTTCGGGTTGAGCGCACTCACCTCGTAGGACGTCTGGCCAGGTCCGAGCGTGGTGACCGGCTTGAGCTGCTCCCCCGGATGCCCCATCGCGACGAGGAACGACACGGACCCTTGCGCCGGGTCCTGCCACGTCACGGTGATGCGCGAACCTCGGTCCTTGATCTGCACCCCGGTCGGCGGCGAACCACCCAGAGTTGGCACATCGGACTTGTCACCGTCGTCACCCGACCGGTTCGCCAGAACGAAAACCAGCGCGGCCACCGCGATAACAGCGGCCAGGACGGCGGCAATCGCGGCGAAGATGCCCATGCCGCGCTTCGGGGGCGCCGCCTCGATGACGTACGGCGGGGGGATGCCCTGTCCCCAGCCCGGATGAGCCGAGTCCGGGTAGATGATGGCCGGCTCCACCTCGAAGCGCTGTTGAGGCACCGGCATCTGCTGACTCGGGAACTGCGGGGCCGGCCAGTAGGAGGGTTCCACCTGCTGGTCTGGGTTCTGCGGACCCGAGTTCGGCGGCGCGGAGTTCGGGGGCGCGGGGTATTGCGGTCCTGGACTTTGCGGCGCGAAGTACTGCGGGGCCGAGTCCTGTGGCGCTGGGTCTTGTGGAGCCAGGTCCTGCGGCGCGAACTGCTCCGGAAGTGGGGTCGGAGTTTGCGGCTCCGGGCGGCGCCTGATGGCCGGGTGGATGGCGGTCGGCTCTTCGATCGGGCTGGTCGGGCGCGGGGCAACCGGTGGGGCCGGGTCGCTGGGGCCGTTCCAGAGCTGCTGGTTCTCCGGGGCCGGCGGCTGGACCGTGCGGTGGTCGTCCGGCGCGGCCTGGTTGATCACCGGGAACGTGGTGGTCGGATCGTTAGGGCGGTGGACGGCCGGGTTCGGGTCGGCGTTGGGGTGCAGCGGGGTGGTCGGCTCGTCCGCCGGGGCCGGTTCGGGCTCGGCCACCGACGACGTGAAGCGCGGCTGCCAGGTGGGCGTGCTGGGCATGGAGGGCAGGGGCGGCGCCGACTGCGGTTGGGTCGCGGCTCCATGGCGTACATCTGAATTCTGGGCTTGATCTTGCCCGAGATAAGCCCGCGCCCGCGCGACCGCCGGATGCCCCGCGCCCAGCGTGGCGGGCCCCAGCTCAGCGACCCGGCTGAAGGCTTTGCGCGCTTCGTGGCGATTGCCGAGTTCCTCCGCAACCACCCCGATGTCATGGGAAATCTCCAACATGATGTCGTTGGCGTCCCCGAGCCGCCGAAGCCCAGCCGCGTAGGCCTCCTCGAGCACCCGCCGGGCGGCGGCCGGATCATCCGCTTTCTGCAGAACCACACCGAGTTGGTAGGCAGTGCGCAGAACGTCAGGATCGTCCTCGGAAAGGTTGGCTTTCCCGAGCTCGAGGGCGCGCTCCAGAATGGCCCGGGCGGCGGCAAGATCGCCCGCCGCGGCGAGTGCTTGCGCACGCTCCCGCGCCGGAGTGAGCGGAGACGGCTGCGACACGCGAGCAATGCTGCCCGGTGTGCCCGATCCACGCCAGGTCGGGGGCCATTGGGCGGTTGTATGCCCCAGTTTGCCCCGACCCCCACCCTCCCTGCGAGGAGCCAAAGGGGCCGTGTACAGTTCTCTCCTGTGCGGCTCGCCGGACTGGCAATTCTCGGTGCAAAATCGGGCGTCAGGGACGGTATGGTTGCAATGCAGGTCCGGGTGGCGGAATGGCAGACGCGCTAGCTTGAGGTGCTAGTGCCCTTTATCGGGCGTGGGGGTTCAAGTCCCCCTCCGGACACAAAAATCAGGCACATCTGCTTTGCCCAGGTGGCGGGTGGTCAGAGGGATCTGATCACCCGCTTTTTGCATCCGTGACGCTCTCCGAGCCCCCTCCTACGCGGGCCGGGAGGCGATCATGAGCCTCGTCGGCCCAATCACCCCGGTGATCCCATCGTCGCCCAAACGGGTTCAGCAGACCGCGAGCCGCCAGCACAGGAGGAAGCGTGCGCGCCAGGTTGATGGACCGCACGGACGGCGACGAGATCGACGCCGTCCTGACCCACCCAGCGCACCAGCAGACCCTGAACACCCTGATCGGCCTGATCCGCGACCTGCGCGCCTGCCGTACCCCGCACGACCAGTACGCCTTCCAAAAGCAGCTCCGCGAGCGCGTCCTCGAGCTGGAAAAGCGCCGCGGTGCAATCAGCCAGCAGGTCAGGCGTCTGCACCGGCACGGGAAGATCAGCGCCGACGCCCCCGAACTCGGCACCGACCGCGACCGCAACGCCGAAGCCTCCTGGGTATTCGAGGCCGACGTCTACGAGCGGGTCTGGCGCCAGCTCAAGACCGTCGCCGACGCTCTCGCCTGGAAGGTGTTCGGCTACGACCGCGCCATCATCATCGCGCTGTCCCGTGCCAAGGCGCCCGGAATGATGTCCGGCAAGACCGGCCTGGCAAAAGAGCTGGAGACCATCGAGACGGCCTGGCGCGAGGAACAGAAGTTTGTCCTGCATCACGACATGACCAATGTTATCCGGGTCGGTGACCTGACCATCTTCGACCACGACGGCTACGCCTTGCTCCGCGAGGAGAAGACCAACGAGAAGCGCCGGGTACCGGCACAAGACCAGCTGCTTGCCGCCACGTCCCACGTGCTAGCCGACCAGACCGGTGCCCTGCCCAGCGGCCACTTCCCGATACGCACCACCATCAACCACCGCACCGACCTGCCCGGCCTGCGTCAACTACTCGACCTGGCCCACACCCGCACCGGGATCCAAGGCGCGCGGATCTCGACCGGCCGGGCGGTCGTTGCCGTCAGCCAGTTCACCGCAGCCAACCACTTCACCACCGCCGATCAGTTCTCCGCCCAGGTCGGGGCGGAACTCGCCCGGGTCCGCCGCCGCATCGGCGCCGACAATCCCGGACACACGCTCACGTTGCCGAGCATCGACCGAGCCGGCCACGACCTCGTCTGCCCGCCCTGGGCGATCTACCCGATCAGCCCCGAGACTGCCGCGAGCCTCATCGCCGACGGCATGTTCTTTCTCGTCTGCATGAACCCGGACACCATCATTGGCGCGCTGGCCAAAACCGGCGTCCAAGCCCGCTGGCTCCAACAGCTAGACGGCACCGAAGACGTCGCCCAGCCGCTGCTCGGCGTCTCGACCCGCATCGGCAACCGGCTCGTCTCCACGTCATTGAACTTCGAGGCGATCCGGAGCTTAATGCTCGAGCTGATCGACCTACGGACCTGGAGCCAGCAAGTCGCCGCGACGCTGAGAACTGTGCTGGAACCGGGAATGCAACCCTGGCCCTGCTTCGCCCACGAATCAAAAACCTGGGCATAACGGGACTCGAGCTTGATCACCCAAAGCGTGTGGCGCACCTTCTCGCCGCCAGGTCGCCACGCCGGACGGGCACCATCGCGAACATGGTTGACGGCCTGCACCGTCACCCATCAGCCCGCTCAACCCTTCTTGTACGCCTCGACGATGTGCTCCGGGACGCGTCCTCGGCCAGAGATCGGGTGGCCGTTCTTGTTCGTCCACTCGCGGATCGCCTGATTCTCCTCCCGCGTCGAGCGCGCCTTCGCCGCCACGGACGAACGCCGCCCGATCCCACCGCTGGGGCTGCGGCCCACTCGGGCACCTGCGTTCAGGTACGGATCGAGCGCCTTCCGCAGCTTACCGGCGTTCTTCGCCGACAAGTCGATCATGTAGTTCACCCCGTCCAACCCGAACCCCTCGACACGGAGGCCTTGCAGAGCCTGCTGTGGCGCCGGCGGCCGGAGGCCGCGGCGTTACTTGCGGCAGCGGAGTCGGATCGTGAGTTTGCCGCGGTTGTGCTGGCCGAGGTCGAGTGCGCGTTCGTGGCCGGCCAAGCCCAGCCGGTGATTGCCCAGAACGCCGTCCGAGTGAATGCACTCGGACGGCGTTCTCCGATTCCTACCCGAGCGATATAGTGGTAAGCAGAATTCGTGGGGTATTGGTTTGTGTCGATCTCCGGACACAAAAATCCAGCGCACACGCTGTATCCAGGTGGCGGGTGGTCAGAGGCATCTGATCACCCGCTTTTTGCATCCGTAACGCTTCCCGAGCCCCTGCCTGCGCGGCCCGGGGGGGTGTCCCTATGGTTTTTGTCAAGCAGCGAGGGCGAGCTTTTCTACGGGTTTGTGCTGGTAAGGCGTGCGGGTTCGGAGCATGGCGTGCAGGACGTCGACGCGGCGGCGGGCGAGACAGATGAGGGCGGCGTTGTGTTTCTTGCCCTCGGCTCGTTTCCGGTCGTAGTAAGCCCGGCTGGCCGGGTCGGACAGGGCCGCGAACGCGGACAGGAAGAACGCGCGTTTGAGCTGCTTGTTGCCACCCTTGGGTGGGTGCTCGCCGCGGATGCTGGTGCCCGAGCGTCGTGTGACCGGGGCAAGTCCGGCGTAGGCGGCCAGGTGGCCGGAGCTCGGGAACGAGGCGACGTCGCCGACTTCGAGCAGGATCCGGGCTGCGGTCCTGACCCCGACACCAGGCATCGAGATCAGGACCGGGGAAAGAGGGTGAGCATCAAGCATCTCCTCGACCTGGACAGCGACCTGGTCACGCTGTTTCAGCAATTCACGCAGGCTTTCGGCCAGTCTGGGGAGGATGGTCTCGGCCGCGGTGGTGCCGGGAACGACCACCGTCTGGGCGTCCAGGGCGGTGAAGATCTGCTCGACGAGGCGGGCGCCCATGCGTGGTGCACGCGGTTCGACGATCTCGGCGAGTTTCGCCCGGCCGGCCTTGCGTAGCCCGGCCGGGCCGCCGCATCGCGACAACAGTTCCAGCACCGCCGGGTGCTGGGCTTTCGGGCCCAGGACCCGTTCCAGGGGCGGGTGGATCTGGGTGAGCAGGCCGCGGATCCGGTTGCTGATGCGGGTCACCTCGCCGGCGAGGTCGTCGTCGTAGCCGACCAGCATCTCCAGCTCGGCGAGGGCGTCGTCGCCCGCGTCGACGCGGCGCAGCGTGTGCGGCAAAGTGCGGGCGGCGTCCGCGATCACCCAGGCGTCTCGGGCGTCAGTCTTCGCCGTGCCGGGATGCAGGTCAGCGAGCCGGCGCATGACCAGGCCCGGCAGGTAGGCGATCTGATGCCCGCCCGCCCGGGCGACCGCAACAGGCAGGGCGCCGATCGAGGCGGGCTGGTCGACCACCGCCAGGATCCGGCCGTGCCGGCCGAGTTTGTCGAACAGTTTCCGCAGCCCAGCCTCGGTATTCGGCAACGCCGCGTCATGCAGCCGCTTGCCCGCCGGATCCAGTGCGACCGCGTGATGGTCGGTCTTGCCGACGTCCAGGCCCAGGAACACGCCGTACTCGTTGTGCACGCTTTCGTCTCCCACGATGTCCATCATGGGCTCGGCCGCTGGTCAGAGCGTCGGACTGCCGGCAGCCACGTTACGGAGAGACCTACCCGAGGGTGGCCGGGTCCCTATCAGCGGTCCGCCGACGCCACCCGGCCCGGCGACAACACCCCCCGGATCATGCATACGACAGGGGCAGTAAGTCATACCGGACCGAGCGACCGAGCAGTCCCCGGCTGGGGACGATCAAAAAGGTAACGGGGCGATCATGAGCCTCATCGGCCCGATCACCCCGGTGATCCCATCGTCGCCCAAACGGGTGCAGCAGATCGCGAGCCGCCAGACCAAACCGCCACTGAGACTCGACGGTGGCTGCTTTGCTGTCCACGGACAAAACCACACCGTTACCGCAGCTCAGAACGATCCCCTGCTGGAGTACTAGCACGCCGGTTACCCGTACGGACGGATCAAGTCGAAACGCTCTCTTAACCCAGGGCCGAGACTGTCGACGATGCCGTGGCCTGGCTCCCCGGGGAAGGGAAGAGAGTCGAGGAACGAGGTTACTATTACCCGATTCAGCTCAGAAACATTCTATTCAAATCCCTCCTCCAAGAAATGAAGCGCGGCGCTCCACTTTGAAGGCTCGGGATCGTTACGCAAAAACGAAGCTACGACCTCTTGCGTGATATCCCAGAAGATTACATGGGGAAGCACTTCGTCATTTTCTCCGACATGAATCTCGTAGATCTCCTCGAAGCCCGGTATTTTCGTGACCAAATCGAGAACGAGCTGCACATCGGGGGTCATCTCTAGCATCCAGGAAGGTAGTCGGAAAGATTGTTGGTGTAGGTGCCCACTCGTTGGTGGTGTCGTCCCAGAACGCGGACCGCTACGGCGGTGCCGCCGGTGGTGTAGGTCCGGACGCCGCCGATGGCGACCGCGGGCGACACCGCGGTGTTGATGACGATCTCGGTGTCCCCGGCGAACAGCGTGGTCCTGCCGGGGTCGCGGCGAATCAGCTGGTTGCCGTCGGCGTCGTACAGATACTTCGTCGTCTGGCCGGCCGAGGTGACCGATGCCAGGTGCCCCTCGTCGTCCCAGTCCAGTGTCTGGGCTGGACCGGTCGTCGGGGTCCGGGTCGCCAGATAGCCGCTGGAGTCGTATATGAAGGTGGTGGGGTTGGTGCCGCCGACGGTCGCGGTGAGGGTGTGCGGCTGGGCGCCACCCTTACCGTAATTGCTGGTGCATCCGTTGGTGTAGGCGGTGGTGACGTCCGTCCCGGCCTTCACGTCGTCGATGGGCTTCGTGATTGCCTTTGAACGCCAGCGATCATGTATCCACAGATGCCTACATTAGCTTATGCCTATGATCGTTTACGTCATGCGTGACATCAACTCAGACGCACGCCCATGACCCACAGGACTTCGACGGAGCCGCGACGGGGCGGCACGCCGCCCTCCGCCACAGACAGCTATCATCATTCACGAGAGGCCGTGTTGCTTCTCTAAATGCTCGCATATTGCATCTAGCTCCGCTTCGCCAAGTTCCGGAACAACCCAGTCACGCGAAGCCATATGAGCTACGAATTCATCAGGAAGAGCGACGTGATAGGCCCTCAAGTAATACGATAGATCACTCGACCATACCCATTTACCGTCCGTCAGAGTGGAGTACTGACAAATCATCTTCGCCTGCGGATCGAGCAGATCATCCACCCAACCAGGTGAGACCAATACGGTCATTCCCTGCTCTAGATAACGTACCGCCATGGGTTCCCACGGATATTGCGCTGATCCCACAACAGCCAAGAGGTCTTCTGCGGATTTATAGAAGCCCACCTGCTTTAGCTGGACGCTACCGGTCACCTGCCACCTCCGGGTCGAAAGATCTGCCATCCTCCGCCAGTATAGGGCGGCCCCAACCTAGCCCCATCGGCACCGATACCCAGGCGACCATTACGCCAGACATATAGGTAGCCGGTGGGAGCCATAACATCCACACCCATTTTATTCGCCAAGTCTTGCGCGAATGTCCCCGACGAGGATCCCGTATTGCACGAGCAGAGCCTGAGTGGGCCGCCAGGATAATTCGAGTCATTCCTAATCATTCTCGCCAGAACCCGATGATTAGTCAGGCCAGCGCCGCCCTCAGCCGCATTGAACGAAGGGGCAACACCATTCGCCGACCCATGGATCCATACGTCATGGAATCCTGATTCCGTACTTGCCTTCGGCACAAGCGAATTAAGCTGGTCACCGTCATCAAAAAAGTTGGATGAGCCGCAGTTGTCGAAGCTGCATTTCTCGGTGACCCTGGCGGCATCGGCGGTACTGGTCTCCGATACGGCTGCAGCCCTCGCATCGGTCTTGGCTGCACCGCCGGATACCTTTGCGGCGGCGCTGCCTTCGCCGCCGAGTTCGGCGGTGGCGATGGAGGCGGCGATGAAGAACACGATGTGGCCGGCGCACTCAGCGGTCACGCCGTCGGCGCAGCCGAAGTCCTGTTTAAGGCCGTCACAGGTGATTGTGCCGACGCATTTTGCCAGGTCAACCGCTAGCTTCGCGGTCCCTGCGATCATATCCCGGCAGGTATGGCCAGAACCGGCGACGCACTTGAGCGGGTTCGCCACCGTATTTACTGCATCGGTCAAGATGGTCTCGGAGAACCTCCAGATGGCGTCCCGGTTCTGCTTGCCTTTCTTGCGACCTGCTTCACTCACAGCGATGTCGGCCATCGATATGTCGAGGCGATGCCCGAACTGGTCGTCGAGTTCGGGGTCGTTGGGTTTCAGCCCAGTCGGATCGGCCGATGATATGGGGTTGTCGCCGGCGTAGGTGTAGCCGCCCAATTGGTTGACGTCGGCGGTGTCCAGGAGCGGGTCGGCGCTGATGAAACGACCAAGCGTCGGATCGTACTTGCGCGCGCCCAAGTCGTTGTAGCCGGTCGCGGCATCCGTGGAGCTGCCCAGGTAGCCGTGGGTCATGTCCGGCCACGCCGTGGTGTTGGCGCTGCTGCGGTCCTCGCCGTACGGCTTGTACTGCTTGCGGGACAACGCCTGGGTGGCCACGTCCATCGCGAGGGTGGAGGTGCCGTGCGGGTCGGTGAACAGGTAGTTGGTGCCGGCGCTCTCCGGCAGCGTCGAGCGGACCGCTACGGCGGCTCCGCCGGTGGTGTAGGTCCGGACGCCGCCGATGGCGACCGCGGGCGACACCGCGGTGTTGATGACGATCTCGGTGTCCCCGGCGAACAGCGTGGTCCTGCCGGGGTCGCGGCGAATCAGCTGGTTGCCGTCGGCGTCGTACAGATACTTCGTCGTCTGGCCGGCCGAGGTGACCGATGCCAGGTGCCCCTCGTCGTCCCAGTCCAGTGTCTGGGCTGGACCGGTCGTCGGGGTCCGGGTCGCCAGGTAGCCGCTGGAGTCGTATATGAAGGTGGTGGGGTTGGTGCCGCCGACGGTCGCGGTGAGGGTGTGCGGCTGGGCGCCACCCTTACCGCAGTTGCTGGTGCATCCGTTGGTGTAGGTGGTGGTGACGTCGGTGCCGCCGTTGGTGGAGTGATCGACCAGTGCGGTGCGGTCGCCGACGGTGTCGTAGGCGTACGTCTGCCAATACGAGCCGGCGGTGTTCGACACGCTGCCGGTGGCGCAGTCGTCACCGTTGATCGTCTTCGCTTCGACCAGCCGGGCGAGAGCGTTGTAGTTGAAGCACTGGGGACTGCCCCGGGTTTGGTTGACTCGCGGGGTTGAGTGGTTCAGGCCGCGGTGGCGTGCCTGTTGATTGTCTCAAATTCGATCGGGGTGAGCCG